>JAISIL010000083.1 GCA_031262035.1 Spirochaetaceae bacterium | reverse complement strand
CTCGCCCCCTCTCCCCCCCCCCCCCCGGCCCCCCGCGCCCCCCCCCCCTAGACAAAATCATACAAATTTCTGGGTCGAAAAACTAAAATGTAGATAACACTCAGAAGATTTGAGCATTGATGGAAGGTTTTATTCTAAAATGGATATTATGGAAATCGTATTGAGGGTATGGATTGGATTTATCTGGCTTTGAGTAGGGATCAGTGGCAGGCTCTTGTGAACATGGTAATGTATTTTCGGGTTCTATAAAAGGACGTTAAATTTCTTGACTATCTGCGGTTACTGAAGGCTTCTCTAGAAAACACCACTTCATATCGTTAGTTCATTATTTCATGTCCATATTGAACATTCACGTTCCTGATGCTGTTATCGAGAAAATAACCGCCCGTTGTTTCATAAGTGTACAGTCATTTTATATTCACATGCATGTGTGTGTGTGGTTTTATCTTAACAATGACAAAATATTTTAACAAATGAGACATTGTAATAGTTGCACATGTACATCGTTACGAGAATAAAGTCTGAAATTACCACCTATCTGACTAAACTAGATGATTAGTTGGCTAATTAGCTACGTAACTGACTAACTAATCGTCAATCCATCCGTGTTTTTTCTATTTGCCATAGAACAGCATCTTTCTTGAGCGAACGATAATTTTTCACCCAAGAAATAAATTTATTTTTATTTGTGAACTCGAAGGTTAATATCCAGACATCAGAAAGGCCCCCATTTGACAGAACTCTGAGCCACGATTGCTTCTTTCGTTTCCTTGACACCAGTTTTAACAGTTTTCTACACCATTGTATTTCACCATAAATTTCTCAAACCAGAATTAATTATGTATTTATATTTATTCCATGAAAGCTACATGCCTGTCTCCCTCCCTGTTTTAATTTCTGTGACAGAAGAGTCCAAAGAGTACACATTTGAAAGGTGTTTATAATAAAGTGTTCCACTTTCTCCCCTTTGCTTCATCATCATTACTTTTAAACATTCTCTTCAGTAGCTGCTTTTTGTCAAACCACAACCTTTCTAGGATATTAGGTTCCCAAATTGATGTGAATACAGGTCCTGGTCTCTTGGGTTATTGCGCCTTGTATTGTGTTGTGAGTTTTGAAGTTCTGACGGCGCTGAGGAAGACGGTGATGTTCTGCTGGTTTGTGACGCCGTGTAGACTTTAGGTAGATGCCAGCGTTTTGGAAAGATATTCCCTCTTTATCTTCGAGGCTTAAGTTTTTGTTGGTATCTACTTACCCGTCTACACGGAGTACAATCCAATAAAATAGCATCGTCGTGAAGTGTTTTGCTATGTGTCAACGTTTCGTAGAAACATACTGCCTACATCTTCAGGGCTGAGCTTCTGTGAACTCAACCTTTGTTTTCTCGTCTCAGTGAGTATTCTTGTATAAATTCAAATATGAAAATGTAATTGGGAGTAAAGCTTAGATAAAACTGAGTGTGTATTTTACGAAACGTGACGAAAATTAATTTCCACGGATTGAGAAAGTTTCTGACCGTTTGGAAGCGCACTTCCTGAATGAAATATCAATGGCGGAAAGAGTTCTGTAATATGGAGAGAAATGATTTGCCTATGCGGCTATTTTCCAAAGGTTTTTGAATTAGAAATGTTTTATAAATTTTTTAAGTGGAAAATTCTGTTTCTTTTTCCATATTAGCAATTGAAAACGCATCGGTATTCAAGTGAAATATTTAACAAGCTTCTTCAATTTACTTAAATTTCTGCATACTGTTTGCATACAACTATTATTCAAGGACGAACTGAGGTAGAGTATTGGCATCTTTATTTATTTAAAAAAAAGTCAATATGCAGTAAATTTCATCAATAAATATTGCTTTTATTTTAATAAATTCACTACCGTTTCCTGATAAATAAATTATTTATGTTCATTCTGTGTGCTTCAATGGTTTCAGCTAGGCGCTCTCCTTTTCCAGGGAAGTTTACTGTCTGCAAAAACGCAGACAAACCTTTTACCCTCCCACCAAGCAGAATATCTTACCGGCAGTGTGTGTTGACTTTTGCTTGGCAGGTACTGTACATCTCATATCATACAATGGGGTGCCTTATCGGACTTGCCAAGTGCTGACACGAGGTACCATTTTAGAAATGGAATCAGATTTTCTTTATAAGGTTTTCCTGGTTTTACTCTAGTTATTTAGAAACGGTTACAAATGCTTTCTGTCCCACATAACTTCAGATCCGTAATTTAAAAATTATTTATCTATTATTTAATTAATATTGTCTTCAATATCTGAGATTATACAGCGTCGAAAAAGGGTAATTTATGAACTGAAAGGTCTTGGAGGAAAGCAATGTTGACCTGTTTTAAGACAATATCATGGCAGTGCCTGATGGACTACGAGAAACACTCAGTTAACGTGGCCCATTTTCTTGCTGATATTTGAAAGGGGAAACTTCTGAATACAGATCAGGATTGCTAACCACGTCGCTACGACTTTGGAAAGCAGCCCTAATCATACTACCGCAAGTTGATACATCTCCACAAAACAACCAAGTAAATGCTGAACCTTTGCCACAAGAAGAAAATATTCTGAATTGTTCTGTCAGTAAGTTGTTTGTTTGATAGCCTATTTTGGTTTGAATAAAGTCCGACATTTCGAAAACCGTCCCTATTTTAATAAGTATTTTTATTCCCTTCGTACTACTCGCTATTTACGCAGTAACTTACACTCCCAACACACACCCCCTCCCCCCATCGGCCGTCCCGCTGGCCTATTGCGTGTGACGTAGTGAGGATATTACAACCCGATACATGTCTATACATGTCATACAATTAGTGTAACAATTTACTTCAAATTTTCAGGTTACACGTGACCGTACAGCAGAGAGATAAAGATGTTTCCATTCGAAACTAACAAAATATCATTTCAAGCAGTAAAAGCGAAACAAGGTATTACTTAATTAAAAGATCTTCACTTTTTCATATATTGTATTTACCTTTATGGATTACGTAAATATGTAGAAAACGTCACTTCTGGAAAGTAAAAAATCGCAAGATCTTCTGCATTTTTGCAATTAATAAATAATTTTGAACGTTTCGTGTATGCCTGATACATGTTCAAGTATATTAAGTCTGTCTGAAATAAATATAAATATATATGTATACAGAACAACAGCTAACGTCATTGCTTCAGCCAAATACAATGTTTAAAATTTACTTCAAAATGTTTCATGGTCTCCGTGTTTGTATGATGACGGTTCATAACAACATTTCTAACATTCTCATAACCACTCGCCACACCAGTCGACATATCCTGAAGATCATAAAGGTTTATAACTCTCTAGAAGAAATTGAAAACTGTTATAATTTTTAACGCCGTCACATTATCGTGTTGAAGAAGTTGATTAAGGAAAATTCCACATTTCTGTCATATTTCTTCTCTTAAACTAAAACAGCATGAATCCATAGGCTCATTGAGATAAAGAACTGCGATTACTAATTAATTTTCTGAAAAGTAAGCGAGCAAAGATCTTTATTATTTCCAAACCTTCACATTGAAGGACTGGAGAATTCAGTGTGTTCTATTGCAGGAATTTGATACGTTTCTTATTTTGTTGATGTTTGTCTTTAGGTTGTAACGCCGCCTGCAGTTGTGCTTATGGTACAAGATATAATGAAGTAAACATTAAGAAATAAGGTAATTATTAATAAATATAAGTAAATAAATCTTAAGCAAGTTAAATAAATTGATAGGAGGACAAACCGGTCACAGTGGCAGTGCAGAGTAATGGATGATGGATTATCGATCGTTCGAACACTAGAATCGCGGGTTCCAATTTTGTTCAGGACGTTAAAATGTGTCCGCGTTTTTATGTTATATTGTCTTGTACAAGTCTATTTCTGAAGTTACGTACTGTCTCCATGTTGAGGGCTGAAGATAAAGACAGTATGTTTCTCCGCAACGTTGTTACCTACCCACGAGTCTACACGGCGTTATAAGAATAACATTGTGATCTTCACTGCCATGAGAACCTTAGATCTCACAATTCTGTGTAAGATTCCACGGGCGATAATAACAGAAAGTGTATCTGTGCTATTATATAACCTTATTTTAGAGCTGAGAGATACGTTGAATGTGTTTTAATTAAAGTAAAATACTTGAATATGCTTGACAGACGTCATAAAGGATACACACAAACGCGGAGAAATTTCAGCAGCAGAATTAAAATATAAATCGATATCTGGTCGATTGTATTTATATATCCGTCAAAATAGAAGCTCTACTGAGATGAGGGAAGCAATCCCCGATCCCGCTGAGATCTTGTGCTTCTGTGTATTCCGGATGAACGGCAGTAATGGAGTTTGGTCCCACGAGGTTCTGCAGCCACTAGCTCTCTGCGCATCTACTCCCACATGCAATGACCTGGCTTTTAATTTTAATTTCTTCCTCACAAAGGAGAGAAAGTTGGGTTGTGTCCACTACAGAACAACATCAATACCACATAGTCTATCGCCATGGGAGAACTAAGGGTCTGTGTCGAAAACAGAGGCATGTTTTTAAGTGCGATTCGAGCCTTTTGATTTCATTGTCAAGTGTCCTGTGTTGTTCACGGTACCATTGGATGCGTCATTTAACCCCTTTTCAGTTGTTTATTGGATTGACGCATGTTATAACTCTTGTGAATGTTTACGAATTCTGAAAACTTCAACTAAACATAACATACATATATTTCAGTTAATTAAAAGTTCACTTGAACGGCTGTGTACTGAATTTTACACATTTAAATTATTTTAAGGTGCATATTAATAACATTCTCGCATTTTCATCTCGGTCTTCCGAGACGTTTCCTGTCAAATTTCCATAAGCATTTTAACTCACTTGAGTTACACAGTCGGGTTATTTTAACCTCTTTAAATTAACTATTCCACAACAAAAGGGAAGGTATATGAATAGCTAAAAAGGTATGGGAGAACGGAAGTATAGCTCCACGCAGTCCTAATATCGGACTAGATGAAGGTAAGTTAAGTGGTAGGCTTCACACACACACACCAGCGCGCACACACACGCACGCACGCGCGCACACACACGCGCACACACACGCACGCGCACGCACACACACACACACACCGCTACTTTACCTTCGATAAAAGAACCCATTGCATATAAGACAGATTTGTATAGTGTTTAAAAATAGCAACTGATTATTTGCTTTAAGTAAATGTTTTGAAGTAAATTTAAATGCCAATTTTTGAGGAAATATTGCTAAGCCTTAACGTACTGAAGAAGCAGTTGGTACACAGACAAGGCACAAATGAATCAAGATGAATTTCTCTCATCCCATCTTAAAAGCAAGGATGAAATTTTTCACTTTGTTGGCAATGAATCGATAATACACTCGCTTCTCATTGTAATGTAGTATCAGTAAACAAGTTGTTCGTAACGAGATTGGTAGAATTAAGTTATCTCTCATACCATAATTACTATTTATATTATCGAAATAGTGTTTACATGATCCCAATTAGCGCAGTTCATTAGTACAAAATAATCACATTTGCGGTGTAATGATGCATTTTGGCCTTTTGAAACCAAACCCTCTCATGATACGTAAGTTGTCATTTTGTTTATGAGCGACAATCTGTTTCTTATAGTAAAATATTACACAAAAATAATACAAATATAAATGGTAGTAGAATTACATGTAGTATACTGCAATAATTTGACTATTTGTAACACAGGAAATAAGCATGTCGTAGATATGGAAATTGGTATGGGTGTATAGCGTGTGTGTGTGTGTCCATGCTGGAAGGAAACGCACACGGCTGTGAGTCTTGAGTTTATGTTGATAATGTTGATGTGTGTTTTCATGCCGTGTGGACTCATAGGTACCAACGTGTCAGAGAAACAGAGATGGAGACGGTAAGTTTCTCCATGACGTTGATATCTGCTTATGGGTCTACACGGAGTCACAACGCCATAGTGTTTCCTTGTCTGTTTCTGCAAATACAGTGTTGATTACACTGTATCAACAGCGTGTGGGTCAGCAAAGAGAAATTTTTTTTCGAAATAATGTTAGAGCTGTTGCTGCTGTTGTCAGCTGATGTTTGCCTGGGCTTATTTTTCTAGAAACAACGGGAATCAGCTTGTGCCAGTTCTTTCCCTGACCACTGTACAATATTGTTTGCTATTTTATAATTTATCTTCTTACAGATATCCCCGCTAACATTATTAGTGATGTTTTGAATCCTTACTCTTTTTATTTATCATCCTATTTTAACCTCCTCGATTTAATGTGCCCAACAATAGTAGAAGTTGAGTAAATTTCTCCTTTATTCATATGCTTCACTTTTATTTGAATTTTCTTCTATGTCCCTATCATCGTATTTTATATATTGTGTAGCAAATGTTGTGCAACCCGAATTTTAGATAAATTATTTTGTTCGTATGATGGGAGAATTTCAATTTGCCGTGCCGAGTGGTAACATCGGATTTCTGTCACTCCAACAGGTTTGTGGTTTGCGCAGTTTCTTGGTACATGTTCCTCTTTAGTCGACTGTTTAACAAGCATCATACCATTTTCAACACTGCAGCCTGAGTTTATCGTTGAACGTTGTTTTATAACGTGGTTGTATGAAGCAGTTAAACAGACGTATCACGTGCAATTCCCTGATAATGCTTTACCAAATAAGTCAACCATTTTTCGGACTGTTAAACAATGACGCCAATCTTCGTGTCGCTTCTACTAATAAATTGAATTACGTCTAGATTGGGGTGGGGACACTTTAAACGCATTTTTGAAATTATGTAGTTTTAAAGTTAATATGTAATTATAATCTAGTATGTAATAAACTTGGCATTCGACTTAAGGTTGCGCGACTGGTGGCACGCACTAGGCTTCAAATTGTTTCACTTCCTTCAGAAAATAAGATCAGTTCCACACCTTTCAGGAAGATAGTGCGTAATAATATGTTTTTATTCCTGTCATTATGAAGGAATGCCGGTTTTTCCATCCCACTGACATTACACGCATCCACTTTTTTTCTCGTAGCGGACTTCATTACCGCCACCATCATCATCATTTCACACAGACGTGTAGTTTTAACTGCTTTAGAGACGCGGAACTGTAGCACTTCAGCCATATTTGTACGTTCTTCTAAACTGAAATTAATTTATATTCTATTAATAAATTGGTAGAATAATCACGATGTTGTGTATCAACAAGTTACTCTGTGCACAATTTTCTACATTTCTGATATTTCTCTTCAAAGAAAAAAAGGGACAAGTTCTGTTCATTTTAAAAGCATCATAGAACATAAGGTTTGTGTTTGCAATGAAACAGATCTTTCTAGATTCAAAACGCCGCAACGTTCCTGGCGGTCTTTAAGTATTTTCCAGCGAAATAGTCAAGCCCGGTTTCCGCCAATGGTGAAGCTTGGAGCAGTCCCCCAGTGATTTAGAAAAAGCACAGATATGAAATGGATACGATTCTCTTGTATTTTTTTTTTTTGAATCTTGGAACTATCGGCAAGGCTCCGGTTGGTTAAATCAGACGTCTGAGCTAATTGTCCACCTGAGTTAACAATCTCTGCAGCACGCCTTGCACCTGCGAGCATTATGTTACACAGACTGTGGCACCCGTGCAGCCAGTCGCATGGAAGAAAGTGGACTTGTTTGTCGGTTGCTTTAATGGCGTTGTATCGGCTGCTGAAATTATATATCTTCGAAGAAAGATGTGGAGGTGATTATGATGAATTGAAGGGAATGAAGAAAAGACAAGTGTATGAGCGCTGCCGAAACGTTTCCACCAGTTATGTATCTCCATGTATGAGATTCGATTTTATGTTGACAAACGATAAAATGCTAGATTTCGGGATATAAAATTGCTTATCGAAGTAGATCATAAACATACATTCAATTTCTGAATGAAACATTTTCTTGTTAATTGCAAATATGACAACGGTGTGAAAATTTCTATTTATATCTGACAGACTTAACATACTAAGAATCTGTCGTTATGGAAATTATTCATAAATACGGACCACTATATTTTATTACTATTTCATTTACAGCCCTTGCTATTCTCACAGTACACTGTATCGAACACTTGAAAAATAGTGCATGTTATTGCATGTTCCCAGAATTTAATGTTTGAAGAGGAATGGACTAGGAAAATTAAATGCAGATACATTTATAAATTCATGAACATGGATTAAGTTCAACCGGATTCTCACATTTCATTTGAAATCGATTCTTTTCAAGCTAAGCTTTGGACCTACTGGATGTAAACAAATTTTGAAATGGAGTACAGTAGCGTTAGTGTGGGACATGTCGAATGTAAATGATGACATCCTTTTCTCTAATTTGTAACTCGGTATCACACAATCGCAGACACACACACACACACGCATACACACACCCACGCATACGATGCGCCGTGGGCAGTAGGCTTCAGGGGGCAGCTGGAGACCCTTTACCGCAGCACCACTCTCACTGAAGCGTGTGTGAGTTACACTGGACGAGAAAGGGAATTGTAAAAAAAGTCTGAAATCCTGTCTGTACCAGCAAGCGAGTCAAAAGCATACAAAACGGAAGCAACGCAAAACATTCTCATGGTTAGGACAACCGGAAGCTGTCCAATTCCAAAATACGGAAAAATGTTAATGACATGTCTCGCAAAACAACCTAACTTCATCAGATTCTGTGTTCTTACGGCGGCGAGTATGAAGATGGCTATCTGCTGGGTTGTTGCGCGGTGTAGTCTGGTAGATGTGCTTTGAAATTTCAGACGTACTTTCTTTCTCCATCGTCAGGTCTTTGAGATCACTAGATGAAAATCATTCACAATACATGCGTTTAACGTCTGTGCTCTCAGCGATGGTACACAACGTATACTGGCAAAAAAGGATACTGTAAACTTAATTACAGTAGATTTGAGTGCTGTAAACCATTAAAAGAAGAAACTACATGCTCTGAACCTTTCAGGTTGCATTATAACGCTGTTAGTCGCGAGACGCCAGCGGCCAGCAGCCTAAGAAGCTCTGTTCCAGTCTTCGAAGGTCAAATAAAATACATGGCAGAACTGTGCGTATCTGAAACTCACATTACTTTACAAAAGCACTCAAACCCACTTCCGTTAAGGCTATGCGCAACATACATTTCTGTACGCTGTTGAATTTCTTCTTGCAACTCTGCAGAAAAATATTTCCGTGATATCTTTCCGATGACCAGAAAAGATTTTGATGGCGGGGGAGGGAGGGGGGCGCGGAGCATTTCGTGGTCAGAATAGAAATGGACTCTTCTAGTGTTAAAGAAATGAACTTGTATATCTCATCCATCATCAAATATTATTGGCTGTTAGAACCCGCAGTTCCCTTTGGGCCCATCTCTCATGGTAATGAAATCTGGAGGAGGACATCATGTTGGCTGCCACTTCACATTCGGATTGGGACACACGCCAGTAATCTGATGCCAGATGAAAACCTATGATTTATTACGTCTGCTTCACCAACAGAACTGTATAATATCTTAAAAAAGTAGAAAGAAATGGATGATAAGTTTGCAATCTCGTGGAAATTTTATACTGAATAGTCAGAGGATGGACGATTTCCTGACATGTCTAGTTACAGTTAAAAGACAGTAGTTTATTTTGAATCAGTCAAATATGAAAACCTTTCACCACAATAAATATACATCGTGTTTTCTTTTTCACAAAGAAACAAGCGATACCACAACTTGGCTCTCTCGGTTGCTAAGCTTGCATTGAACTAGCAGTTTCTTTTTCTGTGTACTTTTATGTGTAATAAATTTGCTTCAGAATTTAAGGATGGGAGCAGCGGCAGAGAACTGTGAATGCCCAATGAGAAAGGGCAGTGAGGTTTTGAAACTGCTGTAGTTTAAGGTAATAAACTGGAATTCATAAGGTGAACCAAAAAACTTAATTCAACATAACAGACTACAGTAATCGATATTAGGACAGTTTGCAAACGAGTTTACTCGATCCATCTCGACGCTTTTAAAAAGGTAACAACAGATTCAGGTGGCTCTTCAAACAGAGGGATAAAAGTGAACACTTTCCTGAGTGAGCAGACAGCCGAAGATTTCCAGTTCACAGGGACTGATTAGGTTCGTGACAGAATAAAGAGAATGTTAAATCTTCATTTGCCTCATGTTTTAAATAAAAAGAATTGTTTATATTTTAGACCACTGGGAATATGTAGGCTTAATTATGAGGATATTAAAATAGATTTTATGCTGATAGTGTTTGAAGCTATGAATTGGATTTATATAACTCTGGATATGGACCAGTGATGTGCTTATTTAAACACGGCAACAAGCCTCTGGGTTTCGTAGAAGGCGGAAAATATCTTGACTAGCTGAGCAACTATTACTTTCTCAAGAAGGTCTCTCTCTTTTTAGATACTGATGTCATGCAACATGTCGTGTTGTATTTTCGTTACTAATGTGGGTAGTCAAGAAATGACCTCCTTTTTATTGAAAAACGAGCCAAATCCGTGATCTATACAACATAATGCTGTTATATGACGAAGGGTTTTAGTCTTTTGTCCAGTCCTATTCTGAAGGACTACCCTCTGTCGGCTGTCCATGCTTCTTTAATACATTCGCAGCCACCCTTCATATTTGGAGGCCTTCGTTCCCGTCTGCAACCTGATTTCGAGCCATGCCGGGGACAGGGAATTGCTTAATGTGAAAATGCTCAAGAAACAAGGTGAAATATGATGCAGAGCAGGGTATAGAGTTGTACACTGCGAAAAGAAAGCTGTAGGCGTACATGACGTCATACGAAAAGTGAGAGAAGTGTGTAAGAAATCAAAATACAGATAAGTAGAAAGTCTGTATAGATTCCACAGATGTGACATCCTAACTAGTTTCAACTACTCAGCGAAACTTCTGCCTTGTTTTTTCTACACGTTGGTTTTTCAATGAAACTCTTTCGTTTTGTTTCGATACATAACAATAGAGAAAGTAATTGCGTTTTCACTAAATGAAGCGCGTGGCTTTACTCAGCAGTGTAACTTTTCCGAGGATAAACAAATCGCCAGCCTGTGGGTTTCAGCAGATACATGATATTAATCAAAATGAACGATGAGTTGCAAGCAGTGACAAGCGCTGTACACTATCACATGTTTAACGACTGTGTACCGTGTATAAACACAGATATAAAAATACCACTTGATTTGTGGCTATTCTCGTTCCGTATGGCAGCGTAACTTTACCAGGTTCGTTGCATGGGAAGCATTGCAAAATTGAGCGTCATAAATTGATATCAGAGTGCATTAGAGATGTAGTCTATCTGTCAAAACAAAACCATTTGGGTACCTTTAACGAAAAAAGTTACAGCCATAACCAGTGCTGGATATTATACAGGGTGTCTCATATATTCGGGACCACATTTGGCAAAATACGGAAAATGCAAAGAAATAAAAGTTGCTAAAAATCGTTTGTTTCCAATCTTGGCTGCTGGGATTCTTTTACTTAGGACGAAACAGCAATAAGAAATTATGGGGGTGTTGCTACACTGGCATGACAGCGAAAGGAGGATGTGTTGTCTTTTAGGGAAAACGATAGAAAAGGACACACAAGTATTACAGGAAGTGAAAAAAAATGGAAAACAGCAACCGGTAGGGAACTGTTATTTGTGGCGACTGGTTCGTTATCGGATGTTGTTATTATAACGATAAATGTTATTATTACATAGACGGGGTTGGGTTTCCTGCAGGAAATGTATTTTTATTTTCGCCGGAACGTTTAGAAAGTCTGTGGGTGGCAGGCCGCCCCAAGTCCAGTGGATAACGAGATTTCTTATTAGCAGTAAAGCCGCCGGGGCGTGAAGCTAACCACTCATCTTGTTCTAATGTCGTGGTTAATAATGCCTGGAGCTGTACCTCCACTTCCCCATACATCTACTTGGCGTGATGTTTAGTTAAGTACCAAGGACAACTTTTCCTTATTAACAGAAGTTATTCGAGTTCGCTGTATCAACTGCTAGTTATGTTGGGCGAAGATAAAGAGCAGGAAGTTTACTTATGTTGAAATGAAAGGATCGGATGCGACCTTGAAATATTTCTGTGTATTTTTCTTAAATTTGACATGAATGACTTAGGATAGGTGCTCCGTACCGCCGATGTAATCGGACTAATACCAATGTCTGTAGTAATTAACGTCTGTGTTCAGCCAGCTCTGTGCAACAGTTCATCAACCTGCCATCAGGCCTCTGGCCAGTTCAATGATATAAGTTTATAGCGGTAGTAAATCGCTCTAACCGCACTAAGATTTTCTCCTGCCTCTTCCAACTTGACTGTGTGGAATTCAGTTTCCACTAAACGCAACAGACGAGAGAAATCAGGCTATTTTAGTGTATCTTGCTAAATAATTCCATCATAATTGTTAATTCAGTTTTCAGTTGTAGATTCAGTGACGAACACGTTTTGTATTATCTAACATAAGTCAAAGGCACTATTAAATTAATGCATATTACAGTACAATTATCACCTTTATGCATGAAATTCAGTAGAGATTTCCTTTTGAAATTAAATGTAAGACCGAGGACACGACTTTCTGTTGCTCTAAGCTACAAAATGGTGAACTCGCTTTGAAATAAATAACAAAAAGAAGTCGAATCGCTGTTGTCATGTCGTTCTGTGAACTGAGGCATTAAATATGCAGTGTTTTAAAACTGTGGCTTTACTTCCTTCTGTTTTATACGAGTATGCTCCATGGTCTGCAGTCTTAGGGGAAAAACACGTTGAGGAATTTTGAGACCAAAATGCTGACGAGAATATTTCGACGTAACAAAGAGGAAGTAACTGGAGGGTGGATTGAGAAAGACGTGCTCTGTGTTGTATAAAGAAAATGAAAGGCTTCGGGCAATTAAAGACACTAAATTTAGGCAGGCACTCGGCTTATCATAACTTAGAGTACTGCATAGGGTTACACTTAAAACGAAATAATGTACAATAACAGACAGATCTATAAAGCGACCTATGCAATAAACGAATAAGTGTATAAATAAGTCCATTTGTGGAAGCAACGTGCCGCTGTGCTGTAATGGAGAAGTTGCTGACGCCTGGAGTAATGTGGTGAGCACAGCCACACCTGCTGCCGGTGATATATCGCCACTCCCATCCCTCGATGGTCCTTGTTTATCACCGACAGCCCCACTCGCACCCTCGGCTTTGCTGCATCAATCCGTCGTGTCACCACTTTAAGTTGGACTGCACAGAAACGGCTCGTTGACGGTTTGGTTTTATTTCATTCCCCAAGTTACTTAAATTACCGCAAAAACGTTTCGGATTTAAACTTAAAAAAGACTGGTTTATGTCGAATAAAGTGCTGGACTTTAATTTAACACACAGAAATTTTACCCTGAACATTGTGTTTCATTTTATTGTGGCTTGTATCTTCTCTTACGTTCTCACTGATTTGTTAGAAACATTTTTTTAGAAATTCGACACTTTCATCGCGGTAAAAATTTTGATTGTGGTGTTCTCAGTTGTGAGGCCATGCAGCCTTGTAAGTGGTTACCAGCTTTTCTGAATAAAATGTCGTGTCCATCGTTAGAGTGTAATTAAGTCAGGCTGGGGGTATGAGCCATTTATATAAGGGAAGATAGACCAATGGTAGTGCGAACTGGGGATGTAAGTGATAAGTTATTAAAACTGTGTGGAAGACAATAGCTAGTATAGGAGGATAATATTTTAATGACTAAATGGTTATGATAATGTGAACTGGACTGCAGTGACTAATGGCGGGCTCCAATTGCTGACTTTTATGTTAACGGCAATGAACTTCAGGGTTCCATAGTAAGATATTCCTTGAATGAATAGAACTTTGTGGAAAACCAACGTCGTGAAGACATGATGCTTAAGCACAACTTAGAGAAATCTTTTCTGATGACAGACTAAAGAAATGTTAATTAATACAACGTAAAAACGATGTAAATTAATCTTATCTAGGTATAATATTAAGTAATCGTATCTAATGATAATCTAAAGAGATGTTACTTAACTACGACATAAAGAAATTCATCTAAATACAACTTAAAGGAAACTTATCTGACTACAACGCAAAGAAATATTGTGTAAGTAAAACGTAAATCAGTCTTGTATAAAATGGGTCGTACAATGTGTTAAGACACGCTGTGCACGAATGCAATGACGTCGGACTTCACTGTGACTTGTGTCCGCAGGGACGCAAGGAGAAACTATATGGCACAAACACTGCTTGTGAATCTAGACAGAAACGCAAGCAAAAGCAAACAACACGACTTGCAAATGGGAAGCTTCTGGCGAAATACACGCATGAAAGAACACAAAATTTAAACATGTCTCTGAAAAAGTAGATATTGAATCGAGTATTAAAAACGTATCTTGTCGAGTATATATATACACACAAATGGAAAGTAAAACGGGGTCATTTATTTCAAAACCAGGAACGCTGGAGTTTAGTCCTTTCTTTCTATCTTTCAACCGAATTTATCAGTACCTTGATTATGAATAAAGCATATAGGCTTATTATATTTTCCCAATATATTCAGACCGATTAGTCTATCTACTGCTGATCTGTCCTAGTTCATATCTGTGAAGCGACGCTCAGGCCAGATCTGCATACACTTGCATGGAGCTTTGTGGTTGGTGTACACAGAGGTGAGTGAACTGACAGATTCAAAACTTCAAATGATTCGATGCAATATGCAGCTTTTATTGAAGACACCTTCCCGGTGTTTGATTTTATCTACAGAAAAATACATACATTTCCGCCCCAATCTCTTGTGTATATCTATAAATGGAAGAAAGTTAACTTTCAATCTTACAAAGTCAAGAATCTAGCATAATCCTTGCATGAGAGTCGAAATTGCTAAATTTAAAGAATGGCCGGTTTCAGACGCACAGCTCAGTTGAAGGATAAATACAGAGTTTCTAAATGCGTAATTTAAATCATTAAACTGTTTTGTAGGTTAATTAATAACAACGTATCAACCACAAACGGGAATGGGTTGTGAGAAAGATTATGCACGCGAACTGGAAATAAGACGAAAGAAAAGCTGTGATGTGCTGCAGGACACCTCCCGCCTTGGTTTCTGAATACTAAAAAGAGATACCGAAATGTACAGTAGAGTTGAAAGGCTCTGCGATAGAAATTACAATTTTATATTTCCCTTGTTCACATACTACCGCTGACTCGGTAAAATTCCTACATATTTCAATTTTAATTAAAAATGAACTGTAATAACTTTAAACTTTAAATTTGTAAATAACATTAATTGAGATTAGACGTAAATATAACTTTGAATTCACTATGTCAGAATCGTGTGTTTCACTGGCGCTTGATTTGAGAATGTTTGAATAAAGTGACTGTGATTGAAGAAATGCAAATTGGATATTGGACAAGCAAACTGATTGCTCAGAGACTGTCAGGATATTAGAGAAGGAACTTTATGGCTCTTGATGTCAGTAAAGAGGGGAAGAAAGAAAGAAAGAAAGAAAGAAAGAGAGTAACTTAAGCCTGGAGACAAACTTTCTTCAAGGTGAAAATTTTTACGTCTCCCTTCTTACTCATCTCGGAACACTCAACATAATTGGGAGTGAGACGTCTCCGTATAATTATACCAAATTATTTCAGACATTAAGTCAATATGGGCGAAGGGCAGCTAGGAAGTGCGCAATGCTTGAACCTTACGAAACTTAAGTTAAACAGGTGGCTAACTTGAAATCGTAAAGACAGATAAAAGCAGCGAACATCAATCAACAGCGAGATGGCCTAATGTGCCCTTGAGAGCTCACAGTTGGGACGTTCCATATCATTTTCGTGGAGGTTCGGTACGTCTAAGTTATGTACTAAGTAAATAAAGTCCGTTTATATTTTTATTTTTGTTCTTGATTTGTTTAACATATTATCAATTTAATGTATATAATGATTGTTAAATAATGGACTGGAAAAATGTAGAAGAAAGAAGTCATGGCCTGATTTAAGGTATTATCCTAGAATTTGTTTGGAGAAACTGAGGAAAGGCACGATATACTTGACTAACCTTACCCTGCCTTCAGGCTGAGATTAAAGTTGTTTGTTATTTTCCTCACTATCTGCAAGCAAATGCTTGGATAGTACCTTAATTCAGGCCACGACCGCTTCCTTCCCCATCCTTTCAAATTCCTTACCAATTAATCACTTTATCATTGGACGCTATGTAATCTAAGCTACTGACTGCTTCGTTAAGTAAAACAAACAAAGTACCCGTTAATTTATTTTGTCATGAAGTCTGTAAAGCCTGAGAGAGCGTAGAGCTCTTGAAAGAAGGCCTGTGACAAGTATTCAAAGTTTCTATGCCATCTGTAACAAAACCGAATTTTTTTTTTTTTTTTAGCTGAAATGTGTTCGGATTTCCCTTTGAATCTTCCTTTTCAGTTCATTTCATCTCGCATCACACTCGAGTGACACATTTCTTTTCGCGGTTTTGCTGTGTGGCTGTTACTGCTACTTTGTGGGTTCGAGCCTCGCCTGCTACTGACAGGCATCATGGCGGGGAGCGTGATTAACACTTTACACACAGCACACCCATCGAGACAATTCCTAATTCAGTCAGTCATCCGTCGAGTGACATACTTCCTTTATCATACGTGAGCACGGTGCTGTTACTGCCTCTGTGCCACATTAGGTTGCCTCCGCTTTCAAATTACTGTTATACGTGGACAAACATCGTGATGGAGGCAGCAGAGTTAACAGCCTAATTGTGATTATCGATAACAGCTAGTTTCCAATCGAATTGTGTGAGTACAGACTGGGACATCTTTTCAGACATTCAAACCGTATGTTCCTCTTTTAGGCGAGTTTGGAACCCTGTGGAACATCTATTAAAACTGACCAGTCCGTCTTTCTATACGCATAAAACAGGTTGAGGACTTATGAACCTAGTTCGATCACATTTGCTACTGGATAAATTCATCAAACTTGTCTAGGAATTTAAATGTTTATTTAGACGAGACAATTTTAATTACCACCTTATTGAAGAGCATTAAAACATAATATCATAATCTCATTCTACACACAGATACATTCTTCATTTATTTCAGCAGAAAATCACACGTAACCAAATTACAAAGGAAGTGTTATTTAGTTTAAATTGCGTTAAAATCACACATTTGATTGGATGATGTATTGTTCTCTTGCAATTTAACTTTCCTGCAAATGACTCCAGTAGCACAGTTTTTTGATAAGCTTACAGTTACCCAGAGGACCATCTTCACTCTCAACCGCCCCGAGAATCCCAAAATGTATCACGTAATGTGTACTAACGTTTGAAAGCCAGAAAATATTTCACCTTCTCTGCAGATAGTTCACCAACAGCTGGCACTTCGGTCTTTTGTTTTTCTTTTTCTTAATTTAACGACACTGTTCTAAACGCAGAG
The DNA here is from genome assembly GCA_031262035.1 of Spirochaetaceae bacterium. Lineage (GTDB taxonomy): Bacteria > Spirochaetota > Spirochaetia > Treponematales > Breznakiellaceae > JAISIL01. The sequence continues at coordinate 45,151 of JAISIL010000083.1, read as the reverse complement.
GGTATATGGAGTAAATAAACATGGCAGGATGATTTTGAAACGATATTGCCAGTTTTAAATTGTTTTTCGTTAACTGAAGTGTGAGACTGGATAGAACGATACATTACTCACAGCGTCTGTGTCCTCGGACGGTATGCGAACCCAAGTTCGAAACAGATGGGCTATCCTCTACACAGTGGCTTTCGGTTTGGTCTTGCGGCTGAAATGAGTCAGATTTATGGTGGGCAAGGCTGTGTTGTGGCTGAGCCACGTGTCTATAATCCAGCTTTGACTTGCACTCAGAAACCCACAGCCCGGTACCAGTACGTCATAACTCAAACTACATCACAGTGTAGAATATCTGACCGTAGTGATCAGCCATCTTGCTACATGTTTGGGATCTCACAAATTCTGCAGAGAAACTGCTTTTTCTGGCAGAAATCTTTTCGTACTTTCTCGATTTTCCTCCATTCGGATGCTTGGAAGTTCTTTAAAAGCAAGCCACGATAACTTCGCATCACACACTTACTGAGTTGTCCTTCATAATTATTATGCTGCATTAGTTATCATTAGGCGTTACGTAGACCTAAGTAATTGACACAGGGTCGTTAAATAAATTGAAGATTAGACAAAAATAATTTACCTCTAAAACAAAATGTCACTAAAATTTTTTGAAAGAAAGAGTGGACTCAACGAAGTAAGACCACTGTCTTCCGCCATGTTGGTCTTTACAGTCCGTTAAATTTGTTCGACGTTTCTTAGCTACATTCTCGCTGCCATGAAAACCTAAAATCCCGCCTAGTAAATTTTCTGAGATTAGGTTTCTTTACGCTGCATTCGAAGATTCGTAGACCTGATGACGGAGGCAGCATGTACGTATGAAACACTGGCCGGTTCTTACAAGAACGTGGCGCAACTTCCTGAAAATCATCTTCATACTCGCCGTCATGAGTATGTCACTATGAAACGGAGAAAAATCGCAATTGGAATTCGCATTGCAGCTGTATGAATAAAGCAGAAACATGCTACTATGCCTCTACTTTTTTAAACAGTGCTGCTGTTATAAATATCGTGAGCTGAGTCAAATTTAATTAAATCTCTTTCTGAATTGTTGAATTATTATGTTGTCGTATTTGTCTGTCCTGGCATTTTATTGAAGTGTGGATACAGAAGAGAGATGAAGTTCATTAAATTGACGGTAGACGGATATCAGAGAATAACGGAAACATGTACCGTAGCGTTCACGATTCTAGCAGACTATTAATATTAAACGACAATGAAGTTATTCTGGATGGTGACACAGTGTAGACTCGTAGGGAGGTACCAACTTTTCGGAGAAACGTTCTGCATCCGTCGTCACAGCTCTGAGAACCCGGAAACTCGCAATTAATATTCGACCTATAATCAGAAACTAAGGAATGAACGCAGCCTTATAATACTTGAAGCACGGTATTTACTACGAAATGAAATAACAAAACCCCTCATATTCTGGTGAGAACATATTTAAATAAGCTAAAATACTTTTTTTTAATTTTTTGAAGTGTAGGCCTATAAATATAAAGAAACAGCACCCCCACCCTTTGTGCAAGTAAGTGGTATGTTCCACTCCTTTTTTTTTTGTAAATTTTACACAGGCTTTGATTTTTTTACTTCTTTTTAAAATGTAATACCGCAATGCAATTGCCTCTTTTTTTTTCTCTTAAACCACTTTCTGGTAGAGATGTTTTTGGAACTTACACAGCAATTTATATGTAGGTTCAAATTAACACAAAAGATATTAGAAACCGAAATTTCCTGAATAGAGACAGCTAATCACGGAACCTCCCACTTGATTTTTCTTACAGTAAATAACAATGAGTTTTAACAATCGAAATTCTTATGTCAGTAATTGATATTAATAGATGGGTCATTGTCTTTTACTGACGTTTTACCTGACGTAGGTATCTTCAAGTTTGGTTTCATATTACTGGCACAACTCCCGCTGTTTCCAACATTTCAGTTTTTCCGCTTGCTAATAAACGTGTTTGTTTTGATAGCCATGGCTTTGCTTCGTGTAACAGTAGAGTGCAGACGTTGGTACGAATGATTATGAACTATATATATCAATTAGTACACGATTTATGTTGGTAATACATTTCCATTATCTTCCCACATGGTAACTCTTTCCATTTGTACTTCAGGAAGCTGTCACTTGGAGCTATGCACATACACTTACAGCACAACGTACCGAGCAAGCTGCATTTTCATTCTGTTTTTACTTCATTAGCTCAGTTTATTGAGGTTTAGAGCAATTAATAATAATCTGCCATAGCATCTCGTGCATAGCATTAATTGCCTGGTGGAACACATTAAAAACGTACACTGGACTATGTAAGCCCCGGCTTAATGTAATGAAGTATTTAAAGCCTCCTGTCTACGACTTTACGTTTTCAACATTACCACCTGTCCTCCATTTCAGCTTTTTTTTTTTTTGATTTCCCTTCTAAAATTCCCACATGGCTTCTTGTTACAAATGCACATGTAATCCACAAACCAAAACGTAACAATCTGATGAAAAATGTATGTTTATTTTCCGCTGTTTTCATGGTGACCAAGCGGTTTTTCCGGTAGATTTCAGATTCTCGTGGCGGCAGATATGAACTTGTATGTCTCCTCTTATCACGCCGTGTAGATTCGTAGAAATTTACCGACGTTTCAGAGGTGATTACTGCGTCCACCGGGGCGGTAACGGAGGCAGTAACCATCTCTTATACGTCTGTCACTGTCTACGAGACTGCATGGCGTGACATCCCAGTAGACAGACACCGTGAAGAGGTTCTTCATTCACGAATGTTTTACACTCTTCCACACTGAGGTTATCGAGAAAGCCCACGAAAGTTGGACTTCCACATAGAACTCATACAACGTATTTTATTCTACATATTTTCACGTCTAAATCACAGCGTTATTTCATTTCGATGTTATTTCACACTATTAGAGTTAACGGGATTTAGCCCCGGGGTTAGAGTTTGGGTTATCCTAGGCTTTATTATTCCTCGGCTCAGGTCCAGTAGCAGTATAAATGACACTTCCTTGTGTAAATAACTTAGTATATACAGATCCAACTTTCTGTTTGTCAGGTATGATCTCAAAGTTTCGCACCGTAGCCATGTTGTTAATTGTAAGGTAAAGGTACGGTTGTACCTGAGTTTCATGAAGCATTACATCACTTAGAGATATCAGGGAAGTGGAGGTATAATTACATACATTATTAGCCTCAGTACTGAGTGGAAGTAAGTAATTAGCTCCACCCTTCTGCAGTTTTACTCCCGAGGAAGGAACCCCTGAATTCACTTGACATGAGGCTGTGTGGGTCCTACAGCCGGTCTGCAAGCAGCAGTAACAAACTTATGAAACTGCTTGTAACATGTCTTCATACAGCGTTTCATATTTTTTCCAGTGGTTCATCAGATACACCTGAAAGCTAAAGTAGTGTTTCACATAGCCGCCTTGTTATTGTTTTATATTATACAAAAACAAATACATTGCCTTACAAACGCTGCATTTCTTTGAAAATTCGTTACCACACATAATTTCATGCTACTATTGTAACTGGCTCTAATGTCGCTTCCATCTTATAAGTTGTTTTTTGGGCTGTCTTCGGCCCTGCAGAAGGTTACAGTGCGTCTCTGCAAAACGTTAATACGAATCTACAAGTCCACATGACATCACGACCCAGAAGCAAATCTGTACCCTTTTTGCCGTCAGAAACCGAAATGTTAGTACAGGCTTCATAGGGGTAAAAGCCTGTGAAAAAAGAAAGTTGGTTTTAAGATTCTGCATGGAACACCTTGTTAAATCATAAACATAAATAGGCAGATTATGCGATGTTGACTCTAGTGGTACTCGAAATGGTGGGAGTGCATCACAAATGGAAAACATTCTAGTGTGTCTGTTCAAGGTGCAGTTGCAGGTGGCGTTCTTTTGTGGTTCGAATCGTACAAGAGGGGTTGAGATGTGTTAAGTAGTGAGGGGGTGGGTTAACCACCATCTTTCAGGGCTTTGAGGTGATGCTAGAATGCATAGTAGACGGTACGGAGAGGGTTGGATGGAATTGCTGTAAGGAAGCTCTCGTATATGAAGTTCTACAAAAAGATTATTGCGTTTGGAGATAGGATTCAATAAATGCTACAATTTAATTTTACCTTCACTTCGTGGCTTATAACGGCAAGAAATGAAAAGACGAGGAACAGCTACTGTATGTGACTTTTGTACAATTAACGATAAACCGTCAACGACATTGACGATGTAGCATTGACTGAGAAACGATGGGGAGACCTCAGGGAAAGAGACATAAATGTAGATGAGAAGATAATATTGAATTGGATTTTAGATAAATAGAATATAAATGTAAGGACTGAATTAAACTGGTAGAAGATTATGGTAACGTGGTGAGTTTCTGTAAATTTATGGTGATTACTAGGGTTCAGTCAAATCAGAGAATCGCTTGACCAGCTGAAAAATTATAAACATTTCAAGGGAGACCCTGTGTAATGTAATTAAATTGTAAATGAGTTAGGAAGGAATTGGTCATGGTCTATTTAAGGTATTATCCCTGCTTATTCTTGGACGGAGAAAGAAACCACGACCAGCTTGACAGTTTGTCCGTTGTCGCCCACATCGTCAGACCTGACTGTGATTACATTGACACAGTTCACGCTTCATTTTAGCTCCGATTTTTTGATCCTGTGCCTTCGATCTGTTTGCCCAGCTGAAAATAGTTAAAGACTAATGTGTTCAGAAATCCTTTCGTGTATTTATACGTAGTGCAGTTTTCCGCATCCTGTGTACCGCCACAAGGTCTCGGGTCTATCGAGAACTTATATAATAAATTGCATATTCGCACGTTATAGTTAGGAAAAGGCAGTATCTTATCTTCTGTAATTAGAATTCTTAATACGTGCAAACTGGTTAATCATCGATAGTTTTATCCACCATGTGTAATATTTGATTTTCATACGTCCGCATTTCTTAGTTCAAGTATCTATACATATTTATGAACATGCATTGTTTCAAAGCCCCCCCCCCCCCCCGGGGGGGGGGGGGGGTGAATGGGTGGGCGGGGGTGGGGGGGGGAATATGATTGGGGTGGGGGGGGGGTTTAAAACCCCCCCCCGACGGCGGCGGCATCCGCCGCCCCCGTATTGGTCATCCCCTTTTCTACCGCGAGAATGGTATCGGCCAATGGGTCTGTTCCCGGGGCAAAACTGGAAAGGGGCTGAGAAAGCTTACTGCCGTCACGGTAGAGGGCCACGGCTTTAAGGCCCTGTTTCCAGGCCAGCATGTAGGCGCCTTTTACATCCTCATAGGTGGCACTGTTGGGCATGTTGATTGTTTTACTGATAGCCCCGGTGACAAAGGGCTGCACCGCTGCCATCATTCCAATGTGTGCCTGCCAGGCAATACTCCGCTTGCCGTTTTTACCGGAGGGGGTTGCCGTATCGAAAACAGCATAGTGTTCAGGCTTAAGGATTGGCGCCCCTTCGAGGCCCATTGTGCCGCAGGCCCAGGTTTCGGCATCGGTAATATCTTCATCGCTAAAACCGAGGTGCTTTAACAAAGAAAAACCGGGGAGGCTGTAGGTGCTTTCAGGAAGCTTTAAGGCTTTTTCCATAAAGTCCTTGCCTAAAATCCAGCCGTTAAAGGCTCCGTCAAGGTTCATCGCGCCACCTAAGGCCCCGTCAATCTTCGTCAGGGCCTCTTTGGTGAAGCCTTTTTCCTTTAAGGCCGCTACGGAAAGCGTCCCGGCAAAGCCTGCAAGGGTTTTATGGCCTGTCGCATAGGCCGTTATTTCATCAATTTGTTCTTTATTATAACCAAGCGCATGTAAGGCAGGAGGCACCGACTGGTTGATAATCTTGAAATATCCCCCGCCGGCCAGTTTCTTGAACTTCACCAGGGCAAAATCAGGCTCAACGCCGGTGGTGTCGCAGTCCATCAAAAGGCCGATTGTCCCTGTTGGGGCTATCGCCGACACTTGCGCGTTCCTGAAGCCATGCGCCTTGCCCAGTTCCAACGCAGAATCCCAAGCGGAAAGGGCCGCTTCGTAAAGGTAACGCGGGCAGGCCGTTTTACTGAGGCCCATCGGTGCGGTATTCACCCCTTCATATTCCTGCGCAGGTGCATTGTAGGCAGCCCGCCGGTGGTTCCGTATAACCCGAAGCATCTGGTCGGCATTTTCCTTATAACAGGCAAAAGGCCCCAACTTTTCGGACATCCGTGCCGATTCTGCATATGCCTCGCCGGTAAGGATTGCCGACAATGCAGCAGCCACAGCCCGGCCCTCATCGCTGTCGTAGGGAAGGCCCATCACCATAAGGAGGCTCCCCAGGTTTGCAAAACCAAGGCCCAAAGTGCGGTATTTCCAGGACAGTTCTGCAATTTCAGGCGAAGGGAACTGTGCCATTACCACAGAAATTTCCAGCACCATTGTCCAAAGGCGGATGGCATGTATATATTTTTCTACATCAAAAACATGGGTTTCCTTGTCGTAAAAGGCCATCAGGTTAATTGATGCAAGGTTACAGGCCGTATCGTCGAGGAACATGTATTCAGAACAGGGGTTCGAGGCACGGATTTCCCCGCCTGCAGGACAGGTGTGCCAGTCGTTAATGCTGGTATGGTATTGGAGGCCGGGGTCGGCACACTGCCAGGCAGCCTTTGCAATGTCTTCCCAGAGATCCCGGGCCTTCATTGCCTTCACTGTTTCGCCGGTGACCCTTTCCTTGAGGTTCCATTCGGCATCATCCTGCACGGCACGCATAAAGGCATCGGTCACCCGAAGGCTGTTGTTAGAGCTCTGCCCCGAAACGGTGTTGTAAGCCTCATCGTCCCAAGCGGTGGTGAAAACCTGTGTGTCAATATTTTCTTCCCCCTGCTCAAGCCTCCGTAAAAGCTGATAGAGATAGCTCGGCGGCACCTTTCCGCGGAGAGCCTTTGCCAGGGCCTCGCGCAATTCGTGGTTCTTCTCGGCATTGGCCCGATCGGTCGCCGGCCCCCGGAAACTGCTGTAAGCCTTCTTGATAGCATCGAGGCTCGCCTTAATAACGGCAGAACCGGTCGCCATCGAGGCCACCTTATGTTCCTCGCCTGCCTTCCAGGCAACATACCTTTCAACATCGGGATGGTCGGCATCGAGGGTCACCATCTTTGCCGCCCGCCGCGTCGTCCCCCCGCTCTTAATCGCCGAAGCCGAGCGGTCGCCAATCTTAAGGAAGGAAAGCAAACCCGATGAAACCCCGCCGCCCGAAAGCTTCTCGTTGGCAGCCCGTATATGACTGAAATTCGAACCCGTCCCCGACCCATACTTGAAAAGCCGCGCCTCCCGGGTAATCAGGTCCATGATGCCGCCTTCGTTTACCAGGTCGTCTTTTACCGAGAGGATGAAGCAGTTATGCACCACGATATTACCGGCGAGGAAGTTTCCGCTTTTCGTCTGAATATCATAAACCGGCATAATTCCGGCAAATTCAATCCGCGAAATCGTCTCCCAGCGCTCTTTGAGAATGTTTTTTCCTTTTATATCAGCCTGCAAAGAATCTTCCAGTTTTGATTTTTTATCGCTCGAAACAAAACCGATAAGTTTTGCAAACTTCTCGCGTTCGCTCTTGTAGCCAATGCTCAACTGATAAGCCGGATGGCGGTTTTCGCGCCTGTCCTGACAAATTGCTATGCGGCTGTAAATTCCCATATTTGCCAGAAGTTTCTGTGCATCATCAAGCAGATTTTTCGATATGCTTACAAGGACTGCATCGAAGGAATCGCTCGGCCCCTTGTGGGAACGAACCGTTCCATCAGCCTGAAAGAGAGAGCGAAGATAGGCTGCCGCCTCTTTTTTTCCGCCCTGCATGATATTTTCAGGGATTCTCATATCAAGGCCGCGGTTTAGGGCATCATATTTGTCTACAAAAGGCCGCAGTTCCTCGCCGTAAAGGCGGATACGTTTCAGATTAAGATTTTCGTCTTTCGTCTCGACAGAAGCAACATGATAATGCACCCCTGTAAAAACTTTTTGAATATGGGGCAAAAGAAAATCATATTCATCATCATTTGCCGTGATAAATTCGAGGGTCAGCGAACGGTTTTTGCCTGTGGTATACTGCCCTGCAAAGCCGTCACCGGTAAGCCAGCCTGCCAACAAGGCCTCGCTATAAGCAATGTCATCAGTGTTTTTCTCAGCAATTTCCGTGCCATTAATCTGAAGAAGTTGCATACCGGGGCTAAGTTGCTCAACCTTAAGCCATTCCGCCTTGCCTTCTTCGTTAATGGTCCAGACGAGATGGTCTAAGGTTGCTTCAATGGCGTTGCCGTTTTTCAAAACGATACGGAGAACGGGCTTTTCGCCATTGTCTTTTACTGCAATAATCTCGGTAATACCGTCTTTGTCATAAACTTTTTCGCCGACGGCCTTTTTTTCAACCAGCCTGCCGATTTTTACCGGCCCATTCGGCGTGCTGATATAGGCATTATAGGGAAGGCAGGCATGTGGCTGCGGCCTTTTATAGGCGGAATCGCTTTTTACGACCTTTTTTGTTTCAGGGTCGTAGTAGTAATGCCCCTGTGCCGGGCCGTCGATGCCGTAAACGGAATATAAGCCGGTGTTGAACCACTGAGGGCTGTTCGGAGCGGCCATTTGATGGGCCAGCATGTAACAAATCTCGTCATAGAAGGCTTTTGAGTCTTCTTCGGTGTCAAAATAGCCGTTTTTCTTGCCCCAATCGGCCCAGGTGAAGGCTAAACGGTGAAAAACCTGCCTCGAGTCATGCTCGGCGCCATCTTTCGAGATGTTTTTTGGCACGCCGGCCTTGCGAAAATACTTTTGCGCAATAATATCGGCGGCAATCTGACTCCAGGCAGCCGGAACGGTAACGTTATCATCAGAGAAAATCGCTTCCCCGTTCGGATTGCGAATTTCACTCTTGCGTTTTTCAAACGAAAGACCCTTATATGGCCCTCCCTCAATCGTAGTGAACAAACGGTCTATTTTCATATTCTTAGAATAGCAAAAAACTGTTTTTTTCGCAAGTAGGGGGCAGGGACAAGACAGGGCAAAATCATTTACTTTTTTTGCTACCACGAATAACACGAATCGGCCGGGCCGACACGAATAATCTACGATTGGTAAGAAAAAATTCGTGTGATTTGCCGTAGGCAATATCATTCGTGCTATTCGCGGTTGTTTTTCTTGCCCTTTTTTGCTATATTCTCTTGTATGGACAAAATTCTTGTTGCAGGTTCTACGGTGGCTGATGTCATTATTAGGGTCGGGCGGCTTCCACCGCGTGGGGGTGATGTAAATATTGAAACAGAGGAGATACAGCTAGGCGGTTGTGCCTATACTGTTGCACGGGCTATTATCAAGGCCTTGGCCGGTTCGGGTTTGGGATGCCGGCTTTGTTCCCCGGTAGGGGCCGGTGTTTATGGGGATTTCGTTGCAGGGGCGCTGGCAAAAGAAGGCATTGAGCCTTTTGTCCGGGTGCCTGAAGAAAATGGCTGCTGTTACTGCCTTGTCGAGGCCGATGGGGAAAGGACTTTTTTATGCCGCCGCGGTGCTGAATACCGGTTTCAGCCTTCCTGGTTTCAGGCTCTGCCGTCGGAGGAAGCAGTTGCTTTCAGAGCGGCCTTCGTCTGTGGTATCGATCTTGATACTCCGGTTCTGGCAGATTATCTGATTTATCTAACAAAAAAGGCCCGCCGTGAAAAGCGTCAATGGACATTGTATTTTGCCCCCGGCAGCCGGTGGGAAGACATTGCAGATGAAACATTGACGGCGATGTTTGCAGCCCATCCTTTTCTTCATCTTTCTGAAGGGGAAGCCTTTGGCCTTACAGCTTGTAGCGATGTGCAGACTGCCGCAGAACGCTTATATCAAAAAACAGAAAACAGCCTGGTGATTACTCTTGGAAAAGACGGCGCCTATTACCGGGAAAAAGATGGGGAAGCCAGCCGGGGAGGAGGACATTTTGTCCCTGCAGAGGCAATGAGTGCTCCGAATACTGTAGGAGCAGGCGATACCCATTGCGGCGCATTGATAGCCGCCCTGGAAAGGGGCATAGCCTTGCCCGAGGCAGTGCGAGAAGCCAACAGGGCGGCAGGGGAATATCTAATCGCTCACAGTGTGTCCGGTGTGTCAAGCGAGGCATAAAGGCGCAGTTGTGTATCGAGGAAGCCGGAACTCCGTTTTTTTACCCCAAGGGACAGTTCTACATAGCCTTCTTTTTGGTAGACCTTAAACGTATGGAGCCGCACCGGGTCGCCTGCACTGAGGCCTGAATCGTCAGCAATGGAACCGCGGATGACACGCTGCACCCGGTAATTTTGCATAAAGGGGCCTTCCTTGCCGGCAGTCTCCAGTATCATTCCGAAAAATGCAGCGCTCAGGTGATTTTTGCTGTCTACATCGCTTGCAGCCAGCAAAGGCTGAGAAGGCCGTGGAACTGTTTGCACAAGATAATGGTCTGTTTTTGTTTGCACAAAGACCAATTCGCCCGGCCTTGTAGAAAGGCTTTCTATCTGTAAATCGGGCAGGGTGTGGCTTTGTCCATTAAAGCCGGTAATTACTGCTCCTTCGTTTAGCTGCATGTCTGCCGCAGGGGTTAAAGGCGCTGTATAGTAGACATCAAGGCCGTCCACCTGCTCCTGCACACAGAGGCCAATCCAGGGCCGTTCTGCCCCTCCGCCCTTTATCAAGGAAGGAAGAGCCTGGATAAGCATTTCAATAGGTATCATAAAATTAAGGCCGGGGTTGTTCTGCACCTGTGCAAAGGCTACACCGACAAGACGGCCTTCGCCGTCGACAATCGGCCCGCCTGAATTCCCCGGGTTCAATGCAGCATCAATTTGGACAACCTCGCCCAGTTCCAGAAGCCGCCGCCCTGTTGCAGAAATAATTCCCTGGGTCACTGTTTTTTCAAGACCGGCCGGCGAACCAATGGCCGTTACACTGTCGCCAATCACCGGAGCGGCCGCATCGACCACAGAAAAGATATATTCAGGCTTCACCTCGGCCTTAATCAGCGCCAGGTCGAGCCCCTTGTCGTAACCTATCACCTTGGCCCGAAGGCGCGGTGCGCTGGCGTTCCCCATTCTGATATACATTCGGGAATAGCCCTCGTAGCTTGAATCGACCTCGCTTGAAATAACATGATAGTTAGTAATCAGGTAGCCTGCGGCATCAATAAAGAAAGCGCTGCCAAGCATTTGTTCACGGTAGGCAATGCCCAACTGTGCCTTGTAGCCATGGTCGACCAAAACGGTTGCTACACCTTTAATCATATCAGCAGGGCTGTCTTTTCCCTTTACATAAGATGCTATCTCGGCTGCATTATCAATAGAGGCCGCTTCCTCTTCTTGTAGTAAACTGAGGAAGTAGGCAGTCATTCTCCGCTGCTTCTGCTTATAGGCCTCATCAAGAAAGAGGATGGCGTCATCGGCGCCGAGCGCCTTGTGTTTATTCGAACGGATTGCATAGAGAAAGGCCTTAAGGTATTCTTTGGCAGCAAGGGCTTCTTTGGCAATGTGTAAATCGAAGGCATCTTCGCTGCCTGCAATCGCCGGAAGGGCATCTTCTTTTCCAATCGCAGTATAGTATTGGTTTAGCGCTTTGAGTGAGCGGGCAAGCGAAGCGGCTTCTTCCCAGCGGCCTTCATCAAAGGCCTCCTTCTGTTGTGCTGCAAGCCGCTCTACTGCCTGGGTTTCATAGCCTGAAAGCAGGGCCGTATCGGCAGGGGAAACATCGGGGTAAGTGTGCCGATACATACCGATAAGCTGAAGCGTTCTTGCCGGTTCTCCATCAAGTGTTTGTTCAATATCTTCAATTCGATACTGCGCCGTCGGTTTTAGAGAAGATGTATCTCCTGTTTCCCCTGCACTGCTTGCACAAGAAACAAGAAGGATACAAAGTATAAGGCTGTGTATAAATACTACTCTATCAGTAATTTTGTGTTTCATCGAAGTTCAATCTCATAAATTTCATCGCCATCAAAGTCGCTTTCAATTTGCGAAAGGATGCCGTCGGTATAGCGCCAGAGGGTGTCATACTTTCCATTCCGGTCCATATCAAGCCGGGTGCTCAGGGGAAGGCCGTTTTGGTAGGCCGTCTCGGCAATGACTATTGTTCCGCTGCCCTCTTCTTTCGGCACGGTCAGCTTTGAATGGAAGGGGACGCCTCCCTTGCCTGTTTCTATGGTCTCTGTTGCCCCGGCAAAATGCTCCGATGGCCGGACAATGCTTGCAGCAGAAGAAGCCAGGGCCAATTCACTTAGCTCCTGGCCCCGCCCCGGATAGACAAAGCCCTCATTCCAGGCCTCAAAAAAGGGCTCGAGTTTCAGGGCAGGGTAGGAAAATTCGCCGGGACGGTAAGTGTATGTTGTTCCGCCGCTGTTTGCCGTAGAAAGGGCCGGATAGGACTTCCAGGTAAGGGATACTGCCTTGTCCTGCAGCCTGATTGTCCCGCTTAGAGGCTTACCGTCCTGAAAGAGGATATTCCAATCGGGCAGGCCGTCCTGAGCATAATCAAAAAGATAAGACTGCGGCACACCCTTTTGGTAGCTAACCTTAATTTCCGCTCTGCCGTCCAGGTTATCATCCTCGGTAATAAAGCCGCTGAATGTCTTTAGTGCATTGGAATACAGGGCAAGACGGTCATTCCTTGCTTGTTCTTTATCATCGGCAGTGTTAGTAGTATCACTAGTGTCACTTGTATCTCCAGTTTCGTCAGCTTCACTTGTGTTACCAGTGTTACTAGCATTAGCTTCGCTTGTATCAGCAGTGTCACTAGCATCGGCAGTATCACTTGCGATAAAGGCCCAGAGGCGGTTTAAAAGGCCCCAATCCAGGGTATTCTTTGCAGAAAGACCTGCGATGACCTTATCATCATCCCAAAACCCGTTTCGCAGTGCAAGAAAAAGCGCTTCGCTTGCCGGATTAGTCGTCCCTTTCAGGTATCTTTCCAATAAAGAGCTGTCGGTATCGCTAAACCAGGCCGCTTTCCATAAAAGTTCGGGGTTTTCTGCATAAAAATAGGGGGTAAGAGTAAGTATTTTGTCAATTAAGACCCTTTCGGCAGGCTCTATTCCCCGAACTTCCGTTTGCCGGATACAATAGGCAAGATAAAAATCGATAAAGCGTACATCCTCCGGATATTTTGAAAGGTTTTTGTCGGTTTGGGCACATATTTCAGCGCTGTTGGCGCTAGTCCTTCCCCCATCGGCTACTGCCAGCGCCTGCAAACGAAGCAGGTCTGCATCGGCGCCCTCTATTCCCTGCATAATACCCAGGGCCATGTTTCCCTGGCATAGAGTAATCAGCGTTTTGGCAAGGAGCAGCTTTGCATCGTCTTCGTTAAACACCTTCCAGCGCCCGGTTTGTAAGGCCGCCTGCAGATTCTGCAAAACAGCAACTAAAGGCCGGTCAAGACGGTTTTGTATGTCTGCAAGGAAATAGCTTATATCAGATGAGGCCCCGGCATAATCCTGGGCACGGAGCAGAACCGTTTCGGCTATGTCAAGGCGGCCTGTGTCTAGAGCGCTTTGGGCAAACTGCAGGTAGGTTCCGGCAATAGCAGCCTCATCGGTTTCGGCTGTCAGAGGAAGGGCAGAGAGCAGCAATAAACTGATAAAAAGAACGAAATGCCTCATTACTACCCATTATACAAGATATTTGTGTAAATTGCAATAAGGCCGATAACAGGGCAAAATCATTTAACTTTATAGTAACCACGAATAACACGAATGGCCTTCGGCCACACGAATTTTTACTTACTTATCATAGAATATAATATTCGTGTCGGCAAGCCGATTCGTGTATATTCGTGGTTGTTTTTTATGATTTCAAAGTTAAATGATTTTGCCCTGTATCCGATAATAAAAGAGAAGTGGTAAAACAGCATCTATTGAGAACAGTATCAGCGTTTTTTCTCTTTTGCCTTCTTGGCGCGTTGCCTCTTGGCGCACAAGACAGTGATAGTTTCAACACCGAATTGCCCATCGCCCTGTATCCGCTTGTGATAAAAGCTCTGCCTCCCGGCGAATCAGAGGCAACAATCAGGCAAGTAGTTCATTCGGCCCTTATAGAAAATGTAAGCGGACAATTTTATCTTATAGCTGAAACAACAGAGCTTGAAGACCCGGCTCTGTATCCCGATTCCGGCGACAGTTCTACCCTCTATAGTATCACTTTGGAATTGTTCTATGATGATACTAAAAACGAGACTCAAATCCAAACCTGGCTCTGGGATAACGAGGCCGGAGAGCTTGTGGTAAAAGACCAGTTTGCGTATCAGGATTATGCTTTGGCTCTCAGGTTTTTCCCTGTTCTGGTACATACCATACTCGACCGTATTCCCAGATATGAATTACGCTTTAAAATAAAAGGTGATGGACGCATTACAATGAATGGCGATCCTGTAATGCCTGTCAGGGCAATCGGTCCCAAAAACATCATCATACTGAGCGCTACTGCAGAAACAGGCGAACGCTTTCTTGGCTGGACTATTACCGGTCCGGATCAAAACGGAGAGATTCAATCTATAAGCCTTACAGAAAACCCCTACATACTGCAATTAAACAACGATAATTATTTTACCCGGCATACAGACGCTTATGATATGTTTGGAACAACAAGGACAATTGAGGTTGCGGCAGAGTTTACCGGCGATGGAAAAATACCGGAGAAAATACCGGCAGAGGAGACAAATCCGGTAATTGTTATTCCAACACGAGCTTCTGTGCACTATTATGAACCGCAGTTTAAGCTCAGTGCCGCTTATGCTCCGCTCGCAGTTCTTACTGAAGATAATAGCCTTGCCCCAAAAGGCATGTATCCGCTTGGCTTCGCCGCCGCTCTAGAATGGCTCCCCTTCCAGAACCCCTGGGGTAATATCGGCCTTGGCCTTAATTATAACTATCTTTCTATAAAATCGAATCTTGAAAAGTATTATACAAAAACACAATTTCACACTGCCAATATAGCGCTCTTCTATGAGTCGGCGCTTTTCTGGAATCTTGTCCGCTTTACAGGAGGCCTGGAATTCGGTTTCGGAATTCCTACCCTGTCTGCAGACTACTGGCTTAACAATACACAGGAAACAAAGCCCTCGTTTGACATGAACCTTACACTAGCCTTTAGTGCGGATATATATGTATTGTATTCCTTGTATATATCCCCGCAAATAAAAGCAGCCTGGTACTTCCCCTCGGCAAACTATGTTGTATTAAAGCCAGGCCTCGCAATAGGCATCCGGTTTTAGAGTAGGATCGGAGCGGTGGGAGTCGAACCCACGATAACCAGCTCCCAAAGCTGGCGGCTTAGCCACTGGCCTACGCTCCGGACAGTTTTAAACCTTCGGTTTGGAACTGCTTTAATTACTATACTTTTTTCTTTATTTCTTGTCAAGCAAGAGACAGGCTTATGTTAGCGCTAGGCTTAAGGCCGCTATTCGCTTGTTGCATTCTTCTAAATCCATCTCCTCGGGGTCAAAGCCGTCCTTGTTTTCGCTGAGCCAGCCCCGTTTTTTAAGGTAACGGCGGTATTCTACCGGCCCCTGGAAGCTGTCAGGCGGGCTGGCCTTTTCGCCGCCAATGCAGGTGATTTGTTCATCATCGCTTACCTGAAGGTGGTAGCCTTGTATCAGAACCTTTATGGTCCAGTAGTCGCCAAACTCATACCATATTTCCATAAGGCCCTCGGCGGTAAGGTCGGCAATTGTTTCATCGGCATAAAATTCATTCTTCTGCTCGTTTCCCGGGTTAATGAATTGACAGGCGGCGTCATCGGTCCAATTGAACACCGTGTATATCAGGTGATGCAGCTTTTCCAGGCTGAGGGTTTCCGGCACGGTGATACGGCGCCACACATCGGTTCCTCCAATGCTCAACTGCAATGTCCGCCAGCGCATACGGGTATCGTCTTTTGGGCGGACAATAGAAAAGGCATTTCGCCTGAAGGCGGCAATTGAATCATCAATTTCATCTTTTATATCATTGTATTCTTCTACCATAGAGGTAAGCGAATTGCCGGCCGATTCAAGCTCAATATCATCCATATCGCCCAGGCGGAGGTTATTTTCCAGCATGTTTATCGCATGAGACTGAATCTGCGAGAGCCTTATATAGGTCTGGCTGGGAAGCTCGGTGCCGTTGATTGTGCTCTTTCGCAGCTTGGCGGCAAGCTCGATAACCGCAGAATTGATTTCCACCATTCGGGAACGAAGCGGCCCGGTGTTCCGGTCGAGCATGGCATTATAGACCTTTTTATACCCCCGGTAATTATAGGTAAGGAATTTCTTCAAAAACTCCTCATCGGTTTTTTCGAGCTGTATTGCGGTAGGAACCAGCCTTTTGTAAAGCTCAAGCGTATTGTCTTCTCCCTGAAAAAGGCTGTCGACAATGTAGGCATGCACGGCGCGTTCTGTCATAGGAATGCCATTTCGGACAAGAATTTCTTCAAGAGGGCTAAAAAAAAGCTGCTTTGGTGTGTCCAGCTCGCTGCGGTCGGGCAATTCCCGGCCGGCATACCAGAAACGGCTTTCAATGCCGTAAGGGGTAAGCTCTATCCGGTTAGACCTTTCGTAGATAAAGTCCTCAAGCGGGCAAGAGGGCAGCTCGCGCATACGGGCGCCGCCATACCAATAGGCATGGGCAATCTGCTGGTCAAGGTTTTTCCCCGGCCCTATTTTTTTGAAGGATTCAAGAAAGCCCTTTTCCGCAGCCTGAATCCATTCATCAATGTCTTCGTCATCCCAGGCGTCTTTGCTCACTTTTTCCAGGCTGAAACAAGCTTCCTCCCAGTTAATTGTCCGCACAACAAAGCAATCGCCGGGGACAAAGCCCGTTTCCCGGTAGATAGCCCGCATATCAAAAGATTTTACCGAAACGAGGTCGGGCTCATCGTAGGGGTTCCCCCCAAAATTCTCCCGGTTCTCTTCGTTATCGTGCACCAAAAATTGAGGAACATACTCTTGCCCAAAAAGAGAGAAGAAGGGATAAATCTCGTCGGGCGTGCCCTCCGATGTTGTCTCGGGAATTTCGGAGCCCTGCCAGAAAAAGTGATAGTCGCCGGGGAGCAGCGCAGTATTTGCAAAGGGGATACAGCGATGCCCGGGGATGAGGATGCCATTAATGAGCTCGAGGCGGCTCGGCTTGATAACAAAACGAGCCGGTTCAAAGTAGCCGCGCCGGGAAATCCATTTTTTATCGAGGTTTTCGCCTTCAATATAGAAGGCATAGTGCCCGGCGCTGAGCATATAATCAAGCTGAACGGCCATCTGCGCCGAAGCCCCGCCCTCGCTAGTCCGATGCATATAGTAAAGAAGGCCGCCTAGAGTAAAGGGCTCTGTAACCGTCGACAAAAACTGATGCACAAGGCCTTCTTCAAAATTATCCATTACTATAATATACCGAAAATCGCCAATAAAATCAAGGCGCAAATAGTATTTCATACAACCACGAATAGCACGAATCGGCTAAGCCGACACGAATGATCTACGATAAGTAAGTGAAAATTCGTGTGATTTGCCGTAGGCAATATCATTCGTGTTATTCGTGGTTTAAACTTTTTTGCAAAAGCTAGCCCCATTCTAGGACTGTTTTGTGGACTGCATGGGTGAGGCCTGCTATAAGTTGTTCCTCCAGGCGCTTCTTTTTGAGCTTTGTTACTGCAGTATTTCTTTTATCTTCGCCTGTGACAAGAAATTCTACCGTTACATCAAGCGCCTGGGCCAAGCGATAGGCTACATCGGCGGCAGGAATCGAAGGATTTTCTTTTTTTAAATAGCTTTCCAAAGTACTTAATGGAATATCTACCTTTTTTGCTAATTCTTTTTGTTTTAAGCCAGCAAAATCTATGGCTTCCCGTAAATTTTCTGTAAAACTCATATTGTAAGAATAACAAAATTTTATGGTTATGGGCTTGTAAAATATAATATATCGTATTATGATGGTTTAAACCATAATATATCATGGCAAAAAATATCAGCAAATGCAAGTTGATTTAAATAGCCGGCTTTTAGCGGCCAAGACCGATGCATCCCTTCTCAATAGCCTTATTACAGACTATCTTCCTTTTATAAAGAAGACTATAACAGCGGTTTTCCCCCATCTACAGGAACAAGAAGAGGCCCTTAGCGAAGCAATGCTCAGTTTTACCCGGAGCGTCCGGACCTATACACCGGAAAAAGGAGCTTTTTTCCCCTATAGTCGAAAGGTTATTCGAAACCGCTTGTTGGATATAGCGTATAAAGAACTGCGCTATCTTGAAAAACTGTTGCACCTGCACGACCGGCCGGCTGATACAAGACTTGGCGAGGCGGCAGAGTATACTCAGAAACTGGCAAAGGAGCAAAAGGAACTTCAGGTCGAAATTCAGCTCCTTAAAGATGAACTTAAAGCCTGGGGCTTTACTCTTCGCGATCTTGCCAGCCAATGCCCCAAAGAAGAGCGTTCCCGGAAAACTTGCCGGATAATCACCGGCCATATCATCCGGGATACCAAGCTTCTGGAAAGAATGAAGAGAACGCATCGCCTGCCTATCTCCCAACTTAAAGCCGCCACCGGTTTTTCGCAGAAGATGCTCGATAAATACCGGCGTTTCATTGTAGCCCTGGTGATTGTAGAAACAGGGGACTATCCCTGCATACGCAGTTTATCCTTGTTTGAAGGCGATGGATAAGGACAACACTAATTTTATCAAGCCCCACTTGCACTTTTTTCAAGAAAAAAGTGTGCGACCCCCCGTTTTAAGCGGGGTGGGGCGTATACCTATATATGGTCGAATAAATATTCTACTAAATGTCAAAAAAAGAGGTAAAGTTAAATGAAAAAGGACAAACCATTTTCACTCGGTATTGCCGTTCGCATGTTTTGCATGCTCATGGCAGGCATTTCGCTCATGCTTACGGCTTGCCCGCCGCCCAATAAGACTGGCGATACCACCGCGCCTGCTGAGGTAAGCAATCTTAGCGCCGTTCCCGGAAACGCTTCGGTAGCACTTAGCTGGACAGACCCGGAAGACGAGGACTTTGACCATGTGGAGATTACCCATGACCAAACAGGCGGCGACACTGCCAAAACGGTAGAAGCTGGGGTTAAAACATACACTTGGGACAACCTTAAAAATGACACAGCGTATACCTTTACGGTAAAAACCGTAGACGCCGATGATAATACCAGTGAAGGTATCACAAAAACTGCCACACCGGCAACAATAAGTTACACAACAGAAACCAGCGAAGGCACTATGAAAATCGTCATTGATGGCTCTAACTACATTCTTTACATTGACGATGTGGAAAAAAGCAAAGGAACTGTGACAAGCACAACAGAAGCAGGCCTGACCTTAACATCAGAGGGTGCAGCGACTATCACTCTGGCAGTATCAGATGAAGGCAGCATTGATTCATTTGAAGCAATAGGCGGCGATGCTGGCGATATCAATACGGCAGTAGGTACGGTTGGTGAAGATGATGGTGATGGAATTCCCAGCGAACTAATAGGCACCTGGTATTCAGAAATAGACCCAGATACATATACATTGGAATTTACCGAAGAAGGCATCTGCAATCTAACCGGCGCAGGTGCAGGCGGTTCAGGACTGGTTGCAACAATAAGTGGAAACAGCATTGATTTAGCAATGACCTATTCAGGCGCGAGTGTTTCTGTAGTTAAGTTTGACTATGCAATAAGCAATGATGTGCTCACTCTTAGTAATATCACCGGTTCCCTAGCTACTACTTTTGGTTTGATGGGTGATTTTACAAAGACAAAGCCGGAATCAGAACCCATTCCTGAAGAGTTGTTGGGCACCTGGTATTCTAAAGCGTTTCCTGAAGACTATAATCTTGAATTTACCTCTGAAAGCATATGTAACTTTACTGGGACAAGCGTATCCAATGCCACCGGGATGAGTGTTGAGACATCGGGTAGCACACTGAGTCTTACAGCAACGATTTCAGGACAAAAGGTTCCTATGGTAAGCTTTGATTACTCGATAAGCGGCGATGAACTTAGTATCAGCAATGCGACCGGCACCCTGGCAAACAGCTTTAATTTAATAGCGCCATTCAAAAAAGGCCCTTATATTCCGCCGCTTTGGGATGGAGAAACGGTCCGACAACTCAACCTTAATGTCTGGTCTTCGCGACTAACAGCAGAATACATCGATGACGATACCTACACCTGGTATAAGTTTACTCCAAGCAGTGACGGCACTTACTACATACATGCAGATGTGACAGTAGGCGGCTTGGCTTTACCAATCGTATATACAGAAGATGGCATCGAAGTGCCACAGGGCGGTGGCGGTGGCTCTTGGTCTTCGGGTATTGGTAACTATGACTGTATGTCCTACAGTCTAACAGCCAATATCACCTATTATATTGCACTACAACCAAAGGGTAGTAGCTATAGTTCTACCACTTTCACGGTAGCAGTAAACCAGACCATTGCACCTCCTGGAGCCACAACACTTACACTAGACACATGGTCAGAAGAAGCAACAATAGAATATGCTAGTACCAGCCATAATTCTTATTACACCTGGTATAGTTTCACCCCTACCAGTGATGGCACTTACTACATACATGCAGATGTAACTGATGGTTATCTTTTATTTCCAATACTACATACTGCTGATAGTCTCATTGGCGGCATAGCTTCTGGATGGCAGGGAGGTAAAGGCTATAGTTCTTGTAGTCTCACTGCTAATACGACCTACTACATTGCGTTACGGCCAGATGCTGAATACAACAGTCCAGCCACCTTCGTTCTGGCAGTGAATCAGACTATTGCACCATCTGGAGCTACAACACTTGCACTAGATACATGGTCAGAAGAAGTAACAAGAGAATATGCTTTTTATACTTACACATGGTATAAATTTGAACCCAGTAGTAATGGCACTTATTACATACATGCGCATGCAACTGTGGGTGGACTTAATAGTGCAATAGTATACACTGCCGATAATAATACTATAGATTATATAGATTCTGAATGGAGTTACGGCACAAGTCAAGGATATAATTCTTATAACCTTGATGCT
The DNA here is from genome assembly GCA_031262035.1 of Spirochaetaceae bacterium. Classification (GTDB taxonomy): domain Bacteria; phylum Spirochaetota; class Spirochaetia; order Treponematales; family Breznakiellaceae; genus JAISIL01. The sequence goes on along the minus strand of JAISIL010000083.1, from coordinate 24,097 downwards.
GAAACTACCTACTACATTGCAATACAACCAGGAAATGGATATAGTCCTGCTACTTTCACTGTAACAGTAAACCAGTCATCAACAGCGCCAGAGTAAGAAGTACAAGCCAAGACATGAAGACACGAAGAAACCACCTTTGTGTCTTGGTGAGAGATAAAAAACAATAACCATTTGTGTCAAAAAGGCATGAATATATATGAAGATATACACCATTGGGAAATCCTGTTGAAACCCGGGTATTGAACCAATGAGCATATAATTTTCCGGCGGGAATACGCAAAAAAGACTACCTAGGAAGTAGTCTAAAGGAGTGAATTATGGAAGAAATGAAGACAGAAGTTGTAAAAAATGCACAGTTTAGCGGAGGCGTTTTACCAATTTTTCTATTTTGTATTTGGGCGCCTATACTTTTTTCAATAACCATTGGGCTTGCATCGCCGTTTATTTTATGCACTGCCATAAGATGGATTTGTACTAATTCAATAATTGCTGGAAAAAGCTACAAATTTAACGGAACGGCTAGCGGGTTATTCGGGCGATGGATATTGTGGTATCTTTTATCAATTATTACCATTGGTATTTATTCTTTTTGGTCAACGAGAAACCAAATAAGATGGGTGGTTGAAAACATCGAAATGGTTAATTGATAAAATAGGATATACGCTGTTGGTGTGCCACTTTGCGGCAGGTTTCCCCAACAGCGCATACTAGTGGATATAGCCACGAATGATATAGATATAAAAACAAACCATAGGCCTGCGGCCTTTAAACGCAAAAAGGAGATGTGTATGAAAAAGATTCTATTAGTCCTATCGGGTATCGCATTGTTTGCGATAACAGCTTGTGCTGCTCAAGAAGGCAACAAGGTGATAGGTATGGGTTCTGCCGGTGTGGGTGTGGTCAAGGATGGGGTAATCCGCTTCTACTCACCTGGCGAGGAGAGCTGGGAAGCAGAAACGGATTCTGATTTAACTTTGCCAAAGGGTTGGAAGTCCGTATTCAGCTTAGGTATAGCAGGTGTTGGCGTGGTTGTGGACGACAAAGTTCAGTTCTATTCACCGGAAGAAGAGGGCTGGAAATACCAGGCCGATTCTGATTTTGCTTTGCCCAGCGGTTGTAAAACAGTATTTGCCTTTGGTCCATCGGCTATTGGCCTGGTGGTAAATGACACAATGCAAATGTATACTCCCGGCGAAAACGAATGGAAATACGAGGCAGATGGCGACTTCGCTTTGCCAAAAGGGTATAAGTCGGTATTCGGCTTATCACTGGGAGCCCTTGGCCTTGTAATAAATGATAAAGTGCAAATCTATACACCGGATGCCAAGGGCTGGAAACTTGAAGAAGGCTCCGACCTTACGCTCCCAAGTGGCTATCAATCGGTAATTGATATGGGCCTTGCCGGTGTCGGCGTTGTCATGAAAGATAAGGTTCAGTTCTATTCCCCAGAAGAAAACGGTTGGAAATATCAGGCTGATTCTGATTTGTCTTTACAGTAGAGTGAAATTAATTTTCACAAAAAAGTGCCTGGCACCAAAATAAACCAATGCCGACCACATTGACACCCCGTTCGCGTGGTTGGCGTGGTTCGCGGTAAAACCTCTCACAAAGCCACAAAGAACACAAAGTTTTTCTCCGTGCCTTTTGTGCCTTTGTGAGAGAGAATTTGTCCAGGAAAACAGTGTCTGGCACCACAAGTGGTCTCGACAGGCTCGACCACCGGAGAGAACTTCCGACCACCGTCAGCACCCCCGTTCGCCTAGTTGGCGTGGTTCGCGGTTATTAATTAAGGCACAAGAAACCTAGCATAATCCATGCGGGCATCCAGGACGAAATCAATGTAGACAGTGTCTTCCGTAACCCGGTAGACTATCATATAATTTTTTTCAAAGGGTAATCTACGGTATTTATGTCTTGGAATTGCAGGATTTTCAAGCCAACGATAACGTTCAGGCCAGAATGAAAGGGAATTGATTTTTTGATAAAACATATCTTCAAGCCTTTCTGCGGCAGGCAAACTTACCTGCGCAAGAAAATCGGCGTGTTCATGTAACATAGACAATGCTTCAGGTCTTGGGATAACTTCATATTCTTTGTCAATTGTTTTTTCCATATTTCTGTCTTAACTCTTGCTTTGAATCTTCAATAAATTTTCGGACTTCATCCATTGTTACGCCTTGCCCTCCATTAGCCCAGTATTCATCGGCCTTCTTTATATCTTCAATAAATAGTTTGGCGCCCTCTGCGCTTAGTGCAGGCCAATCGGCTGTGGGTGAGTCCTGACCATTGTTATTCATTGCTTCTGCTTTTCTTTGAATCTGAAAAGGGGTACCAAATGGGGCTTTTTTTCGGGTTTTTCTTGCTACTTGTTCTATAGGCATAGTGTGTCTCCTATAAATAATATAAAGGATTATTCAAAAAATGTCAATGATAAAAAGATGAGATTTGCTTAGTGGAGCTCCGCGGTCTCTGCGCCTCCGCGTGAGATTTTTATGCTCTTGTGCTTACATTATTCAGGAAAAAGAATAGAAAAATAATCACGTCCACTCAACAGGATTCGGACAACATAGACGGTGTTATCAATTACCCGGTAATACGCAACATAATTTCCACAAACAAGGAATCTATAATCAGTTTCTACCGGAACATGTGAAGCAAGGCTCGGGCCAATTCCTGGCGTATCTTTTAATTTATGTATTTCCCTTCTAATACGGGTAATTACATTCTTGGCTGCAATAGGATTTTGCAATTTTTCAGTAATATATCTTTTTATATCCTGCAAGTCTTGTCTTGAGTCAGGTGAATAGGCGAGCTTGGGCATAGTTTATTCCAGTCCTGCAAAAGCCTCATCTTCAGATAACCAGCCATTTTTGGTGCCTGATTCCCAGCCTTTATCCAATTCTAAGACCAATTTATTGGCTGCCGCAACACGAATATATTCGGTTAATGCCTTTGTAACCGCTTGATTTACAATCCCAATACCGCTTACTCTTTTTACTGTATCCACGAGACTACTGTCTAAATCCATCGTCATTACCATAAGCAACCTCTTGGTTTAAATTATAATAGACAAAAGAGAATGTTTCAAGTGCCTTAAAAAAGTGCCTGGCACCAAAATAAACCAATGTCGACCACATTGACACCCCGTTGGCGTGGTTCGCGGTAAAATCTCTCACAAAGACACGAAGAACACAAAGGAAGAACCTCCGTGGCCTTTGTGAGATAATGTGTTGAAACCATCCTTTACGTGAGCTTTAATGATTACTCCTCTAACTGCACAAGCTTCCCATACTTTTGTTCAATCTGATACAAATCATACACATAGGCGGGGCTTTCGCGATATAAGCCGGTTTCTAAATCTTCAAGCTTTTTAAAACATTCTGAATTATAGAATTTTTGCATGGTTTCCTGAATTGAAATGTGCGTTTCTTCTATCATTATATCAATTACTCCGGAAGAAACCATGTCTACCAATTGTTCACGTTTATCCATTGCTTATGCCTCTTTTGACAGTAAACCGATTGCCTTTTCAGTATGAAAAGAAATCTGATGGGTTAATCTTCTGAAAGTCATTTCACTTTGAAGCGCTTGCATTGAGATAGTTCCCGAGAGATATAAATTCAACAAAGCTACCAAATCATCATTTGCTACCGGTCCTTCAACAATATCATATTTGCCATCGATATTACAATTCAGGTTTGTATAGTCTTTAAAAGTTTTATTCCGGTTATTCATTACGAATAGCGCCCATTCATCATTTGGTTCAGGGAATTGCTTTATATGAAGGCCCGGTATTTTCTGATATTCATCATCCAATGCAAAACAGCTTACTGTTGCCGTGCCGCCATAAATACGTGCAGTTCGTTCTGCCATTATTTGTGCCTGTTCGAGGTAAATGCTTGTATAAAAACCTTGTCCAAAATCTTTGTATGGCCTGCATTTTTGTAAATCTATTTGACCTATTTCGATATTCGAACCATGATACACAATCATTCTATATTCCCTCCGTTGTTATGACATATGATCGTTAAGTCTTCCACGGCATTATCCAGGGACAAGGTGTGTTCGGCTTCATAGCAATCGATGAGAAAATTTATTCCCTGAAACTGTAACAGATAGTTGAAAGCGGCTTGCCGGCCTATATGTTTGGCCTTCGCAAAGGCTCCGATACAGAGGGTATAATAAAAAAGCCGCTTTTTTGCTTCGTTTGCAAGCATGTTTTTATATTAGTCTATAATGCTAAAAATTACAAGCCATTTGTAAACAACTTTTAGAAAACAGTGCCCCCCACCCGCTATCCACCCGATTGACTAATTCCAAATATTATTATATAAACGACAGATGCAGGCCAAGTTTTTTATCGTTTTTTTTCTTCTCTGCTTCTGTTTTGCAGTGCCAAACTTGCAGGCAGATGATGCCGCAGGGCAAAACAGTATAACAAAGGCTGAAATAAGCGCCGGCCTCGGCTGGGATTACAGCAGACAGTTTCGCAATGAGGGCGAGGTATTTCTAAAGGGTGGTTTGCAGTTTATACATGCAGTCGATGTAGCCGGAGGATATCTTTTTAGCAAAAATCCCTATTATACAGAACATGTTGCCTTTGCCGATGCAGGCCTTTCCCTGTCTGTAATTCCCTGGGAGCCACTGAAGTATTTTTCAGTTCATGTCCTGTATCAGTATTTGGGAATACCGGAATACCAAAATACACTCAATGCGCTCATCCCCTTTATTTCTTTTAAAAGTACTTACATTGATGCCTCCGTTGGAATAAACACTCTGTGGAGCAGATTTTACGAAGTGAATACCGGGCCGGAGGGCAGTATTGCGCTATCACTCACCTTATATCCTTTTAGCTTTCATGCATTTTCAAAACAGAAAATACAGAGCGGTATAACTATTGCGAACTTTGATGAGTATTATTGTTCAAGCATGATTTGGCAATTGTATTTAAAACTATTTTGCAATCTGGCTATTAGCGAGCGTCTTTCTATCGAAAACAATCTTACTTTTTTACAAACAGGGTTTTCCGGTTTGACTACAAACTTTGAGGGCTTTATTTTAAGGAGTGCAGTAAAACTAACATGGTAGTAAAACTAACAGGTAGATTATGTAGTATATACAGTATTTGTGTATGTCTTGTATGCATAAGCTGTTTATCATGCGAAAATGACTTTTTAGGAGCTATTGCATCTACAAGCCTCGAAGAAAGGCTTAAATCGGCCAATTCTTTTCCCTATTTTGATAATGCTTCGCCGCCAAAACCACCTGACAGCGGCGCCGATTTCTCTTTTCTTTTTCTCTCAGACATTCATATTGCTGTAGATTTAAAGACTAAACTTAATGAGCTTCCTATTCAGCCAAGTGATAAATTCGTTGTCCTCTGTGGCGATATAACTCAGAGCGGTGAATATTCTGAAATTCAAAAGTGTATTGATATAACAAAAAGCTGGCCAATTCCCTGCTATCTTGTAATCGGAAATCATGATATTTATTTTGGTAACTGGGCTAATTGGAAAGAACTTATCGGCTCTACACGGTATGCAACAGAAAGCAATGACGGCAATACAAAACTGATTTTTCTTGACAGCGCCAATGGCACCTTTGGTGCAGCCCAATTGGATTGGCTTCAACACGAGCTACAATCGGCGCCTGCAAACACCTTTGTTTTTTCGCATAACAATTTATGGGCTACCGCTAATCCATTCGCACCAGACTATGCCGGTTTCCCCAACCTGCAGGAAAGGGCACGCTTTATTTCAATCCTTTCAAATTCCAATGCAAAAGCCTATCTTTCGGGCCATTTACATAAAGAAATAGTTCAGCAAGTGAAAGGCTGCAAATACATTTGCCTGGATAATTTTGAAAAAACCGGCGATTATCTCCGTGTTACTGTCCATGCAGACGGAACAATAAGCTATCAGTTTAATAGCTTAATAGCGCTTTGAATACTTTTTGAGATACACAAAACGCATCAGGGCTACATCAATAAAGGGGAGCCCCTTTACCTTGCCAAAACAGGCTGCATACTTGTAGGCCAGGGTATTTTTTTCAGCAAGAATTCTGATAGCCTCTTCATCGCCCGGCACTTTGGCAGGTGGTAACACACCAGGCTGCATCCTAAAACCTGCAATCTGAGCAAAATCATCAAGCATCGCAGGAATAAAGACAGGCTTTGTGGTCTCGACAAGCTCGACCACCGACTGCTTCCCGGTGGTTGAGCCTGTCGAGACCACCTCATCAACAAAGCCCCTGCACAATTCTTCAAGCCTCAGCGCCCTTTCAATCGCCTCATCCTGTGTCGCCCCCCAGGTCAGCACCCCATGCCGCTCCATCAAAATATCCCGACCACGCCCCAGTGCATCTTCCACAGCAGAGGACAACTTCTTGGTTCCCGGCAGCCCATAAGATGCAAGCGCAACATCAAAACTCTTTGCGTCTTTGCGTCTTTGCGTGAGCTCTTTATACCCCGCCACACTAACCATTGTCGCATAAGTCTGATGAGTATGCACCACAAACCCTGCCTCTGGGAAATGCCTATAAACCGCCGCATGAATCCGCTTTTCACTGGAAGGTTTTACGCTCCCCTCATACTGCAGTGTATCTATATCAATGACAACAATATTATCATTATTTAAACGCTCATAACTCACCCCGCTTGGAGTAAGGGCCATGTGGGTATCATCAATACGACAAGACACATTCCCCCAGGTCCGAGCAACAAGCCCCTTTCCCACCAACTCATGACAGGCGCTAATCACCTGCTGTTTCGCTTCGTTTATATTCATATACATCCTTATTAACCACATTATAGATTATTCGTGTCGGCAAAGCCGATTCGTGTTATTCGTGGTTATACTATTTTCTCCACCCTCGAAAACACACTATCGAATCGCCGTAATGCCTCATCAACATCTTCTTTTGTATATGCAGCATTTGTATACAAGCGGTTACCGGCAAGTGTCACCAAACCTTCTGCCATATACGCAGCGCCTATATGTTCCATTTCCTTTTTACGAATGCTTGTTTCCTTAAGCACATTGGGAATAGTCCATGGTTTGTGCCAATTGATGGCAAAGTGCATAGTTCCTACCGTATCCAGGTGGCAGATAGAACCGACATTGTGTGCAACGAATGGCAGCTTGTGCTTTTCGATAAGGGCATTAAGGCCGTCCGTTAAGAGGTCGCCCATATCATTTGCCTTTTCCGGCGCCTTTTGCTTTTCCATTTCGCAAATCATATGGTAGCCTGCACAACAGCTAAGCGGTGTTGCAGCAAGGGTGCCGCCAACCAGAGCCTTTTTAATACCAACCCCTTCGTCAAGGCCTGCACCCAGATACCTCATGTATTCCTTTTTACCGCCAAGGCCGCCTGCCCCGGGGTATCCACCGGCTACAACCTTCCCAAAAACGGTAAGGTCAGGCGACACGCTAAAGTAGCCTTGTGCGCCGCCCATTCCCACACGGAAACCGGTCACCACCTCGTCAAAAACCAGCAAGGCCCCGTATTTCCGGCAGAGGGCTTCAACCTCTGCATTAAAGCCCCTGCTTAAAGGCCGTGTGCCGCTTTCCGGGCCTACAGGTTCCATAAACACACAGGCGGTGCCTCCATGCAATTGGTTTCGCCGCAGCACCCGCTTCAAACTGTCTATATCATTGGGGAAAAACTCCTGGGTGTGTGCAAAAATAAAGCCCGGAATCCCCTGGGATTGCAGGCCCTTTGTGCCCGGTATACGAATACCATAGGCCAATTGGTCGCTCCAGCCATGATAGGCCCCGCCCATTTTTACAATATTCTTCTTTTTAGTTGCAAGCCGGGCCACACGAACAGCCGCCATACAGGCCTCCGTCCCCGAACCGAACATCCGAAACTTATCTACGGTATGGAACAAATCGCTTATCTTCTTTGCCAACTTATATTCATACTCATGAAAGAGCCCGGTAGAAGGCCCGCAATCATTCAAGAGCTCAATCACCTTGCTGCGAACTTCTTCCGGATTAGAACCAAGCACCGTCGGCCCGCCCGCCTGCAGAAAATCAAAATACTCATTCCCATCAATATCGTAAAGTTTATTCTTCGATGCCCTGGTAAACACCAGCGGAAAGGGATAATTAAAGGCCAGATTATGCTGCACCCCGCCGGGAATCACACTTTTTGCCTCTTCAATCATCCCCTTTGATTTCTGGCACCTGGCCTCAAAATAATTCTTCTCATAATCAGCAAGCGCCGCCTTCGAAATACTGTAAACCGGCGCCTTAATCAACGCATCAAGCTTTTTCGTAACCCCCTCAGCATCAACATAACGCTTCAACTCAGCAGAATATAAACTTTCCATAATCCCTCCAAAAAATCTTTGCTACCCCATTATAGTATTTCAAGCACTTTCTGTCCAGAGCATAAACCACCACGAATAACATGAATCCGCCTTACGGCGGACACGAATATCATTCTTCATTCGTGTCGGCGAAGCCGATTCGTATTATTCGTGGTTGAATGATTTTACCCTGAAAGTGCTGTACAGAGCCCTTGACGGGAATGCAAAAATCGCGTATAATACGATATTATGATGCAGTTCTATTTTTTATCGGTAGCGCTGAATGCGCTGACAGGTTTTGTCCTTTTTAAAGACGATGGTGAAAGCGGTTTTGTAGCCTCGCTTCGCAACAGTTCTTTCAGGCTAGTCCTCGGTATCTGCACAGCAATCATGGGCGTTCTCTCGATACTCGCAGCCACAGATATTCCGGTAGTAGGCGATCTGCTTCCGGCCTTTGCCGGCCTTGCCGGGGGAGTATCCCTGATTTTCGAGTTTTACAAGAGTAAAACCACCGTTGTCTCGGAAAACACCGAAAAAGTTCAGGGAATTGTTGAAAAATACAAGAAACCACTCGGAATTGTCTGTCTTGCAACTGCAATTGTGCACTTTATCATTCCGGGGGTGCTTTTCCTTTAATGATCGGTTTCCTGATAAAAAAGACATTCTTTGACCTCTGGGATAATCTTTTTCGTATTGCCTTTGTCAATATCGGCTTTATAGCCCTTCTTGCCTACCTGATATTTATCCCCGGCCTGCTTGTCGCCATCCCTCCGCTCTCTGTTCTTGCGCTTGTAATAGGAATTCTCGGTATTTCTATCTATTTTCAGGCTGCAGCCCTTGCTTTTAAAGATGTTTCCGACTATAAAGTCTTTGGTTTCAGGGATTTTTTCGAAAAAGTAAAGGAAAGCTGGAAGCAGGGCCTTGTTTTTGGCCTTCTTATCTGTGCTTTGGTGGTCGTTGCTATCTTTATTCTACCTTTTTACCTGAGTATGGGAAATTTGCTGGGCTTATTTGTCACTGCTATCGTTTTTTGGGCGCTTGTCATCAGTATTTTGGCCCTTCAGTGGTATATTGCTATCCGCGCGCGGCTCGATACAAAGATTTCAAAGATTATTCGTAAGTGTTTCCTGATATTTTTTGATAATCCGGGCTTTAGCCTCTTTTCTTTCTTTCATAATCTGATTCTTTTCGCCCTTTCAGCCTTCCTTGCCTTTCTTGCTCCCGGGCCCGCGGGCATTATCCTTTACCTTGATGAAGCCTTGCGCTTAAGGCTTTTGAAGTATGATTGGCTCGATGCCCACCCAGAAGAGCTAAATAAGACAAATGCCCGGGGAAGGCGGATAAAACCGAAAATTCCCTGGGATGCGCTTTTAATAGATGAAAGGGAACGCACCGGCACCCGTTCATTCCGCAATTTTATCTTCCCCTGGAAGGATTAGGGGAAGTAGAAAGTAGGAAGTAGGAAGGAGTAAGTTTTGATAGATTGGTTGTTGCGGCTTCTTAAAGGAGCTTTGATTGGCACCGGGTTTATACTGCCGGGGGTTTCGGGTGGAGCGCTGGCCGCTGTTTTTGGACTTTATCAGAGAATAATTGATTTTCTAGCACATATCACCAAAAATTTTATAGAAAACGTGCTGTTTTTCATTCCGGTAGGCATTGGAGCCCTGGCCGGTATGGTTCTTTTGTCGCGGCCATTAAGCTATTTCATGACAAACTATGAGGCGCAGGCCCTGTGGTTTTTTGTAGGGGCAATTATCGGCACGGTTCCTGCCCTTTGGAAGGAAGCCAACAAATTAAACCAAAGAAAGGCCAAACACATTGTCATTTTGCTGCTGGCCTTTGCGCTGGGTATCTTTCTTTTAGCCTTTATCGAAGGCTTTATCGGCGGCTCTGTTCCCCTGAACATCTTCACCTGGTTTGCAGCTGGTGTGCTTATTGCCCTGGGGGTGCTTGTCCCCGGCTTAAGCCCCTCAAATTTCCTTGTATTCTTCGGTTTTTACACCCCAATGGTCGAAGCCTTTAAAAACATCGACCTTTCGGTTCTGCTCCCCCTTTTCATTGGCGTTTTCGCCTGCCTCTTATTGTTCTCCAAACTCATCGAAAAGCTCTTTGAAAAAGCCTACACTGCCCTTTTCCACGGTATTTTAGGCCTCGTCTTTGCCTCAACGGTAATGATTATCCCCTTTAACTACAACTACCTCCAACCCGCCGCCCTCATCTGCCTGGCCACCCTGGCCGCCGGCACCGCCCTCGGCTGGTGGATGAGTAAGCTGGAGAAGTAGGCAAGTAGAGATACTACACAATCATCGTGCCAATGCCGGCATCGGTAAAGAGTTCTACAAGGAGGCTGTGTTGTTGCCGGCCGTCGATGATGTGTGCCTGCTGAACGCCCCCTTCTAAGGCCCGTTTACAGCACTGCACCTTGGGTATCATTCCCTTGCTTACTGTGCCATTTGATACAAACCCTTCAATTTCTTCTTTTTTAATAAGAGGAATAAGACTCATGTTGTCCTGCACATCAGCTAAAATGCCGGGGACATCGGTCATAAGAATTAATTTTTCTGCATGCAGGGCTGCAGCTATTTCTGCTGCCGCTGTGTCTGCATTAATGTTAAGGCTTTTTGCTTCGTCATTTTTGGCATTCACATTGATTGCAACAGAAGAAACCACGGGAACAATGCCTGCATCAATTATCTTGCTTAAAAAGCCTGCATCTACCGCTTCAATTTCCCCAACAAAACCCAGTTCTGCATTCAGAATGTGTGCCTTCAAAAGGCCGCCATCAATGCCGCTCAGTCCTATGGCCTTTGCCCCTGCCGCATCGAGCAAGGCGGCAATGTCCTTGTTTACCTTGCCGCATAAGACCATTTGCACAATTTCCATGGTTTCCGCATCGGTATAACGAAGGCCCTGGACAAACCTGCTTTCAATGCCTACAGCCCGAAGCATCTTATCAATTTCGGGCCCGCCCCCATGCACCAAACAGATTGAAATACCCAGGCAGGAAAGCAAAGCAATATCATGCATCACCTGATTTTTTAATTCCGGGTTAATCATTGCATTACCCCCATACTTCACCACAATGGTCTTCCCCTGAAACTTCTGTATATAAGGCAGCGCCTGAATTAAAACCTCCGCCTTTCCTTCATTAATATTCTTCATCACAACTCCTTATATATCTCACGCGGAGCCGCAGAGGCCGCGGAGTTATTGTAAGAAATCATATTCAACCCTCCGCGCCCCCGCGTCTCCGCGTGAGCTTTTTTAAAACAAAGCCGGTATTTCTTGTAAACCCGCAGTCTCCTCGAACCCGAAGATGATATTCATATTCTGCACGGCCTGTCCGGCAGCGCCTTTTACCATATTATCAATTGCCGAGATAATAATCAATACATCCTTTTTATACGAAAGATGCACCGATATATCACAGTAATTGCTTCTTCGAACAGGGCCGGTGGCAGCAACAAGACCTTTGGGCAGAACCCGCACAAAAGGCTCATTCCGGTAAAAATTCTCGTAAAGCCCCCTTGCCTCATCTTCAGCAATGGGCTGCTTTAAGGGGATATATATAGTAGAAAGTATACCCCGGTTCAGGGGAACAAGGTGCGGGGTAAAGATTATCGGTATGCCTCCACAATTCCCCTGTATCTCCGGTGTGTGCCGGTGCGCCCCTACCTTATAGGCCGTCATTGAATCATTTGCCTCAGGAAAATGAAAACTCCGCTGGGGCTCCCTTCCCCCGCCGGTAATCCCCGATGCCGCATCAAAAATAATCGTCGCCCCCGGTGCATTCAAATGATGCTTCAATGCAGGCAGCGCTCCCAATGTTGAAGCCGTCGGATAACAGCCCGGATTCCCTATAATCGGCGCCTTCTCCCCTGCAGCCATCTTTTTTATCTTCTCCCTGTTCATTTCAGGAAGGCCGTAAACAGAATGCTCATGCAAAAGGGGCTCCTTATAGGGGCTCCCATACCATTCTTTATAAATTTCTTCATCTGCAAAGCGAAAATCAGCAGATAAATCAATAAAAGGGATGTTTTTTCCGCTTGCAAGGGCCGCATACTGTTCCGCCAGCCCATTTGGAAGGGCAGAAAACACAATATCGACATCATTTATCACTTCTTCAGGGTCAAGAAGCTGATTATTCAACAATTTGGTAAAATTCGGATAGACTTCAGCAATCTTTTTCCCCGAACTCCCCCTCGAACCAAGTTTCAATTCACTTATCTGTGGATGCCGGGCAAGAATCCTGACTAATTCTACTCCCCCATAGCCGCTTGCCCCAATAATAGCTGCTCTCTTACTCATACATCAATAGTATCAATAGAACTCAAAAATAACAAGTAATCGAATTACAAATAGCAAGCCTTGCGTACGGGGAGCCGGACAATCTTTTGTTCGGGCTAGTTGAAAGTTCCGCCTTCGGCGGCGTCATGATGTATTGCCTACCGAGAAATCATTGATAGCAACTTTCAAATGCCCTCACAAAAGATTGTCAGGCCTCCCCTACATCACGCTGAGCGTTGTATTATTGTATTGAATTCCAGTAGAGAGAGGCAGGGGAGGAGAGGGAAAGGGCGGGTAAGTCCTCTTATCTTTCTTGGGGCGTCTGGGGAAAGCCTTTTGAAATTATTTTGAAAGTTGCTGTCATAGATTACTCGAGAGACCGAATCGCAAGACGCCGCCGAAGGCGGAACTTGAAACTAATTTCAAAAGGCTTTCCCCAGACACCCCACGCCAAGAGATAGCTGAGTGGTCAGACGCCGCCCTTTTCCTCTCATCCCCTACTTCCCTCTGTTGGAATTCAAAATTACTGCGCGCAGCGTGAGTTAGGGGGGACAGGACAATCTTTTGAGAGGGCATTTGAAAGTTGCTGTCATCGCTTTGTCGGTAGGCCAAAAATCAAGACGCCGCCGAAGGCGGAACTTTCAACAGCCCGAACCAAAGATTGTCCTGTCCCCCCGTACGCGCCGCGCTATGCTGGAATTTTCAATTACTTGAAGATTAGTCTTAAGGAAAGTGAAAAAAAGCCGATAAACTACTTGACACGATTTCATATTTTTTATATTATAAGGATAAGGACTTTTTATGGACCAAAAGGAAGAAACAAACACCGCCGAAGACTCACTATTAGACGGTAAAATCTATTGCGCTAACTGCATGCATTGCAAACTTGTCCCGCAGAAGACTGATGACAAAGAAAAGTTTGTTATGCGCATCCGCTGCGACGCCGGCAAATGGAAGAAAAAGCTTGGCGAAGAAAAGTTTTACAAGTATGGCACCGTTCTCCGCCGCTCTTTTGAGCAGGACGAGGGTTGCGATACTTACGAGGAAATGGGCGATATTGAACCTTTAGTAGACGACCTGAAAAAACTTACTGCAAATGTCAACAAGGATGAAACCTACACCCTGGTTCCCGGCTATGGCTTGCAAGCCGATATATAGGCATGTAATACATGAAAAGACTTTTTTCACTTGCAATTATCCTCTGGGCAATCGTCGCTGGGATTGCTTCCTGTGCATCAGCGGAAGTTGTCATTAGCGATAACGACACTGCCTCTATCCTCATTCAACGCGGACAGGAAGCCCTGGATGCAGGCTACTACGAGGCGGCAATACAATACTTTGAACAGGCAAAAACCCGTCCGGAAAACGACCGGGGCTATGAGTGTAATGCCGAATACGAAATCGGCAGAACCTACTACAAGTGGGGCAGATATGCCGAAGCGGAAGAATGTTTTAAAGCTCTGCTTGCCAAGTATGACGAGCCAGACGCAGAAGCTCTTCCGGTAGAATTCAAAAAACTTGCCGAAGTGGAATTACAAAATATATCCAAAAAGACAGGTCGCTAATATGGACTCTTCTCTTTTAAGCACTAAAGATTATCTTGGCCTTGTGCAAGGCAATGATACTATCAATGAATCGCTTTATGAGCGCTACAATGTCAAACGCGGCCTTCGGAATGCAGATGGCACCGGCGTCCTGGTGGGCCTGACCAATATTGGCAATGTTCACGGCTATATTATTGATGAGGGCGAGCGCATTCCTGTCGACGGCAAACTCTATTACCGGGGCATCGATGTCGAGGATATTGTGAACAATGCGGCGGCCGAAAATCGTTTTGCTTTTGAGGAAACCGCCTACCTTCTGATGTTCGGCAAGCTTCCCAATGCAGAACAGCTTGAAAATTTTACCAAATTCCTTGCAGAATACCGCAGTTTACCGCAGAATTTTGCAGAAGATTCTATTATGAAGCTCCCTTCGAAGGACATTATGAACAAGCTGGGCCGTTCTGTTCTAACCCTCTATTCCTACGATACTGACCCGGAAAATAACCAGCCGGAAAATGCCCTTCGCCAGTGCCTGGAGCTTATTGCACGCTTCCCCACCATTGTAGCCTATTCCTACATGGCAAAGAAGCATTATTTTGACAATGAAAGTTTGATTATTCACCTGCCGCCGGCCGGTGCAGGCTGTGCCGAAGCCTTCCTTTCGATGATACGCCCCGACCAATCTTTCAGCCGCCTTGAGGCCGAGATTCTCGACCTGGCCCTGGTGCTTCATGCGGAACACGGCGGGGGAAACAATTCTACCTTTGCAGTGCACCTTTTATCTTCTGCCGATACGGATACCTATGCAGCAATCACGGCAGGCATTAATTCGCTTAAAGGCTTTAAGCATGGCGGCGCAAACAACCGGGTTATGAAGATGATGGCCGACCTTGAGGCCAATGTCAGCGACTGGACCAATGAAGGCGAGGTAGCCGACTACCTTGCAAAGATTCTAAAAGGCGAGGTTGGCGACCATTCCGGCCTGATATACGGGCAGGGGCATCAGGTTTATACGAAAAGCGATCCCCGTGCACGGCTTTTGCGCGATAAGGCTGAAGAACTGGCACGCTCAAAAGATACACCGAACAACGATGACCTTTTCGATGAATATAATCTCTACCGGCTTATCGAAAGGCTTACCCCGGAAGTATTCAAAAAGGTAAAAGGCTCCGACAAAATTATGTGCACCAATGTGGACTTTTATTCAGGCTTTGTCTACAAGATGCTGGGCATTCCCCCGGAACTATACACACCGATTTTTGCCATAAGCCGCGTCGTCGGCTGGTGCGCCCACCGCATGGAAGAAATAATAGCCGGCGGCAGAGTAATACGCCCCGCCTACAAATGCGTACGCCCCCGCGCCCCCTACATCACAACAAGCGAGCGCTAAGTAACCCGGTGGTTGAGCCTGTCGAAACCACCAATAACTACCCCTATTTTTTCCAGTAACGCATCACAAGCGACAGCACCTTAGGAATTTGCGAGAGGGGTTTCACCCCGGCCAAAAATGCCGTTAATGCCCTCATTTGCTCATAGACCTTTGCCGAATAGGGATGCCAGTAAATATCCCGCCGGACACCGGGAAGGAAGTCATCGACAACAAACTCCGTTTTGAGCATCTCCATAAAGCCCAGTTCGCCATGCGTCCGCCCCAGGCCGGAATCGCTTGCCCCACCGGGGCCGCCCCAGGAAGTTTCTGCAAGCCCATGGGACATCAAGTGGTCATTTATCATGATGGCGCCGGCATTGAGCTGCCGTGCCAGGTTTAACGCCCTCCTCCGGTCTTTCGACCAGACAGAAGAAGTAAGCGCATAGCTTGATGCATTGGCAATGCTCGCCGCCTCGCCCTCATCAGTAAAGGGCAGAACAATCGTTACCGGGCCAAAAATTTCGTCCTCCATAACAGGAAGCGCCATCACTTTATCTTTGTCCAAGCCTTCGGCAGTAAGAACTACGGCATTCAGAAACTTGTCTTTATTGTCGGCCTCGCTATCGCCCTGGAAGTCTGCATTTTTTGCAGCCACCACAGCGCCGCCTTCGATGCAGTCTTGTATCAGTTTTTCTACCGCCTCTTTTTGTTTCATTGTTGTCATGGGGCCAAAATCAGCATCAAGGCCATTCCCCGGCCGTAAAGCCGACACTAATCTGCAGAATTCAGCCAAAAACTTTTTGTAAATTGATTTATGCACAAGAATCCGCTGAACGCCGCCGCAAATCTGGCCTGCATTGGAATAGCCTGCCCACAAAAGGCCCTTAGCCGCACGGCTTATATCCGCATCGGCACAGACGATAGCCGCATCGGCCCCGCCGAGTTCCAAAACCAGGGGGAGCAGCCGGGGAGCGGCAAGAGCCATCAATTCCTTGCCTGTTTTGGTAGAGCCGGTAAAAAAGAGCTTGTCAATTCCGCCTTCAATAAAGGCAGACCCCGCCTCGGCGCCGGGAATTTCGCAGTAGCTAAAAAGCCCTGCCGGAAGGCCCGCCGCATTAAAGATACTTTCAAGGAGCCGCCCCACACCAGTCGTTACCGAAGCAGTTTTCAGAATAACGGCATTCCCTGCAAGCAGGGCCATTACCACTTCGGAAAAAGGAATAGCAAAGGGATAATTCCAGGGGGAAATGATTCCAACAACACCAATCGGCCGATATACAATACGGCTTTTTTTGTTGAACATCAGAATGCTGCCCATGCCAAGCTTTTTGTCCCGCATAAATTTTTTGGCATGCTTTAGATAGTAGTCCATCGCCATAAAAGCCGGAAGGGCTTCTGCCGAAAGGGCGTCGATTAACAATTTACCATTGTCTTTATGAATTGTCTGTGCAATTTCATCAATATGGCCGGCCATAAAAGCCCGCGCCGCCTTCAAACAAGCGGCCTTTTTAGAAAAGGGATAGTCATTCCATAAAACCTGAGCAT
Source organism: Spirochaetaceae bacterium (assembly GCA_031262035.1). Classification (GTDB taxonomy): domain Bacteria; phylum Spirochaetota; class Spirochaetia; order Treponematales; family Breznakiellaceae; genus JAISIL01. The sequence continues at coordinate 7,041 of JAISIL010000083.1, read as the reverse complement.
CCCGCGCAGCCGCAATAACCTGCGGCAGATTTTCTTTTGTTGTCATAACGCTATTATATCACAACTCTCCTGTTTTTGTCGAGTATAATCGAATTTTTTTTATTTTTATTTTTTTTTGTATTGACAGATTTACATTTGTATGATATAATTGTTCCATGAAAATTATACGAAATGTCTTTTTGAGAAAAGCCTCAAATTACCCCCCCCCCCCCCCCGTATTTCTTTGTAATACAACAAATTACTAAGAAGATTCACCTTCTTATTTCTGTTTTTCTCCTGGCCGGCAGTATGCTTATCTTTACCGCTTGTCCGCCTGACCCGCCTGCCAATGTCGCACCTACCGCTACAGCGGGTACGGACATCACCATCACTTTGCCGACTTCTACTGTCAATCTGGACGGCAGTGCTTCTACCGATGCTGATGGTTCTATCGCTACCTATACCTGGACACAGACTTCCGGGGCGGACACTACTATAGTAAACCCCGACAAGGCCGCTACTCAGGTGACCGGCCTTACCACCGCCGGCGAATATGTCTACCAGCTCGAAGTTACTGACGATGACGGCGATAGCCACACCGACACTATCAAGGTGACGGTTAATCCGGCCGCCAATGTTGCTCCTACCGCCGTTGCCGGGACGGATATCACTATCACTCTGCCCACTTCTACTGTTAATGTAGACGGCAGCGGCTCTTCCGATACGGACGGCACTATCGCCGCCTATGCCTGGACACAGACTTCCGGGGCGGACACTACTATAGTAAACCCCGACAAGGCGGCTACTCAGGTGACCGGCCTTACCACCGCCGGTGAATATGTCTACCAGCTCGAGGTTACTGACGATGACGGCGATAGCCACACCGACACTATCAAGGTGACGGTTAATCCGGCCGCCAATGTTGCTCCTACCGCCGTTGCGGGTAGTGACATCACTATCACTTTGCCGACTTCTACTGTCAATGTTGACGGCAGCGGCTCGGCCGATACTGACGGCACTATCGCCGCCTATGCCTGGACACAGACTTCCGGTGCGGCTACTACTATTGCCGATCCGGCACAGGCCGCCACGCAGATTAGCGGACTTACCGCCGCCGGTGAATATGTCTACCAGCTCGAGGTTACTGACGATGACGGTGCGAAACATACCGACACTATCAAGGTAACAGTTAATCCGGCTGCCAATGTTGCTCCGGTAGCTGCTGCCGGTACAGACCAGACTATTTATCTGCCCGACACCACTACCGCTACGCTTAGTGGTGCGGCATCGGCTGATACAGACGGTACTATCGCTGCTTATGCCTGGGCACAGACTGCCGGTGCGGCTACTACTATTGTCAGCCCCAGTGCGGCTACTACTGTGGTCAATGGTCTGACCGCCGCCGGTGATTACACTTATTCGCTGACAGTTACCGACGATGATGGAGCCTCTCATGTAGATGAGGTGAAAATTACTGTTGTTGCACCTGTTACTGTTACTAAAGACGTAACTGTTGGAGCTATTAATTTTACTCGATACAGTACATCTCTTAGTTTTGCCCCGTCTTACACTCCTACCGGCGGTTGGGGTGATTTCTCGGCGGCAGATATTACTTATACTTTGACTGATGATATGGGGCATACTACAGAAAGTTTTCTAGCGGGAGTAGTCAATGCTGCTTTGTATGCTCCTTTGTATATTGGTGGGGATACTCCAAGAATCACTCAAACTTTTTTATATAATGGTGTGAGTATTGGCAGTCGTTCTGTTATTTTGGAAATTGCTGATCCAGGTGGTGCTCCATACATTAATGGTATATACGATAATATGGATGGTGAGCAAATTTTGACAGAGGACGGTACCAAGGTTCCGGCTGTTACTCTAGACACTCTCTCCAAGCAGGTTTCCGCTGAGCCTCAAGATTAGTCTGTTCTAGTCTGGTTTTTTCTTAGAAAGCACGCCTCACGGCGTGCTTTCTTTGTTCAGGAATCCTCTATTCAAAAAACTGACCACAAATAAACCTGTTTTTACCCTGGCGAATGATCCAGGGCAAAATCATTTAACTTTATAGTAACCACGAATAACACGAATCGGCTAGGCCGATACGAATAATCTACGATAAGTAAGCAAAAATTCGTGTGATTTGCCGTAGGCAATCATTCGTGTTATTCGTGGTTGTTTTCTTGCCCCTGCTTGTATTTAATCAAAAAATGAGGTAAAGTATAGAAAATGATACGAATACCCCGCTCCGAGCTGGAGCAGTTTTGTGCTGATATCTTCATTAATCTAAATATTCCCGAAGAAGAAGCCTGGGATTCTGCTAAAATACTTGTTGCCGCCGATGCACGGGGAATACCCAGTCATGGGGTGGCACATTTGGCACGATACACTGCGGGGATTCGTTCGGGCAAGATAAAAGGCGCTGTGGTGCCGACAATCCTTAAGGAAACGCCTCTTTCCCGCACCATTGATGCAGAAGGCGCTATGGGCATGTCTCTTTCCCGCAAATGCATGGATTGGGTTATCGAAAAGGCCCTGCGGCAGGGCGCGGGCTTTTGTGCGGTGCGAAATTCGAACCATTTTGGTATTGCCGGTTACTACACCGAAATGGCCGCCCGGCAGGGCTGCATTGGTATGGCCTTTTGTAACACAGCGGCACTCGGCGTGCCTACCTACGCACGAAAGCCCTGGTTCGGCACTAATCCCATTGCCTTTGCTGCCCCCGGCGAAAAGGACGACCTTTTTTCCCTGGACATGGCTACCACAACGGTAACCCGTGGCCGCATTGAGGTTGCCGCCCGTGAAGGCGAAAAACTTCATCCCAGTTGGGCAGTGGGCAAAAACGGCCTTTCTACAGACGACCCGGTGAGCCTCCTTGACGATATGCTCTACCTCCGCGGCGGGGGACTCTTACCTCTTGGCGGCGAAGGTGATGCGGGTTACAAGGGTTTTGGCCTTGCCGTAATGGTCGACATTCTTTCGGCGCTGCTTTCAGGGGGCACTTTTGGCGAAGAAGTGCGCGATTCCGTTGAAACTTCAGCCCGTGTCTGCCATTTTTTTATGGCAATTGACATCAAGATGTTCCGTAATCTTGCCGATTTTAAGGCCGATATGAGCCGTATGCTCAAAAGTATCCGCAAAATGGAGCCTGCCGAAGGTAAAGAGCGTGTTTTATACGCCGGATTGCGCCACGAAGAGACCGAAGCGGAAAATAACCGGCTGGGTATCCCCTTAAGCGATAAAACCTGGGAAGCCCTTCAAAAAGAAAAAAATCTGCCAAAGTGAAAGCAAAAAACAGATGAACCTCATACTTAGGGTATGAGAAGATTATTTTTATTTAGAATCACCACTATTATCGTAGCGATTATCAGTTTGTCCGCTTGCAGCCTTGTAAACAAGCAGGCTGATAATTCCCGGCAGCAGAGCCTTTCAATTGGCCTCTGGAACCTGCAATGCATGTTTGACGGTATCGACAATGGCAGCGAGTATGCCGAGTATGTTTCGTCCAAAGGCTGGGACGAGGCAAAATACCAAAGCCGCCTTGCCCAGTTTGCCAAGGCCCTTGCCGCAATGAATGCCGACATACTTGCCTTTACCGAAATTGAAAATGCCTCTGTTGTCCGCAGTCTTGGCGAAACGGCAGAACTTTCATCCCAGGGCTTTTATCACCTTGCCTTTAGCACAAACCCGGGAGCCAGTTTAGGAGTCGGGCTTTTAAGCAAGTATCCTATTACCAAGCAATTCAGCCATTCAATTAGTGTTTCCGGCATGGATTCACCCCGTCCTATGTTGGAAATTTGGCTGAAACCAGCAGATACTCCCCTGGTTTTGCTCCTCTGTCACTGGAAAAGCAAGCTTGGAGGCGATGCAGAAACAGAAATTCGCCGTAGGGTAGCGGCAAAACTTGCCGCAAGGCGTATAAAAGAGATAGAAGCAGAATTTCCCGGCATGCCGGTGATGCTTTTAGGTGATTTAAACGAAAACTTTGATGAATTCTACCGTCATAACGAAAATTATATCACGGCCCTGCTTCCCGACACAGAAATTGCATCCCGTTTGGCTGCTTCTGCCTGCATCACCGGCACTTTAGGCGCCGATTGCTACACCTGCACTCAGGATTACCTTGTTATTTCGGACACAAAGCCCCCGGCCGGCTCATACTTTCCGGCAAGCTGGATAAGCCTTTATTCCCCCTGGTATAATGAACTGAAAAATGGTTCTTACTATTATCAAAAAGACTGGGAAACAATCGACCATTTTCTCCTTGGCGAAGGCTTTTTTAACAATACCGGCTGGGAATTCGACACTGCAAGGGTCTTAAACGAACCGCCTTTTTCAACAAAGGCAGGCTATCCCTATGGCTATAAACCCTATTTTGCTTCCGGCATCAGCGACCATCTTCCCCTGCTTTTAGAGCTAAAACTCTATTGAACTTATTGCAAGAGATAGTTAATACGTTCAAGTGCGGCGGCCTTAAGCCCGTCCCCTTCAAGGCAGACCTTAAGGCCCTGTATCTGTAACAAGCCTTCAGCCGAAGCCGCCTGCATCTGATAGAGCACCTGATCCCTTGTCCTCTTGATGCAGGCTTCCTTGTCCATGCCCAATATACTGTCCTTAAGGCCGGTAAAACCAAGGTCAGTAATATAGGCCGTGCCATTTGGCAGGACCTTTTCGTCAGCCGTCTGTATATGAGTATGCGTCCCCACCACAATACCAGCCCTTCCATCAAGATAATAGGCAAGAGCTTCTTTCTCCCGACTGCTCTCTGCATGGAAATCAATCAGAATAAGCTCACGCAAAGGCGCAAAGACGCAAAGAGATTGATTAGTTATTTCGTCGTAAATTCTGTCAAAAGTCTTGAATGGACAGTCGATAGGAGTCATAAACTCCCTGCCCTGTAAGTTGATAACAGAAACCTTAGCGTCTTTGCGCCTTTGCGTGAGATACCCTTTCCCTGCCACCCCGCTTGGATAGTTGGCAGGCCGAAGTACCGGTAGATCGCTATCCAGCACCGGCCAGAAGTCCCGTTTTTCGAAAACATGATTGCCGGAAGTAACAAGATCGGCTCCGGCGGCAAGGATTCTATTCAGGGTATCTGCACTGAGGCCAAAGCCCCCTGCTGCATTCTCCCCATTAACGACAACAAAATCGGCCTTGTGTTGGGCCTTTAAAGCAGGTAGACCCCGTTCCAGGGCTAGTAAGCCTGCTTCCCCTACAACATCACCTAACATAAGGACGGTGAACATAAACTTGCCCCTCCCCCAACCCCTCCCGCAGGGGGAGGGGAGCTAGCTATTATCTGGCATATTCGACAATGCGTGTTTCCCGGATAATGGTTACTTTGATGCGTCCCGGGTAGCGTAAATCGGTTTCTATCTTTCGTGCAATACCCTTGGCTACATCTTTTGTCTGCTCGTCACTGACCTTATCGTTATTTACTACAACACGGAGTTCACGGCCGGCCTGTATGGCAAATGCCTTATCCACACCCTCAAAGCCCTCGGCAATATTTTCCAGGTTCTCAAGGCGGGTTACATAATTGTCAATGGTTTCTTTTCGTGCACCGGGTCGTGCTGCACTTATCGCATCGGCAATCTGCACAATGATGCTTTCAATGCAGTTTGGTTCTATATCATTGTGGTGGCTGCCAATAGCATTAAGGACCTTGGGATCCTCGCCCATCTTACGGGCCATATCCATACCGATTTCCGCATGGTTCTGGTCGCTGTCGCTTTCAGCACCTTTTCCAATGTCATGGAGCAGGGCGGCTCGTTTTGCCAGCTCGCGATTGGCGCCCAGTTCTGCAGCCAGCATACCGGCAATAATCGCTACCTCTTTCGAGTGGGTCAGCACATTCTGCCCATAAGAAGTGCGGAAATACAAGCGCCCCAAAGCCCGGATTGCTTCCTGGCTTATATTGTGAATACCAACATCGTAAAGGGCCTTTTCGCCTTCTTCAAAAATCCGCTGAGAAATTTCCCGGCTTACCTTGCTGACAATTTCTTCTATGCGGGCCGGGTGAATACGGCCGTCGACCACCAGCCTTTCCATTGCCTGCTTGGCAATTTCCCTGCGAACGGGGTCGAAACAGGAAATAACTACCGCTTCCGGTGTATCATCAATGATAATATCCACCCCGGTTAGGGTTTCCAGGGTGCGTATATTCCGGCCTTCACGCCCGATGATGCGCCCCTTCATTTCGTCATTGGGAAGGCTCACCGAGGTGACGGTAACATCGCCTGTTGTTTCCGATGCAAGCCGCTGAATAGTCGTTACCAAGATATCGCGGGCCTTCTTTTCCGCTACGAGGTTTGTTTCACTTTCAATCTTGTTAAGGATTGTTTGAGCATCATGCTTGGCGTCATTTTCCATGTCCTGCATCAGGAGGGTCTTGGCTTCATCGCCTGTCATCCCCGAGATGCGTTCAAGCTCCACCCGATACTGCTCTTCCTGCTTGTCCAAAACCGCATGACGGGCCTGCAGGGACCTTTCCTTATCTGCAAGCGACTGCTCAGTTCGTTCAACCTGACTTAGCTTTTTATCAACCGTCTCTTCTTTCTGTAATACACGGCGCTCATAGCGCTGTAATTCTGCCCTTCTCTCCCGGGTTTCCCGCTCCTGCTGATTCCTGTCGCGGATAATCTGGTCTTTTGCTTCTAGAAGTAATTCCTTCTTTTTAGCTTCCGCCTCTTTTATCGCATCTAACTTAACTCGCTCAGCCTTCTGCTCTGCCGAAGTGAGTTGATATTTGGCATATAACCATCTAATAAACCAGCCTAAGGCTAACCCGGCAAGTGGGAGGATAACCAATAATATCCACTCCATACAACAACTCCCCTTACCGTTTAGAATTTTCCACTTCCATTGTAGCAGATAATTGCAAACTTGTCAAGGGAAATATACAAAAAAAATCACTTTCCGGGAAAAAAGTTTAAAGGCTTGCCAGGGCAAAAACATTTACTTTTTTTACAACCACGAATAGCACGAATCGGCTACGCCGACACAAATAATCTACGATAAGTAATCGGAAATTCGTGTGATTTGCCGTAGGCAATATCATTC
>JAISIL010000023.1 GCA_031262035.1 Spirochaetaceae bacterium | reverse complement strand
TCGTTCCGGCCTTCTCATTCTGAATTTCGAAGAGAGCCATCTTAAAATTTGATGTTCCTATATCTACGGTTAGTATCACTGTCTATCCTCTGTGCTCTCTATGGTTTACATTACATCTTCAAGAGAACACGATACGCTTTTCCTGAAAGTGCAAGTTCGGTAGCTTCTTCTATTTTATCGATAGAATAGATTTTTGAAATAATATCGCCTACATCAATCTTGTTAAAAGAGATAAGCTTTGTTGCCCGGTAGAAATCTTCCTCGCTCCGGCCTTCGCTTCCTGTTATCAATACTTCTTTCCGGTGCAGAGTGTTTAAATCCATCGGGAGTGATGGTTTATCATCGTAAGAAGTATACACATTGATGCGCCCCTCATCTGCAATTAAACCTGCAGCAGCTTCCATGGCAGCCTTTGCCGGCGAGGTAACAATACAACGCTCAGCCCCGCGGCCATTGGTCCTCGCCTTGATTTCTTCAATAAACTTTGCCATATCACTGCTGTCAAAGACCTCATCGGCGCCCATCTTTTTGGCATCAGCCAGACGGGCCTTGTCAATATCGCTGACATACACCCGAGCGCCCATTACCAGGGCGGTTTTCAAATGCATCATTCCCATAGGGCCTGCCCCGATAATTACCACGGTGTCGCCCAAACCAAGTTCCACCTTCTTCAGCGAACGAATGCAGCAGGCAACAGGCTCTGCAAAACAGGCCTTTTCAAGGGGCAGTTCGGCAGGAATTACATGGGCCTGGTCGGGACGGACCAGCATATATTCGGAAAAAGCGCCAAGCACCCGCTGGCCCTTCTTAAAGCGGTTTTCGCACATGTTCGAGTTCCCGCTAAGGCATGCCGGACAGATATGACAGCGGTTCACCAGGTCGAGAGCCACATGATCGCCTGCCTTGTGGTGGCTAATCACCTTAGCGCCAATTTCTTCTATTATGCCGGATGCTTCATGCCCGGGAATAATCGGGTAGTATATTTTGCGGTCCCCCGTGTAAAGGCGCTGTTCCAGCGTGCAAATGCCGCAATAGGCAATTTTGACGAGCATGTCGTTTTCGCCAACATGCGGTTTCTCGATTTCATCGACCGAATACTTTTTAGGCTCCTGTAAGAACACTGCTTTCATACTGTTCCCCTTATGCTTTAATGAGTTTATTATATACCCTATTCGGTGATTTGTCAAGCGGATTCCTTACAATTCTATTTCCTTATTTGTTCTTAGACTCAAAAATAAGCCTATGTCTTTTAGTTGTTTCTTGTTTGTTATTCTATATTCTATCCAACCGCCATTTTCACCACAGAGGTATCTATTTTCCCAGTAATTCTTTCCTTCTTCTGTCAGTTTGTTGTACTTTTCAATTTCCTTTTCAGTCTTTATCTTACTAATCTGTAATTGGATTGAAATACTCCCTTTTTCAAAAAACAAATAGAATAGATGTTTTGATTTATTGCTGAACTTATATCCCCAGCCATAATTGTTTCCAAAGGGAAATCTTAATTCTATGTTTATGTCAAATATGCGTTCCAGAGAGTTTTTTATTATTTCGATACATTCTACAGATTGTTTTCCAATATATTCTTTTATTTCATCTTCTGTAGGAATTGAATTTTTATCTAACATTCTTTCATACATATTTATTCCTCTCTTTCCACTGATTCAAGTTCAGCATATTTCTTTATATATTTCAACATATTTACACTATAAACCGGTATACTATAATTTAGCTTTTTACAGACAAAATCAGTTGCATCCATAAAGATATTGCAAGATATTATCATTGCACGCCATACATTTTCACTCGTGTCATTACTATAGGTTTTTAATATGTTTTGCCATAATTCCTCTGAAACATACTTTTGCAAATATTTATTTGCTTTACCAACACTGACAGAAAAATTAGTCTCAATTCCAACCTTCCATGAAATCATATTAAACATCTGATTTCTCATTAAGTCCAAATACTTTATCGCATATAGTATTTCATTACGGCATAATCCTTTTGTTACATAACTTGATAACCACCAAAATTCATTGCAGCAATCATCGACAAACTCTGCTGAAGGTTTTTTAACCAGATAATCTTTGTCAGATGGCGGTTCAAGTTTTGGACAAATTCCATCCTTATCCAATACTACCTTTGTTAATGAATCTGTTTCATTAAAATGTTCCGGTAAATCTGTTATAGGAACCAATGTCAAATCTATTCTATTTTCATCATCATATAACATTAAATAACTAAATCGATTGCCTAATTCAGGTGGAAACAGTGCCATTGCTTCAGGTTTTTGCATTATAAGCCTCGGACCAAAATAATCAAGCCATGCATCATCCTTTTTAAATGACTCAATATCATTTACAATATACGATACATCATAATCTTGAAACTGGTCCTGTGGCGCATTTTTATTCATACGAGAACCTTCTATTGTAGCAGCCCTTATCCTTTCGTCATTTCTGGCATAGTCAAGTATAAGGTTCATCATTTCTGTTTCACTACGCATTGTCTTTATAATTTCTATTTACACATTTTCTTTTATATTCATCGCATAATTGCAATGGACTATCCCACCATCGTTTTGACTTTTCATTTTCTAATTCTTTATAAACTGATGAATTATAGAAATCAATAAATACTTTATCTTCTGATACACCAATATCATCAGAAATCAACTTTACAGTCTGTGCAATTTTTGTAGGCAATAAGACGCGAAAATTATTTTGATTTATTTGTTCCGGTATTTGCACCATACTTCCGTGATATATTTTCATTATTTTCCTATCCTTTGCCTTATAAGAGGCAAAATATAATTTATCCCCTGTGTATGCAGTGCTTCATAGTTATTAGATAAATAGGTAATTATACCATTTGCCATAAATATCTGCATAACGCGGGAACCAGATATATGTTCCTTTTGGGCATACATTTCAATACAAAAGGAAGTAAATTCAATTACTTTGTCATTGTTCATATCTTTATTATACCATATACCTATTATTTTTGTCAATACTGTCTTTTCAGGCTGGGTGCAATTTATTTTTTTGGGTAAATAGTGATTAACCGCGAACCACGCAAACCACGCGAACTTGCAATTTGTTATCTAATATCGAGTTAGCGTTGTCTGCGTGGTTCGCGGTTAAAATATATAATCTTCCTTAGCAAAACCCCGCGCTCTCCGCGCCCTTGGTTCGCTTTGCGAACCTACGTGAGCTTTAAATGATTTTCCCCGCTGTGTCCTATTTCTTTTTCTTTTCTACACTTAATGTTTCTATCGTATCGCCATTTACCGTTACCACTTGATTATTGCTGATAGGATGTAAATCAAGCTTCCCGGAATACTCGGCTATTATTTTTTCTACCGCTTTTTTGAAAGGAACGTTATTGTAATGCGGTACTACACAAAAATCAATAAGACCAAGTGCGGAATAATCCTTTAAATCCGGTGCTGCGGCAGGGTCGTCCATAAGTTTTGCAAACTCTATATCTTTTGATATAATCATTGAACCGGCTGAAACACCAATATACAATTTCCCATTGTTAATCTGTTCCACAATAAGTTTATCCGTGCCGGTTCGTTTGAGTTCCTGCAACAGATAAAAGGTGTTTCCACCTTCCACAAAGATATAATCAGCATTAGTTATTTTTGTTTTTATTTCTTCAGGTGTTGCCTTGGATATTTCCAATTCATCAATGGTCATACCCAGCTTTATTAATGCCTTTTTATCAGATGCGACATAAAAGTTTACCTTTTCAACAATGCTTGCCGTCGGTATGAATACAACGGTCTTACCGGAACAAGTATTTTCAGTAAAAGATTGGAATAACTTAGCAACACCTGAAAAATAAGCCGATAAAAATAATTTCTTCATTTATTCATCCTCCACCTAATGGATGGGTTTATTATACCATATCTTTCGATTTTTGTCAATACATTTTTTCAGGCTTTTATATCAAACTTCTTATGCTGCCAATTCCGTTTATGCTTTTTTGTATATTTGGGTTTCCTTTATAATAGAGTGTTCCAAGACCATTGATTGTGCAGTCAAGTGTTTTCATGGACCATACTTTGACCGTTCCTGCTCCATTAATAATACATTTTACATTATTCACTTGATAATTGGTAGTATCAATATCTCCGGTGCCTGATACTTCTATATGCAATGATTCGCCATTACCTGAACCTAATTTAATTTTTGCAGCACCATTGACGCTAATGTTTTTTAGTTTCGGCATCGTTATTTCAATTTCTAAAGTAACAAATGAAAGACTTTTTCCGGATGTCCCAATGGCTAATGCCCCATTAGAATCTACACTTGTTGTTAGATAGTCCTGCACATTTGAATCAGTCCTAATGTTGACATTATAACTATTTGAAAAGTTTATATTTACATTAGCGGCACCCGTTATCATTATTCCGGTAAAATCATTTACGGTTCTGTTGCTATTAACTATTTTCCCATTACCATGAATGGTGTTACAAGCAGAAAATGCAAATAGTGAAACTAATACAATAGTTACCAGACGGTATACTTTTATATAATATTTATCCTTCATAATAAGCCCTATTGCCTGCAATGAGTAGGCATTCAGTGACATTGATGTGGCAAAACATCACATTAACGTCATCTATTTATCACGCCAACATGACAATTTTCCACGTTAGTGTGGCATTTATATCACGTAGTCGTGATGTTTGATAACATTATCGTGATGTTATAGTAACGATAAGGTCTCATTTTGTAACATCAGTCTCATTGTTTTTGACTTGTTTGTTGCTTTTTTTGCCTTGTTTTCGTTCTACAGCCCTGATTTCCTTGAGAATTTCAGCAAATTCCTTGTCGCCTGAGTTGGCTCTGTAACGGACATAGTCCTTAACCTTCTTGGTTTCTTTCATTAATTCTTTGCCGATTGCATCTTTGATGTTACGCCTGGTGCTTTTGAATATCTCGGCCATAGTGTCAAGGCTGGTCATCTCATGAAGAATAGTGATATTCTTCTCAAGTTTTGCCTGAGTGACCCCTTCTACGGTAATTTTCTTATTGCGCTTCATTAGTTCAACTATCTTTTGAGCTTCTGAAATACCCTGGTTCCCGGCATTCCTGCCTTTTCCGTCCGATTTTCCCAGACTCCCATAGAATAGTTTGAGCATGTCACCGATTTTTACATACTCTGCTGTAATTTTTTCGATACCCGGCACCTTTGACGATGTGCTTACTGCATCCTTGTTTTTTGCCATAATAGCATCCTCCGTAATATAAATTAGGTAGTTCTAAAATAATAATTTAGAACTACCTTAAGTATAGTGCATTATGACTTAGAATGCAAATTTTTTTGGAAAAAAAATAAATTATTTACCCGCCACCAGCACGCCGGGGTTCATAATCCGGTTGGGGTCCATCATCTCCTTTATCTTATCCATGAGGAAGTATGACGAACCGTGTTCCTGTGGCGCAAACTTGACCCGCTGTTTGCCCATACCGTGGTGGTGGACACAACCGCCGGTGGGCAGTTTCAGCACCTCTTCGCAAATGGCATCAATAATTGCCTGATATTCTGCCGGGAAGATTTTGGGGTCGGAGCCCTTAAACTGATAGACAAAGTAGACATTAATGCCGTTCTGATAGGCATGGGATGCATGCCCGCCGAGCATGACAAGGTTGGGAACCTTCTTCGGCACATTTTCCATAACGCCCCGGTAGATAGGCATAATATCTGTATAGGACGATGAAATTTCTGTTGTTGCATAGAAAATCGGTGTGTTGCGAAGGAATTCATCAACCTGAGGGTTTTTGAAAAGGTTGCAAAGGTCGTTCCGGTGGATAAGCCAATGTTCCACACCGGCAGAACCAAGAGGTCTTGCCTTTGCCTCTTTGGCAAACTGGTCAATCGCCTCGCCTGTCGCCTTTGCAATAGAGGCCGGGCCTTCTGCTACAAAGAACATATAGGCCTCATTGTCGCCCAAATTCACCCCGGTGCCGTAGTTGTATTCATAGTCGGCCTTATCGTAAAGCCGCACCACCGAGGGCCGGTAACCTGCGGTGACAATCTTTCGTATACACTCAAAGCCTTCTTCCATTGAGGGCACGATAAAACCTGCCTTGTAGAAACTATCAGGATAATAATGAAAGAGTTTCAGCGTTACTTCGGTTATAAATGCAAGGCCGCCTTCGCTTCCCATAAAAAGATGGCGGAGGTCGGGGCCGGCGCTGCGGCGGGGAACATTGCGGATGCGCAGAATGCGTCCGTCAGGCATAACCGCTTCGAGGCCGCAGATAAGGTCTTCGATTGCCCCATAGTAGGTGGAGAACTGGCCGATGCTCCGGGTGGCAACAAGGCCGCCAATTTGGGCAAGGGGAAGGGACTGGGGCGAATGGCCGGTGGTGTAGCCCTTTTCTTTCAGGCTTTTTTCCAGGGTATCCAATGGAACACCGCATTGGCAGGTGACCATCATATTGCTAAAGTCCGTTTCCAGCACCTTGTTCATCGCCGAGCCGTCGAGGACAATCATCTCGTCGGTGAGGCCTGTTAAAAGGCCCTCGTAAGAAGACATTCCGGTGCGGGGAATAACGACAATACCGTTATCGTTGCAGTATTTTAATGCCTTTGACACGTCTTCTGTCGATTTTGCGTTGACAATACAAATCGGCTGAGGCGCAGTGAACAGACCATAAGCCTTGGGAAAGGTGTCGTTTGCACCATCATAATCTTCAATTGCCGCTTTTTCGGTAATGACTGCATCACCGAACATTTTCTGAAGGCCCGCCAGAGCCTCTGCTTTTGAAATTTTCATACCTGATTCTCCTTCAATATATTACTGGTGGCTATTATATCAACCCCCAGGCCGCAGACATTGGGCACTACCACCTCGCCTATACCGATAGACTTCGATAGTGTTACCCCGTTAATTGCATGCATAACATCGAATATTTTACCCTTGGGAATTTCACCTGCTGTGCGCACTGAAACAACTGGCGTTTTGGGAAACACCGTCTTGACCGTGCTGCAGAGCGTCCGTGTCGGGTTGGTCAGTTCCGCACGGGCAAAATCGATGCCCCGCTTGCACTGATTCCCGGTAACAATCAATTCGTCACCTTCAAAGCCCGCCTCTAAATGGCAGCCATTCGGGCAGGTAATACATAATAGTTCTTTCATCATAATACTCCAAAAATTCTCACGCAAAGGCGCAAAGGCGCCAAGGTTCCTGTTTGATTTCGTAGTGCAACCTTTGCGTCTTTGCGCCTTTGCGTGAGCTATTAATTCATTCTAAACTCCAAAATATCTCCAGGTTGCAAATCGATACCATCCAACTTCACTATCACTTTCTCCATCTCGGGCGGCCTTAGGGTCTGATAATGTTTCTTGAACAGTTCCTTGCCGTTGAGGCTTGCCGTTACTTCGCTCTTGCCCCGTTCATCACGGCTGCGGAAGAATATGGCAATTTCCGGTTCAAGTTGATTCAGATTGATACGCTGGGGGGCGATGCAGAGGAAGTTTTTGTCGATGGAGATGTCGGCGTAGGGAGTGGTGGTTTCGACAGGCTCAACCACCGATTTTGCATATACGGCGGCATTTTTGCCGGCTGTTTCGCCGCTTTCGGAGACATAATCGACGAGGTCGTTTACTAAAAGGGCATTGCCGCAGCAGTAGACGCCGGGGATATTGGTGCCGTAGTGTTGGTCGCAAACCGGGCCCTTGGTTGCAGGGTGTAGTTGCACGCCGAGCGTTTCGGCAAGTTCATTTTCGGGGATAAGGCCGACCGAAAGTATCAGGCCGTCACATTCGATAATTTCTTCGGTGCCGGCAATGGGTTTCATGTTTTCATCAACAGAAGAAATTTCTACTTTTTCGAGCCTTTTCTGGCCAAACACACGGGTTACCGTTTTGCTGCAATAAAGGGGAATATCAAAGTCGTTCAAGCACTGGGCAATATTCCGTGAAAGGCCTGAGGGCGTCGGTTTTGCTTCATAGACGCCGAGAACTTCGGCCCCTTCAAGAGTTAAACGCCGTGCCATAATAAGGCCGATGTCGCCCGAACCCAGGACAACACATTTTTTGCAGGGCATGTGGCCCATCAAATTGACATAATGCTGTGCCGCCCCTGCGGTTATTACCCCGGAAGGCCGGTCGCCGTGGATAAAGACCTGCCGTGCCGTCCTTTCCCTGCAACCGGTGGCCAGAACGAGGGCCTTGGCGGTGATGTTCTGCATTCCCAGGGCCGTGGATAGGGTAATGGTAAACGGGGCGCCGTTACCGATATGTGTTACAAAACTCTGCAAGCGGATATCAACGCCGCTCTTTTCAATCTTTGCGATGTCCTTATACGAATATTCAGGGCCGGAAAGTTTTTCGCCGTAGCGTAAGAGGCCAAAACCGTCGTGAATGCACTGTTTGAGGATGCCGCCGAGCATCTCTTCCCTTTCAATCAATGTTACCTTTGCCCCTTCAGCTTCTGCGGCTAATGCGGCTGCCAAACCGGCAGGGCCTGCACCGATAACGGCAACATCATAATTGTTTATTTCTGCACTCATTTTGTCACCCCGCATAGAATTTCACTGCCCTTTCCCTTTTTGGAAACCTCGTCAAGGGGAATACCCAATTCCTCGGAGATAATTTTAGTGACAATCGGGCCGCAAAAACCGCCCTGGCAGCGTCCCATCCCCGGGCGCACCCGGCGTTTTACCCCGTCAACAGTATCACAGGGAATCAACCCGTGAAGGCTATCGATAATTTCACCACGGCTGATTTCTTCGCAACGGCAGACGATAACGCCATAGTCGGGGTTCTTTTTAATCAATGCGTCTCGTTCTTCAGGCGACATCTCGGCTAATTCAGGGATTTTCTTTCGGATTGGGTTAAAATCTTCTTTCTTTTCTACTTTCATTCCTTGTCCTTCCAATAGTTCTACCGAAAATCTTGCAACATCAAGGGCGATTGCAGGCGCTGCCGTAAGACCGGGAGACTGAATCCCCGCTGCATGAACCATATTGGCACAACGCCGGCCCTTGCATACCACAAAATCTTCTTCATAGGTCGGGGCGCGAACCCCGGTGAAGTAGGCTATGATTTTATCTTCTGTAACCTCTTCACTTGTATGATAAAACTTTTCGAAGATTTTTTCAATAGAATTTGGTTCAGTGGCATAACTTTCCCGTTCGTTTGTTTCAATTGCATTGGGGCCGACAAGCACATTCTTGTGGACAGTGCGAATGAGCCCGCCGCCCTTGCTATGCCGCTCCGTATCCTCGTTGCCGATAAGAGCCGCCGCCGTCTTGATAATCTTATCGCTGTATTTTTTATCGAGGATTGAATTTGTTCCCCGCCTGGGATGAATCGAATAAAACCGATCGCCCGCCATTGTAGCAATTTCTTCGGCAAAGACCCCTGCGGCATTCACAACAACCTGAGGATAGATGGTGCCGCGGTTCGTCCTAACTGAAACGATTTGTGTATTGTTCGCGTGGTTGACGTGGTTCGCGGTTAATTCCATCCCCAAACAGACCGTATCAAGCGACACCTGTGCCCCGTTTTGCACGGCATTCTCGGCATAACCAATGGCCATGCCATAGGGGCAGACCTCTCCGGTTGAGGGGAAGAAGATACCACCGATAACTTCTTTTCGAATGCCCGGTTCCCGTTTGTGTAGTTCTGGGTCCAGCACTACTTCTGCACCGGGAACACCCAGGTATTCCCATTGTTTCATTGAAGCATACAATTCCGGTATCTGTTTTTCGTCGGTAATGCCGATATACTGCCCGGGGCGGGCAAACTTGACTCCCAGTTCCTTTGCTACATCGCCATACATGGCATTGCCGGGATGGTTATAATGATATTTCCAGGAATGCTTCGAAAGGTCGATGCCCGGGTGCACCATGCCGTCATTGCGGCTTGTTGCCTGCATGGCAATATCGTGTTCCTTATCAATAAGAAGAACGGAAATCTTATTCCGGCTCAGTTCACGGGTAATTGCCGTGCCGCTAATGCCTGCCCCTATGACAAGGACATCGGGTTTAAGGCCGTCGAGGGCATTGTCTTTAAGACCGGGCATAAAGGGCTTGGGAAAGCGTTCCCGGCCCTTCAACTGAATGTCATTTACCACGCCACCGGGACGCTCACCCTGTTCATTTTGCAGATGTGCAATAAAGTTTTTTGTCCCTTCTTTCCGCATAGTGACCGCCAGTTGCCCGGCAGCCACTATATCTTCCCAGGAATCCAGTTCGCCGCTTAGGAAAAGACAGCTGTCAACATCGGCGGCATGAATACGGCCATCATATTTAGAGGCGAAAGCCTTGTTTATTTCATCAATTTCAGACATAGTAATTCTCTTTTTAATTATTAACCGCGAACGACGCGAACAAATTTTTAAAATTATATTGTTGTAACAAAATATTATTGCTTACAACAAGTTCGCGTGGTCTGCGTGGTTCGCGGTTAAACTTAATTTACTTCGCAGCCGGCGGGCAGATTTCTGCGAGCCGTTTTAGCACCGGTTCCATTGCAGGATAAATCTTCAGCATAACATCATCCCGCAATTCCTTGTAGACCTTGTTATTTGCTGCATTGGGAGTGAAGGGGTCGGAGGTGCCAATCATCGCCTTCACTGCCACCGGAACATCAGGATACACACCAACGCCGACAGCGGCGAGCATAGCCGCTCCGAGCGAGCAGTTTTCTGATTCATTGAGGCGCTGGACAGGAAGGTTAAACACATCGGCTACAATCTGGGCAATAAAGTCTGCCTTGCTTCCGCCGCCGCCAATGTAGAGGCTGCTCACCGGAACCTGCACTTCTTTATCCATTATATCAAAACCGAGTTTCAGTTGCTGCACAATGCCTTCAACAAGGGCGCGGAACATATGACCCCTGCCGTGCCGGGAATCATAACCGAGGAACATGCCCTTACTTGCAGGCCGTGTTGAATCGGGAATCCAGTCGGGCATAACAAAAAGGCCGTCACAGCCTGCGGGGATGTGTTCTGCTTCTTTGTCCATGATGCTTTCGATAGATACTCCCTGTTTTGCCGCTTCTTCCTTAAAGCCATAGTAGAACTGGTCTTTGAACCAGGTCACGAGGGACATACCCATTTGGATAGAAGCCTCATAATTGAAGAAGCCGGGATTTCCTGCGCCGTAGGTCATAAAATGATTCTCTAGCGAGGGCGCCCACTTCTTACTGACCACATCATAGCCGCAGAGGGTTCCCAGCGTCATATAGGCATTGCCTTCGTTGATTGCACCGGCGCCGACCATTTCGTTTTGCTTATCACCGGCGGTGAGGACAACAGGAAGGCCCTCGGGAAGGCCAAGTTCTTTGGCTGCCGCTGCGCTGAGGCCGCCAACCTTTGTGCCGGGCATGACAGGCTCGGGCAGTTGGCTGGGCTTCATACCCATTGCGGTAATTTCTGCATCGGTATCGTAGGGCTTAAAATGTTCCAGGTCCCAGGGGTAGCGAAGATTGTTGCCGTAGGTTTCGCAGAATTTTCCGGTCATCTTCCAGCAGCAGAAGGCGCTGACGTTTAAGACCTTGTCGATTTTTTCATAGAGTTCCGGCACATAGAACTTCATAAAGTTCACCAGTGAATAATAGGGATAAAAATAATGGTAGGGATTTTTCGCATCAGGGGGCAGTTCGCCGATTTTCGGCACATTTCCCCACCAGCGCTGGTCCATCCAACTGATTGTGTTGTAAATCTCGTTGCCCTCTTTATCAAGATAAATATTGCAGGCACGCTGTGTGCCTAGGCCGATTGCAACAATATCTTTGACATCGCCTTTAAATTCTTTCAGGCAGGCATGGAATGCTTCTACCATCTTAGCCCAGAGTTCGCCTTTTGGGTGTTCAAACCAGTTGAAGTCCGGCGATATAAGCGGGCTGTGACTTGCCTTAGCGCTTACTATCTTCTTACCATGGGTATCAAAAATCATAACCCTGGTACTTTGTGTTCCGCTATCTGTTGAAATAATGTATTTTTCTGACATAATAACCTCCTAATCTTGACCTCTCAGGAGCCGCTGCCTCCCGGCGACCAACTGGGGTCAAGTTTCATATAATTCTCAAAGATTTTCTTTGTCTTTGCCGCTCCGGCTGCCTTCATTGCTTCGACATCCACGAGGCCTCTTTTAAAGAGATAGCCTTCCAGCATACTTGCTGCAGGCCGGAAGGGTGGACAGCCGGGAGCCAGGAGCCCCTTGCTTTCAATGAGCATTCGGTTACGGATTTCTTTTAGGCGCCCCGCAGTCCCGCAGGCACAGTCGCCCAGGAAGATACAGCCATCGATATCACCCTCAAAACGTCCGGGAAACTTCGGGTCTACCCCGACAAAGAGGGTGAACTGCTTGTCCCTGAACATCGAAAGGGCTTTGATAAAACCACGGGCCATAAGATAACATTGCTGGCAGGCCCCGCCGATATGCACCTCGACATTGTCGCTTACCCCGGTGACCCAGCGGTCGTGCGGCTTGGTAAAGGAACTGGGTAGAACAAATTTTTGCTTCACCTCATCAATTCCTGCCCCACGGACCTCAATGTTTGCCCTGTCTGCTGTGCCGATGCCGTCATGCGCTGCGATACGGATTGCCGCTACATCCAATGGGTCCTCTATTCCCATACACTGAACGGCTACCGTATCTACCGCTACCACATCGCGGCCTGCAATAATCAGGTTCATTATTTTGGCGATGCCGTCTTCACCTGCACCGTCGCCTTCCATTGCCAAAAGCCCGTCGATAATCGTTAGATCCGGTTTGCGGATTTTAAAGACATCAACAAGTTTCTGCTCAAGGTCGTCGCGGTGGGCGTAGTATTTTTCATCGTCAATAAGAATCCCCTGAAAATTCTTTATTCCCAGGGTAACATAAGCCATGGTATGTGTTTTAAGACAGCACATATCGACAAGAACATCGCAATCAAGATAGGCCTTGGGGTAGCTGACCTCGCCGATTGAGATAGGGCGGGGCACCTTGGCCAGCACCCGCTCGGTTTCTTCGAGGCAGAGACATTCTCCGCCGGCTTCTTCAACTGCTTTTCGAATGCCGAGGAGTTCGAGGATAGCCTTGGTATCGGTGTGTCTTCCCAGTTTGGTGCCGATACTGACCCCTTCGCTGAACACAACCCGTGCAGCGCCGGCTTTTTTACAAGCCCTGATAAAGGCAGCCAGCAGGCGGCGGTCAAGCGAAACAGGAGGAGGGTAGGGGGCAAAGAGATTGCCCTTTATGACAACATAAGCCCCTTCTTTGACGATACTTTCGATGCCGCCTGCCAAATGCAGGGCCTCATCGAGCATCTCTTCAATCCGTTTTTCATCAGGATAAGTCTGGTTTTTAACCAGAGCGACGACAGTTTGCTTCATATTAAAACCATCCTCTACACAATAATTCTAGTATAATACAACTACTACTATAATACTGTTACTACTATATTATAGTTACTACTGTGCGGCAGCTGCGGCCTGTGCGGCCATTACCTTATCCAGCCACTTGCGTCCCATTTCAGGCACAAAGAGTTGCAAAATACCGAAGACTACCGGGGTGAAGCAGCTTAGAATAAGGGCTTCTTTGAAACCGATGATATTGATGAGCGCGCCAACGACGGTGCCGGCCCCTGCCGAACCGATTGCCATGAACGAATACAGTGTTCCGATGGCCATGGTAACGCCTTTCTGCGAAAGGCCGAGTTTATACAGATTGCTGAATGCAGCCGGAACCCACATATAGGCGCCGTAACCTGCAATTGCCGAGCAGATAAACATGACCGGCACACTGCTTGTCATAATCATACCCAGGTAGACAATCGGGAGAATAATACCCCAAATGCAAATAAAGGGCTTATCGACACCGGCCTTGCTGGTAATTGCCGGAGCGGTGGCCGAAGCGATTGCCGAAAAGAGCGGAATCATTGCAACAATAGCGCCGGAAAGAGCGGGGCTTAAACCGTGCACACTTTGTGCATAGTAGGGGAAGTAGAAGAATATGGCAATCCAGACCAGTGTGGTAAAAGGCCATGCAATACTGGTAAGCCATACTTCTTTGTGTTTCCATGCGGAAAGAAGGGCATGCCCCCATGTTTCTTCATCGCCTGCGCTGGAACCTGCGCCCTGAACCTGGGCATTGATACCGGCGGTGAGTTTGGAACCATTACCGTAGATAATGTAATACAGAATAGCGGCAAGAATAAGAATACCGCAGATGACATAGAATACATTCTTCCAACCCAGAACCGGGCCGCCTGCAATGGTAAGAAGAGCGGTCATACCCATGGTGGCAATAAACTGCCCAATCGGCTGAACCATATTCTCGATACCGTTCACCAGGTTGATCTTCTGTGCCGGAACCGCTTTGACTTTTACTGTAGCAAGAAGGGTAGGTATAGCAAGGTTGACAATCTGTGCAATAATATTACCGACGACAAGCAGGGTAACACCTGTTTCAGGCGTTGCAAAAGCCATCAGCCCTTGCCCAATTGCAAGGATTATAATGACAAGGGCTACCGCAAAGTGCGGGTTTAGCCTGCCGGCAAGAATTGTTACGGGAATGGTGAGCAAAACCGAGAACCAGGGACCAATACCGCCCACCATACCCATTTGTGCGATATCTGTTCCAAGGTACTCCATAATACCCGGGGACATCATACCCCACCCGAATTGAAGGATCTGCACCGTTCCCTGTGCAATCCACACGCAGAACAACACTGACCATGTAGTGCTGTTCAATTTGATTTTTGTGTCTGCCATAATGCACCTTCCTTTCAAAAAACTTTAATCTTCCACTGAAGATTTGGGCTTAAGCCCTAAGGGTCATTATACACCCGGTTTGTGGAATTGTCAAATAATTTTTTTAGATTAAAGAAAAAAAAGTTTTAGATTTGAGAAAAAAAATTAAAGACCTTTAAAAGCACAACACAGGTATTGATTAAATGGGTTTTTTTGTGGTATAATGGAGATATAGACTAAAAGGCCGTTAATTAAACCAGCATTTCCAGCCTATTGGCAAAAGGCCTTTTTTATGATATGATAGGAATGAGGAGAGAAAACTATGGCAATGATACGAAATATCAATACAATGTTATCCAGCCGAATGGAAGGATAGCGAAAAATGAAGGAGAAGGGTAAATTATGATATATGAGTTTACAACGCCATACACACAATTGACTCCACAACTAAAAGAAGTGGTGCAGTGTATGAATAGTTTTATTACAAACGAATGGGATTATGCAGATGCTGATGAACGCAGGCAAATGGTTTATAGCAAGATTGGCCATCTGTGTGGAAAACTAGATAATGATGAATTGGAATACTTAACCGATTGCAATTATCATACAGCACGTTTTGTGCTGGAGGAATACAATGGAAAAGAAACAAATTGAATTGAATACATTTATCGTGAGTCCGCGCTTAGGCGAACAGAAATCTGATATTATATCATTCTTTCGCAAGAGAGGCGAAGAGTCTCTTGAGGTAATCTCAAGAAACTATAGTAATATGCAATATAAGGAAAAGGCAAAAGCAGTTAATAAGGCTGTTTCAGAAACCAGAAATAAACTTGTCGCTGCCATAATCCAGAAGGCGCAAGTTCAGCAATGGAATAGAAGAGATTTGGTGAACGCAATACTGATGACCACCTATTGCAGTTATGTTGTAATGATTGATATGCGGAATTCCGTGTGGCCTTATGAATATATGACTTTTAGCCGCCGTATCGGTGAGATATGGGAGCTATTCTGTAAAATACCATTTGAATATCCGATTAACGATTTGGAATTATTCATTCCACCTCTTTTTGCAGATGTCAAGAAGTTAATGACTGGCGAAATTGAAACATATATAGATAAATTACAAATACAAGACGAACAAAAAAGCCAACTAAAGTGCTATTATAACAAAGTCTGGAATATGGTAACATCAGGTGAAATAAAACTTGAACTTGACTTGCATTTCAAACAGGATAATGTATTCTATAATATTGATTTCAAAAGCGGTTTCAGTTCCAATGAAAAAGGAAACACAAACAGGCTTCTTTTGGTTGCAACAATCTTTCATAACTTAACCGACAATTATAAGTGTTGTTTGTTTGTCCGGGAAAAAGAGGAAGAAAATAATCAATATTTTAAGCAATTACGCGATTCAGGCATATGGACTGCCTTTTGCGGAGATGCTACATATGCGCAGATTAAACATTTTACAGGTTTTAATCTTAAAGAATGGATTGATAATCATATCGATTGGAAAACTGATTTACAGCATGAGACACTACGTCAACTTAGTGTTAATAATTTGGTGAAATATTTGGAGTGGTGAAATATGGGTGACTTATATCAGCAATACTATACAAAATCAAAGCCAATTGTAAACTATATGATTTCCCAATTGGCGCCAAAACCTTCATCATTAATACTGGAACCATGTGCCGGAGACGGAGTGTTTATTGATGCGCTGCTTGCTATTAAACCAGAACCACGTATTGAAGCGTTTGAATTAGATGCTAATGAAGCCCAGCAATTAGAAAGAAAATATCAATCTCACCCAAATATAAAAATAACAAATACCGACACATTACTTTATAAACCTTTTGTGAACGGTCAATGCAATAATAAATATGATTATATTATAGCCAATCCACCTTACGGAGCATGGCAAGACTATGAAAAGAGGGAATCTCTGCAAAATATTTATGATGGCATATATGTAAAGGAAACTTATAGCACATTCCTCTATCTTTGTATTTCATTATTAAAAGAAGGCGGGAGATTGGTTTTTATTATTCCAAGCACCTATTTGAATCTGCATAGCCATGCAAAACTGAGAAAAAAACTCATTGAACAATGCATTATAAATGAGATAGATGTATTCCCATCTAATTTTTTTCCTGGCGTGAGTTTTGGCTATTCTGACCTTTCTATTATTACATTGGAGAAAAGCAGTGATATATCAAAGGTAGCGAATAATGATATTGTTGTAAGAAGTGGTTTTGAATCGCCTGATGACCTGACTAAAAAGAATAAAACCGATAAAACAATAATTCCGCAGAAAGAAATACAAATGAATAGTGACCACGCATTTGTTGTTTGTAAAGATAAAAATCTTGATGCGTTTCTTAAAAGCCAAACCTTGCGCATAGGCGATATTGCAAATTGTGTTACCGGTATATATACAGGTGATGACATTCATTATATAAAGGTAAGCGATTATTCAATAAAAAACGGTAAAAGATACCCAATAATTACTAAATCTGAGATATATCATAAACAACAGATTCCACCTCTGTATGGATTGGAAACAGATGCGCATTTTGTCCCAATAGTAAAAGGCGGAAATACAAGATATTTGAAAGATAATAACTGGTTTATTGACTGGAGCAAGCATGCTGTAACACATTACAATACAAACAAGAAGGCACGGTTTCAAAATTCCGCATACTATTTCAAAGAAGGCATAGCTGTCCCAATGGTTTCATCACATTCGATTACAGCCTCTTTGTTGAAAAGACGTATTTTTGATCAGTCTATTGTTGGTGTATTCCCAAAAGATCAAAGCTTAATCTATTATTTGCTTGCATTTTTTAATTCATCCATTGCCACAAAACTTATTCGTGCCATCAATCCCAGCGCCAATAATTCAGCTAATTATGTTAAGAAAATGCCGATAATTATCCCAGACCAAAGTCATCTATATTTTGTAAATAGTCTGGTCAAAAAGATACTTAATTTTGGAAACACTGACGACCGTCAGGTAATCGAGAATAAGTTAAGTAATTTCTTTGATGAATTATTTTGCAGCAAGGAGAATTTGGGTAAAACCAGATATGCAGCCAATGAACTTTTCGATGTATACCAGCAAAAGAACGGAGAGTTGTTCGCAGAAACACAGAAAAAAGGCAAAGGGAGGAAAAAATAATGCCGGCTATCTACCAAGCAGACATAAATGACATTATCAGAAACTATGATCTCAAAAATGACGAAGGTTTTCTCTTTTGCCTTTTTGAGGCTTTATCAAATTCGCTTTATAACAGTCTCGAAACTCCTGTCATTGATATTACTGTTAGTATTAAAAGAGATTATAAAGTAAATGACATTGCAAAAGATGTTGATAAT
This sequence comes from Spirochaetaceae bacterium, assembly GCA_031262035.1. Lineage (GTDB taxonomy): Bacteria > Spirochaetota > Spirochaetia > Treponematales > Breznakiellaceae > JAISIL01. The sequence continues at coordinate 20,343 of JAISIL010000023.1, read as the reverse complement.
TATATACACTCATTCTCAATCATAGACCACGGTAGAGGCTTTACTGATGATAATTGGATAAAGTTCACCAAAAATATATATAAAACGAATCATGATGGCGGCAGAGGGACTGGTCGCATTGCATTTTTACGCGTATTTCGGAATGTCCAAATCGAAAGTTATTTTAGTGAAGGCGAAAAATACTATAGCCGTATTTTTAAATTTGATACGGAAGATATTAACGATACAAAAAAGGAATTGGCTGTGCCACCATCTCAGTGCTATACCAGAATTTCATTTTCAAGCATGAGAGATAATTATCGCGATGGCGCTAAAAAAGAACTCGATTTTTTTGATGGTGAAGTTTTAAAACATTTTTATGTTTTTTTCTCATTCTTGCAGGAAAAGAATAAAAAATTTACTGTAAAATTCATTGATGATAATGGAAAGATAAGTGCCATAACTATTGACAATGCCAGACTCTCTCTTGATACCATAAAAAATGATGGTTTTACAATTAATAATCCAGATTCATTTGAGGGCTTTTCGGATATTAAGTTTGACATAGTGCATATTAAATCCAGAAATATAGCAGACAACAAAGCATTCTATGTTGTCGATGAACGCTCTGCCGGTGAAATATCCGGAATAAATTTACCGCCAACAACTGCAAAATTGCAGGACGAGAATGGAAATATCTTTTTTTATTATGTCTATCTAAAATCAGAATACTTTCATAATTTTCTTAATGACTCAAGGACAACCTTAAGTTTACCAAACAAAAACATAGAAGAAATCAAAGTTAAATTACAACAGCACATTGATAAATTCTTGGAGTATGAACTCAATATCCTGAATCAAAAAAACGAAAATAATGTAATCAGAGTATTACATGAAGATGCGCTTAATAAAACGGCAAACAACAAAGCATACATGTATATTCTTGAAGATGAAACAAAGAAAAATGAATTTTTGAAGAAAATTAATTACAGTGATGGTGATAAAACAATACTGTCTAAAATAAGAAATTTCCACGAAGAATTACAGGACGAAACAATAAAACAAATTAATACGACTGTTGAGTTGTTGAAAGATGAGAAATCAAAAGGGATTGGCTTTGAGGAGCTGCAAAATAGAATTACAGAACTGTCCGAAAAGGTCAATACAGAAAACCTCATTAATCTTACCAGTTATATTATGTACAGAAAATATGTCCTGGAACTTTTCAATGAAGGTTTGGATTATTATAAAAAGCACAAAATGCATAACGAAGCATTCTTTCATAATTTATTACTACCAAAAGGGACTTTAAATACTATTGAGTCAAATATGTGGCTTCTTGATGATAGTTTTCTTTATTACGAAGGTTCTAGCGAAACAAAAATAGAAGATATAACCATTAGTGGCGAAAAAATCATTCGCGATTTAACCAAAGAAGAAAAAGAACAGTTAAACGCTTTTAATCATAAACGCCTTGAAGATAGAATAGATTTACTTTTCTTTCCATCTGAACACCAATGTATAATAATTGAATTGAAAGACCCAAAAATAAGACTGGATGAAAATGCTTTACAAATGGATAGATATGCTCAATTACTTGCAAACTTTGTGAAGGAAAAATATGCAATTAAACATTTTTTCACCTATTTAATAACAGACAACTTTAATATCTATGATAAGCCATCATCAGATTTTCGTAAAATTTATGGAATAGAAGGATTTGTCCGAAGAAACAGTGATATTACATCATATACAACAAATGAAACAATAGCAAGTCTTTACTCTGAGGTTATAAGGTTCACCGATATTTACGAAAGGGCAAAAAATAGAAATAAAATATATTTCAAGAAAATGGGAATATAAACGAAAAAAATATTTCAGCTAGAAACTGACGGCATAAGGAGTTTAAACGATGCTCGGTGCAATAATCGGAGACATAACAGGCTCAATTTATGAATTTAATAACTTCAAGTCGAAAGAAATAGCCATACTTGATAAAGGCTGTTTCTTTACTGACGATACAGTAATGACTATTGCCGTAGCCGATGCGATAATGAAAGGCGGTAAGCCTGATGATTATATTGATTGTATGAAATACTGGGGCCGGAAATATCCTAATAGTGGTTATGGCGGGCGCTTCTCAAAATGGCTCTTTTCAGATGACCGTGAACCATATAATAGTTTTGGTAACGGTTCTGCAATGCGTGTTTCTCCCTGTGCCTATGTTGTGCAACGCTCACAATTTATTCATGAAGGCATTGAAGATGTGGAAAATTGTGCCAGACAAAGTGCAGAAGTTACACATAACCACCCGGAAGGTATCAAAGGGGCAATAGTAGTAGCAAAATCAATTTATGTAGTCCGCAAATCATACTATCAAGCACAAGAACACATGGATTGGGTAAAATCTATTGTAAAAGGTTTTGCCGAAGAAGTCGGTTATAACATGAACCGCAGCCTTGATGAAATTCGCCCGACCTATCAATTCGATGAAACTTGCCAAGGTAGTGTTTCGGAAGCAATTATAGCCTTTCTTGAAAGCACTAATTTTGTAGACGCTATCAGTAACGCCATCTCTATAGGTGGTGACAGTGACACCATAGCGGCAATCACCGGCAGCATTGCTGAGGCCGCTTATGGAATACCGGAGGCCATTAAGAAAGCAGCATTAGGTTTTCTCGATGAACCAATGCGCGAGGTCCTGAGAAAATGGAAAAAATTTGCACACAATGCTCCGAGTGGGTACTGAACGGAAGGCCGTGGAGGGGTACAGGGGGTTGGTGGATGGGTTGCGGAAGCGGGTTGAAAGGTGTATAATGAAGGTGTGGGAGTGAGGGTATGACACAGAATATTAGGCACATAACCATCAAGAAAACAACCATAAAAAACGAAGGAGATTGTTTCGTCCAAGGAACACCATCAGAGTTGGTTGGATACGCATGGGAATTAACACGGGAAACAATAGCGCTAGGAGGAAAATACGATGCTGAACGACGATTACAAAGAAATGTTACAAGCATTACAAGACGAGGATGTTAAGTTTATCTTGATAGGTGCTTATGCACTGGCAGCCTTGGGTTATCCGCGAGCGTCGATGGATATTGATATATGGATAATGCCTTCGCTGGAAAACGCGGAAGCAGTTATGCGTTCTTTAGCAAGTTTCGGCGCTCCGCTTGATGATATACAGAAATCAGATTTTGAAACCGAAGGCACTGTTTTTCAGATTGGTGTGGAACCGCGCCGCATTGATATACTGACAACAATTGATGGTCTCGGCTTTGACGATGCTTACTCTCGCTCGATAGTTTCTGATATTGAAGGTATGCAAATACATATATTGTCGAAAGATGATATGATTGTAAACAAGAAGGCTTCCGGCAGGTATAAAGATTTGGCTGATGTCGAGATGCTAAACGGACGGGTGGATGATATGGCAAGAGTAGGAGGTAAAAGTTGAGTAATATTTTGGAAATTGATAAAAAAATACTCACTATAGACAAGACAATATGTCGCCATATTGATGATAAAAATAATTAAACCCCTAGCCCTCTTTTTACAAGCACCTTTCCCATCTCATCTGCTTTTATGATTTTACCCTGCCGTTTACGGCGGGTGCCGAAAATCTTGATAACCCGACAGGCGGAACCTTTTATACCGCAGCACTCAGGGTCGATATGAAGGGTATTGTTGTCAATGGTATTGATGAGGGCCCGTTTGGCGGCAAGTGTTCCCCGCAAGGTAATGTCCCTTGGGTAGAAGGCGTCGTTTTCCATAATGGCTAGAGCGGGGAGGTTTAGCCTGATTTCCCTTTCGATGCCTTCCAACCGCTGCATGGCTCTCATCTTGCCGTCTTCTATAGTAATTTCTGAACAGATTGAAGCCGCATGGGGAATACCTTGCCTGATACACTCGGCGAGCATTGCTCCTGTTTGTCCGGTGTCGCCGTCAGAGGAATAATTTCCACAAATGATGATGTCATAAAGGTCCTTGTTCTGAAGGCTGTTAAAGAAGGCGGCCAGTGTCCGGGCTGTGGCAGGCACATCTGCACCGGCAAAGGCTGCATCGGAAAGCAGAACGGCAGAATCGGCGCCCATTGCAATGGCTGTTCGCAATGCCCCTTCTGCAGAACGAGGGCCCATACTTACTGCTGTCACCTTTCCCCCATATTTTTCCTTTAACCTTAAGGCCGATTCTACTGCGACAAGGTCGAATGGGTTTATTTGCATGGAACTGTCGCTTCGGCGCATGTTACCCTCTGCATCAAAACTGATGCTGTCGCTTGTCGGGGTTGATTTTATACATACATAAATGTTCATATCAGCACACCCGGATTTAAAAGGCCATCACTATCTACCACTTTTTTCAGGGCTGTCCACATTGCAGCTTCTTCGGGGTTGTTCTGTAAAAAAAGGCTCCGTTTTGCCTGTCCTATTCCATGTTCATGGGAAACAGGGTTATCTTTAAATGATAGGGGGAGGCTGTCTTGGTTGTAGCGGATGTTGAGGATGTTTGTTTCGAGATGGCCCATGAAGAAAAGCTCACGCGGAGGCGCGGAGGCGCGGAGTTGTTGTAAGATGTCTTCATTTTTAACAAGAAAGTCTTTGGTTATAACATAGTCTATTGTTTTCATTTGTTTTTGGTTGGCGTCTTCGGTTAGTTGGTGGCGGAAGGTTTTTAGGCGTTTCAGGTCGGTTTCTTCGGTTGCTGCTAAGGTTTTATCGGCTAATGTGGGAATGGTTTTGTCGAGGAGGGTCATTGCGGTTTCAAGGCTGTCGAGTAAGACATCTTCTTCGCCGGCAATCTCGAGCCATAATGCCAATGCGGTGTTTTCGGGGAATTGTGGAAAACCGGCAACTCTGTCATTGCAGGATAGGTCAAACCAATCGGCTACATTTAGTAGTATAGCAGTATTTGTGCTTAGGTAGTGTTTATACTCAGTGTAAAATTGTAGTGCATTTTGATAAGTATCAAAGAAGGCAAACAAACCATAGGTGCATGGCGGGGCGGCTGTTAAAAGCAGGGTAAGTTCTGCAATAATCCCCAAGGTGCCTTCGGAGCCTATGATTACATCGGCCCCCCACCTAGCCTCCCCCCGAAGGGGGGAGGAAGAAAAACTAGTAGAAAGGCTAGAATAAGGGCTGGAACAAAGGCTACTAGAGGAATTATTTTTTATAGATTGTATGCCACCCCTTGCATCAACCAAGACTATACTCTTTACAGCGCCTTTAATCCCCGGACCAATGGCAGAACCGCAGGCAGCGGTAGCGGCAATTCCGCCTAATGTTGCTTCTGTTTCGCTGGGGTTGGGGTAAAATTGTAATTTTATCGGGGCTTTCCGGTTGTATGTGTCTATTATTGTGTTAAGGTTTGCCAGTGTAAAACCTGCACCAACAGTAATTTCGCCTGTCCTCTTTTCTGCATCAAAGATTATTTCCCCGGCATGGTTCATCTTGCTCATGTTTATAATAAAACTATCCTGCGGGACAGCCCCACCGCAAAAACCTGTTCTGCCGCTCTGAATTGTTATTTTTTCTTTCTTTTCAGCCGCTTTTTTTACCGTTTCCTGCAATTCTTCTATGCTTTTCGGGAATGCAATACCGGTAGCCTGGCCTTCAACACCCGATTCATCACTTAAATATGATTCTATCATTGTTCTTCCTCTATCTTTGTGTGCAAGAGCCTGATGACTTCGTTTGCATCGGCACAGAGGCCAATGTCGCTGCTTGCAAAAATAGCCGCATCGGCGTCGCTATTAACCGAAATTATTTTTTCGCTTTTTTCTATGCCGTGCATAAAAGGTGCACAACCTGAAATGCCAAAGGTAACAATAAGTTTAGGCCGGACGGATATTCCTGAAAGGCCAATCATAGCAGACGGGGGGAACCAGCCATTCCAAACGGCAGGCCGGGAAGCGCCCACAGCACAATCCACATTGATGTGTGTCGATTCATTAAGGTTTTTTACAAGGCCAGACAGCGCTGTAGCATTTTCCTTTTTGCCCAATCCTCTGCCGCCGGCAAAAATAATGTCCTTGTCAATCAGGCTTTCCGCTACGGCAGTCGCAGGCGGCTCTTCATAGTGTATTACGAGGGGGGCAGGGAGATTAATGCCCTCACCAATATTGCATCCGCCTTGGGCCATGGTAAAAAAGCAGGGGGATGCAGGGCTGGGAAAGGGGCAGGAGAACTCGGCTTCGAGTTGCAGGCCCTGGACAGGGCGTTTTATGATAAAGCCGCTTTCCGTTTGCCTTATGGCATTTATGTCAAGTGCACAAACACTGTGCATTTCAAGGGCAAGGCGGACGGAACATTCTTTTTCGTCAAGGCCGCTTCCGGTTAAAACCAGGTGCGGTTGCATCTTTTCAATTAAATTGCGGAGTAGGGGAAGCCATTTTTCGGTCTTTCCTTTGCCGGCGCCGCTGTAGTCCTTGTCGCTGACACTATCGCTTATCGAAAAAACTAAAACGACTGTTTTATTTCCGTCCATAATTTTCCTACCTGTTCTTCAAGGTCTTTTCCTTCAATCATTCTGCATTGCCGTTTTTTTTCTTCATATATATACTGGTCAAACTGCAATGCTCCAAAACTTGAGTTTACTTCTCCTGCATCAATTTCTATCATCTGCTTTTCTTTGGCGGCAAGTTTTTCGCGCAAGGTTGCTACCCGAAGCCAGGGATGTTCCGCCTCGGCTACTACATAGACGCCGCTGTGTAAATCATTGCTATAATGCAAAGCACGCACATTTTGTGTCAGTGGCAGTTGAAGAAGCCCTGCTGTAAGCAGGGGCACCATTCCGCTTTCTCCGGGGCTGGTCTGCTTCCCCATAATAATGATTTGTTTTCTTTCTGCACTTTCTCCGGCTAAATAATTAGACAGAATCTGTGCACTTACCCCAGGTTGAAAGTCGATATCTTCATCAGTATAAAGAGCAGTAACAGTATCAAAGCCTACTGCGAAGAGGTCTTGCGCAAAACGCCTATCAAGTTTAGTATTTTTCTGCACCACCGTCAAGGCGGATAATTCGGCTTCGTTTCCTTCAGCCCGTGCACCGTCTGCCAAACGAAGCGCAGTCTCCAGAGCCGCTTCATCATAAGTCCCGAAAATTGTCTTGAAAAGATTTAAATCGAGACGCCCATCGCGCAGGGCAATGAGTTCTTCGGCCTGTATATATTCAAGATCGTGAACAATCTTGAAACAAACAGTGATTCGAAGCATCATGCCCTATTATAGCACAGATAAGCGCCGTGGTGAATAGCCGCTTGACAAAGCCGGCCGATTCGGCTATACTATTTTCCATGGAACGGACAAAATGTGAAAAGCATTTCAATGCTCAGGGTCCCTGTATTACCGGCAGGGACTATATGGTGGATATCTCGGCAAAACTTGACACGATTGTTAAGGATTATATCGAGCCGGGCAAGTATTTCGTCATCAATCGTGGTCGGCAGTATGGGAAGACGACGACCCTTGCAGCCCTCTGGCGGCTCCTGAAGGATGAGTACCTTGTCTTTGACCTGAGTTTTGAGGCCGCTACGGACTACTTCAAGTCTGAATGGCATATGTGTGAGGGCCTCAGGCGGACGCTTTACCGAAGATTGAAGGAAGAGGCCCCTGAACTGGCGGATATTTTCGGAAAAGAGATATCAGAGGGTTTTCCCAGGGATGATTTTATAGATATAATCCGCTCTCTTTGCAAGCAAAGCCCCAAGAAGGTGATTGTTACCATCGACGAGGTGGATCGAGCTACCGATTACACGGTTTTCAGAAATTTCCTGGCGATGCTTCGCGACATGTATATAGAACGCTCTACACGGAATACCCCTGCTTTTCACAATGTCATTCTTGCCGGTGTTCATGACATACGCAATCTCAAGAAGAAGATCCGCCCGGAAGAGCAGGCTACCTACAATAGCCCTTGGAACATAGCCGTGCCCTTTACCCTTGATATGAGTTTTTCTCCTGCCGAAATTGCCACGATGCTGACTGATTACGAAAACGACCATCACACCGGCATGGATATAAGCAAAATTGCCGAAAGGATTTATTATTACACTTCCGGTTACCCGGTGATGGTTTCAAGTATCTGCATAATTATTGATAAGGGTAAGCATTCGTGGACAATTGAAGATGTTGATAATGCCGTGAGGGATTTTCTTGCGGGAGACAGTCTTTTATTTGATGATATGATAAAAAACTTCAATATATATCCCGGTTTTGCAGAACTGACAAAGAGATTGCTGTTTCAGCAGGAAGAAGTAACATACGAAGATGGCGTTTACGAAATGGACCTTGGCTTGATGTTTGGGATTTTCAAAAATGTGAGCGGTAAAATCGATATATCCAACAAGATATTCAGGACCAAAATATGCAACTATTTTATTGCTCTCGAGGAAATGAAGAGCCGATTAGGCAGATATATGTGTATTTGGGAAAATAGCGGATTCGTTACCAACGGCGAACTCAATATGCGGCATATTCTGGAACGCTTCAATGCCTTCATGAAAGCCGAATACCGGAATAGCGATGAAGACTTTATCGAGCGGGAAGGGCGGCTCATCTTTCTTGGCTTCCTCCGCGGCATTATCAATGGCACAGGCAACTATGCGGTGGAATCGGAGACCAGTAATTACATGCGCATGGATGTCACGGTTTTTTACCTGGGCAAAGAGTATGTGCTTGAACTCAAAATCTGGCATGGAGAGAAAAAGAACGATAACGCTGTTGACCAGATAATTAAATACCTAAAGGCGCGGAGTCTTACAACTGGCTACCTGCTAAGTTTTGCTGCCGGGAAACAGTCACCCAAAGAAAGTCAGATAATCGAAAAAGACGGTTTCACGATTTACGAAGAGATTGTTGCGTATCGGGCTGTGGAGGAATAATATAATTAGAAAAATAATATAATCAGAAAAAGGAGCCAAGATGAAAGATTATGAAAACAAGCAGGCTTTGATTAATGAAATCAAGGCGGCAGCGGATGCCTTTATCAAGGAATTTGATGAAATAGCTGAATCGGACAAAGATATTCGCCTTGATGGTGTAGACCGAACTCCGCAAGAGATGATTGCTTATCAGCTCGGCTGGATGTCCCTTATTCGGGGCTGGGATAAAGATGAACTTGCCGGCAAGACGGTGGTCACTCCGGCGCCGGGCCTTAAATGGAATCAAATGGGAGTATTGTATGATGGCTTTTATAAACAATACGTCGCGAAGTCTCTGAAAGAATTGCGCACACAGTTTGTAAAAGATCTTGATAGTTTTATAAAATGGTTTGACGGCTTTACCGACGATGAGGTCTTTAAAAGCGGCGGCCGTAAATGGGCATCCTCCACATCATCAAACTGGCCTATCTGGAAATGGGTGCACATCAACACTGTAGCGCCCTTCACTAATTTCCGCAGCAAGATTCGGAAGTGGAAAAAGATGAGATAAGAAGAGATGAGATAAGATGAGATAGGTTAAGATAAAAGGAGGATAATTAAATGTTGACATTTGGACAGGAAAAAATTGAAAGTTATTGTGGTATTGAATGTAAAAAATGTGAATACCAGAGCGGCGGCTGTGCAGGTTGCATTGCATTGAAAGGAATCTTACCCTGGGGAAAGTGCGATATTGCAGAATGTGCAAAGGAAAAGGGCAAACGCTTCTGTGGTGAATGTGCGGACTTCCCCTGTGAAATTATTAATCGCTATTCTTTTGATGCCGAACACGGCGATAATGGTGCAAGAATTGAACACTGCAAAGCGCTAAAGGCCGAATTGGTAGAGGAAGCACGGCAGGGCATAAACCCCATTGCCTATTGCGGCCTTTCCTGTAACCATTGTTTTTTAGGGCAGTGGTGCGGCGGCTGTAAAAGTGAATACAATGCCTGCGGCAATGCCACTTTGTTTGAAGACTGTGTATGTCCCAATGTCCGTTGTGCAAAAGAACAGCAGATTGAAGGCTGCTATCAATGTAGTGAATTAGCCGCCTGCACAAAGGGCTTCTTTGAAAACGACAATGAAGCAAAAGCATCTGCCTTATTTATACAAAAGTATGGCGAAAAGTGTTTTATGCAGGCTGTCACAAAACTATTCGATTCAGGCGAAGGCGCAAAAGCCTTTAACGGAAGCTGTCGGAAGGAAGCCGCTTTGCAACTTCTGGAGAAGTATAAGGAATAGGATAAAACGAGAGGGTAGATTATATGAAATACACTAAACTGGGGAACAGTGGACTGGATGTTTCGCGGATATGCCTTGGCTGTATGGGTTTTGGCGATGTGTCGACGGGCTTTCATCAGTGGGTTGTAGGCCCGGATGAAAGCAAAAAGGTAATACTGGGAGCTTTTGATATGGGTATTACCTTTTTTGATACGGCCAATGTTTATTCTTACGGCACAAGCGAAGAATACCTAGGCGCTGTCATTAAGCAACTTCCCCGTGAAGAACTGGTCATTGCAACAAAGGTATTCAACACCATGCGGAAAGACAAAGCAGGTAACACAATGCCCAATGGTGGCGGCCTTAGCCGCAAGGAAATTATCTATGAATGTGAACAGAGCCTTAAGCGCCTCGGCCTTGATTACATTGACCTTTATATTATTCACCGCTGGGATTACAACACACCAATAGAAGAAACAATGTCGGCCTTGCATGATTTGGTGCGGGCCGGCAAGGTCCGTTACCTGGGAGCCTCTGCAATGTATGCATGGCAATTTCAGAAGGCGCAATACACAGCAGAAAAAAACGGCTGGACAAAGTTTGTGTCTATGCAGAATCACTACAACCTGATTTACCGTGAAGAAGAACGCGAGATGATTCCTCTCTGCCTGGACCAACAGGTTTCCTGCACACCCTATTCGCCGCTTGCCTCCGGCCGCCTTTCCCGCGACTGGTCTATTCCAAGCAAGCGGAGCGAAACAGATACTGTGCTTAAGGCAAAGTATGGAGCAAGTGCTGATATTGATAAACCGATTGTCGACCGGGTTGCAGAACTGGCTGGGCAACATGGCGTTAGCATGTCACAAATCGCCCTTGCCTGGATGCTGGCCAAGCCATACATAGCCGCTCCGATAATCGGCGGCACAAAACTCGACTATGTTGCCGATGCTGTCCGGGCTCTTGATATAACACTGAGCAATGATGAAATGAAGTATCTTGAGGAACCATATCTGCCGCATAGGGTAGTGGGAGCAAATTAGTTTATCTCCTCGTTTTCTATTTCATGCTTGCACCGGTACGGTATTCATGAGAGAAAAGAAACCGGCAAGTTTGTTTACACCGAGTTTCTGGTAGATATGCTGAATATGGGTATCTACCGTTATCTCTGAAATAAAGAGTTTTTCTGCAATGCCAGAACGGGCAGCGCCTTGATACAGCAACTCCGCTACTTCTATTTCTCTTTTGGTAAATTTATTTTTTGTGTAGACTGCTTGCCTTAATTCTTCGGGCGATGGCGTCGCTTGTAATGGTATTTGTTCTGCTGCCTTTGTCGGAGCCTTTAACTGCCTTGAAGTTCCATATAAAAGCAGAAGATACATAACCATAAGCAGTATCATGAATATCATATCTACATACTGGCCAAGACCAATGCTAAAGGTAATTGCAGCGAAGAACAGAGAGGCCATCCAGCATATTTGATTCATCTGGCTAATCAGCACAAACAAGCGAGCTGATTTGTTTACATATAATAAGACAAAGGGAAGGCTTATAAATACGGTTATCGAAACTAAGGTGGTGAAAACCTGCACGATACTGTCTATTGCCGGGGAAGCGGTTATCAGCAAGAGTTTCGATACTACCAGTATAATGGCCGCAATGGGGTATAGTATCTTTATAAAATATTTGGGGTTGCGGCCTGCAAACCAAGCCGAAAGAGGCAGAGAACAGAGGTATAGGATGCGGACCGGTAAATCTTTTGTGCTGCTTGCTGTAAGCATGGCATAGAAAGGCACAGATTTCCCTATCTGGCTTGTGATACCATAAAACAGAAAACTTGCTATAAGAAGAAAAATAATCGCCAAAGAACTTGTTTCGTTTTTTTCTTTAGCAATGACAGATGAGGGTTCTATTTCCGCCTGGCCTTCGGTTTTTTGCACATTGGACCATATAGAATAGGCATTTGCTATAATAGTAAACAAGAGCAGAAAAGCAAAATAAAGGCGGCTTCCCAGGCTGGTGGTAAAGACACCTATATATATGAAGAAACTTAGAAAAAACACAGCAGCGGCAAAATCGGCTCCGTAGATAAGCCCCTGTTTGCCGGGACTCAATTTATCGCAGGATAAAAGCAGCACAATACCCAGAATTATCTGAACAGCAAGAACAGGCCCCAAAAGGGCAGTCTGAAAGCCGGCAAGAGAAGGAATATCTATCATATAAAACAGAGAGACAAGAGCGCAAAATACACTGACAGAGGTCATGGCTATTTTCTGGGAGCGCCTCATAAAGCCCAGACGCCATATATCCCCCTTTTTTTCTATTGGCAAGGCAAAGGGTAAAAGGCAGATAGTCAGAACAAGGCCCAGTGCATACCATATATAGTCTAAGGGGTTCTGATAGGCATAGTAGCCGGTCAATGAGACCCTGCTTGTCTGTCTGGATATAGCCATCAAAATACTGAAAAAGAAAGCAAGGACTGAAGAAATCATAGTATGAGTAGTATATCAGATATTTTATTTTTTTGCAAGAGGTCATATGTATTGCATATTAGTTGCATACTATGCTTTTCCATGAGATTTTTCTGTCCTTTTTTTCTTTTTTATTTTAAAAATCATAGAAAAGCATAATAGCAGTTTTGTAAAAAAAATGGGATATTATATACGAAAATATCAAAATTTTTAAAGAGGTGGTATATGGAAATTACAAAAACTACGGATGGCACAAAATTGATACTGGCCATTTCGGGTAAGTTGAGCGCTGCAACAGCAGAAGAATGCAACGCCCAAATCACTGATGCTTTGAAAGAAAGCAAGGATATTGTCCTGGACCTCAAAGACCTGGATTATCTGGCATCGGCAGGATTGCGCGTATTCGTTTCTACACAGAAGGCTCTGGCTGCAGAAGGCGGGTCTCTGGTGCTGAAAAATGTCCAGGATATTGTCCGCGAAGTTTTCGAGGTAACAGGTCTGGAAGATGTCTTTACTATCGAATAGATATTGGCTTATCTTCGCCCTTGCGCTATTATGCGCAAAAGCCGGAGCAGAGACGGTCGATATTCACGAAGCCCGCATTGGGGTGATGACCGGTTCTACGCATGAATCTTTCGTCCGGGAGCATTATCCCGATGCAAAGATTTTCAACTATTCAAACGACCAGGATAACCTGGCAGCGCTTCTTGCCGGTAAAACCGACCTGATGGTAACCAGTAATATCTTTGCAATGAATGCAGCAAAGACTAATACTAATATCAATCCCGGCCTGGATACCTACCTTATTGCTGACGAAGTGTGCGCGGCTGTCAAGATAGGCGATACCGCTTTGCTGGAGGGTATTAACGCTGCCCTTTCTAATCTTAAAGGCGATGGTATCATTGCCGATATGGAAAAACGCTGGCTGAGCACCGTCCACACCGACTACCGCATGCCCGAAAACTTCGATAGTAATGGTAATGGCTCAGGCGATGCCCTGCGTATTGGCATTAATGCCAGGCGCGAACCGGTGAGTTTCATTGATTCAAACGGAAATATCACCGGCTTTTCGGCGGAATTGGCCTACCGCATTGGCGGCATTCTGGGGCGAAAGGTTGAACTTGTGGACCTGGAATTCGCTTCGCTTATTGCGGCGCTTCAGGGTGGTAAGATTGAGGCCATTGTGGACTACATGAGCGTTACGCCGGAACGGAAGAAGATGGTTGCCTTTTCCCAGCCCTTCCTTACAGGCGGTTCTGTGGCGATGCGCCTTGAGTCCACGGATATTACGGGGCTGCCCTCTGCGAATGATTTTTCTGCGTATAAGGATGCTGTGTTCGGCACTGTTCAGGGGATGATATTTGAACAGATGATATTGGATAGGTTTCCAAATGCAAATATTCTGCTCTTTATTACTTATTCTGATGTCTTCCAGGCTTTGCGTTCCCATAAAATAGATGCGGCGGTTCTGGATAGGACCGGTTTGAAGCCTCTTTTGGCAAATGCCCCCAATGAATTCAAGATAATCTCCGGCTTTAATTCAATTGATTATGGTGTGGTCTGCCCCAAAGGTTCTCCTTTGCCGGCGGAGTTTGACGCCTTTCAAAAAGAAATAGGAGCGAAGGGTATATTTGATGAGATGAAAGCCCGCTGGAACGAGCCTAATCCACAACTGCCTGAAATAGCGCTTCCCAAAACCGGGACGCCGCTCAAGTTTGCTACTGCCGGGGTAGTGGAGCCTTTCTCTTATATAACAGAAGGCGGAAAAGCGACGGGCTTCGATATTGAATACGCCATGCGTTTTGCTGTTTTCTTAAACCGTCCGCTGGATACCATCGTGATAAACGATTTTAGCGGCATGCTTGCTGCGGTTCAAGGTGGCAAAGCTGATTTCGGGATGAATAATGTGTCGATAACACCGGAACGCAGGCAGGCTTTCGATTTTCCTTCTATTAATTACTTTGTTGATGATGTCGCGCTTATCGTCAGGGCGGATGAAGCCCCGGTGGTCGAGCCTGTCGAAACCACAATAAAGCCTCAGGACTTTTTCGGGAAGCGCATTGCTGTGTTGAACGGCAGCGTGCATGACCAATTCGCGGAAGCGAACCTGCCGGGCGCGGAGGTCCGTTACTATAACGACACGCCGGCCATGGGCGAAGCGGTAAAGAACGGCAGGGCCGACGCCTTGCTTACCGATGACCCGCTGGCCCGTAAACTGGTTGCCCTGAACCCGGAACTGATGCTTGTAGAGCCGGCCCTGGTAGACGACCCCTACGGCATTATGGTGAATAAGGAGAAAAGCCATTTACTGGAACAGTTAAACGAATTTTATACAATGGTAAAGGCAGACGGTAGTTATGAGCCAATGCTAAACCGCTGGCTGAACGGTGCGGAAACGCCCTCCCTTCCTGACATCTCTTTAACAGGGGAAAACGGCACTATAAAGGTGGCTACAGACGGCACGAGCGACCCCTTCTCTTTACTTGGTTCTGACGGCAAGCCCACAGGTTTTTCCATTGAGTATATCATGCGTTTTGCCGAATGGGCCGGCTACAAGCTTGAATGGACCGTGTTAGAGTTTGGCGCATTGGTTACCACTGTGGCATCGGGCAAGGTTGATATTGCCGTTTCCAGCATCTCCATTACAGAGGAACGCAAAAAGCAGGTGAACTTTACCGAGCCCTATTATGCAGGCGGCGCCGTGCTGGTCTGCCTGGCGCCCAAAGGGGAGGGGAGTGCCTCCTCTGCTAACTCCCCTCCCATTGCGGGAGGGGCTGGGGGAGGGGTAAGCAAACCCGGCTTTTTCGCCAAGCTCTCCAACAGCTTCTACTCCAACCTCATCTTTGAAAACCGCTGGAAGTTGATTGTAAATGGTTTGGGCGTGACGATGTTGATATCGCTCTGTGCCCTTGTTCTGGGGACGATACTTGGTTTTGGCGTCTGCGGCCTTAATATGAGCCGCCACAAGGCACTAAACGCAATCGGCAAGGTCTACATCACTATTTTACGCGGCACACCGGTGCTGGTCTTATTGATGATTACCTTCTATATTATCTTTGCGAAGAGCAGTATATCTGGTGTGGTAGTGGCAATAATTGCCTTTAGTTTAAACGAAGCGGCCTTTATCGGTGAAATTATCCGCGGGGCTATAAGCCAGGTGGATAAGGGGCAAATAGAAGCGGCACGGAGTTTAGGCTACAACAATAGCGGAGCTTTTTTCCTGGTAACATTGCCACAGGCGGCACGGAATGCATTACCTGTTTACAAGAATGAATTTATCGGCCTTGTAAAGTCAACATCGGTTGTGGGCTATATTGCCATACAGGATTTAACCCGTGCAGGCGACATCATTCGCAGCCGCACCTTTGATGCATTCTTCCCGCTTCTTGCCGTAGCCGTGATGTATTTAATTACTACCGGCCTTTGTATCTGGCTTTTTGATGTGATAGATAAGGGTATAACTAACAAGAGGTTAAAACAAGAGGTTGCTGTATGAATGGTATGATTTTGATTATTATTGCTATTGTTCTTTTAGGCGGCGCTTATGTATTTTATGGCGGTTTTCTTGCAAAAAAGTGGGGCATAGACCCTAGGGCGAAAACTCCTGCCGAAATATACAAGGACGGTGTAGACTATGTGCCTGCCGACCGGGGTGTAGTGTTTGGGCATCAGTTTGCTTCGATCGCCGGGGCAGGGCCTATTAATGGGCCGATACAGGCAGCGGTTTTTGGCTGGGTGCCGGTGTTTTTGTGGTGCATCTTTGGTGGTATCTTTTTCGGTGCTGTGCAAGACTTTGGCGCAATGTATGCAAGTGTGCGCAATAAAGGCCAGGGTCTGGGCTCAATTGTTGAAAAGTATTTGGGGAAGGCAGGTAAAAAGTTATTTTGTATTTTCTGCTGGCTTTTCTGCATTCTCGTTATTGCCGCTTTTGCCGATGTGGTAGCCGGCACATGGAATTCTGTTACTTCATCTACAGTGAACAGCGAACAGGCGGCGGCTAATGGTTCTACGGCAACAACTTCAATTATTTTTATCGCTTTTGCTGTGCTGCTAGGTTTCATACTGCAAAAGGCAAAACTTCATAAGTGGGTAAATACCGGTATTGCAATTGTGCTGCTGGTAGTAGCGATTGTGCTTGGTCTTTTGGCGCCACTTTTGGGTGTGGGGATGGATGCCTGGCGGATTATCATTTTTCTGTATATTGCCATAGCCTGTGTCGTGCCGGTTTGGGCTTTGTTGCAACCACGTGATTACCTCAATTCATACCTCCTTGTGGCAATGATAATGGCGGCGGTAATAGGTATCTTTGTTGCAAACCCGGACATCAACCTTCCGGCTTTTACTTCGTTCAACATGGGTGGAAGCAGTCTTCAATCCATGAATACGCTCTTCCCTTTTATGTTTGTTACGGTAGCCTGCGGGGCTATTTCCGGCTTTCATAGCCTCGTAGCTTCCGGCACTGCATCAAAGCAAATTAAAAACGAGCGGGATATGAAGCCGGTCTCTTACGGGGCGATGATTGTCGAAAGCCTTCTGGCGGTCATCAGCCTTATCGTTGTTGCTTCTTTTGCTGATGGCGTGGTGCTTGATGGTGCAACGCTCAAAATGACGCCGCCTACTATTTTCTCGCTTGGTGTGGCGAACTTTTTGCAGACTCTGCATCTTCCCCATACGGCAGTTTTTACTTTAATTAACCTTGCAATATCTGCCTTTGCTCTGACGAGCCTGGATTCTGTAGCGCGTGTGGGACGGCTTTCCTGGCAGGAGTTTTGGGAAGATAGCGATAAACCCGCGCAAGAGAGGGGCAGCGCTTATAAGGTTTTGCATCACAAGTGGTTTGCCACAGTAGTAACGATTATACCAGGCTGGGCACTTTGCCGTTTGGGGTATCAGAATGTCTGGCCGCTCTTTGGCTCCGGAAACCAATTGCTGGCGGTTTTGGCCTTGCTTTCCTGTGCGGTGTTTTTCAGAAGAACCAAGAGGATGTATATTGCCAGTGTTATACCGGCAATTTTGATGACCTGTGTTACCTTTAGTGCTCTTGTAATAAAAATACTGCAATTGGGCACAGCTATAACACAGGGAAATAACATAAGTGGCAATGCTTTACAGCTTGTGTTTGCAGTATTAATTACCGGCCTGGGAATAAGCATTGTAGTCCAGTGTGCTAAGGCTCTTATACCACCTTTATCGCGCGAAAAGGCGGTTAAGAAAATAAAGAGGAGATAAGAAAATGAAAAAAATCTTATTGACAGTTTTACTGTCCACGGCTCTTTTGGCGGGAGTATTCGCCAATGCCGCTGCGGAGAGCGCTCCCGCGGCAAGTATCAACACCCTGGCAGACCTGAACGGGAAAGTCATCGGCATGGCTAATGCGCCGATGACGCCTGAGGAAGCGATAGGTTATTTTACCAAGATTCTAGGCGTTACATTCGGCAAGGTGGAGATGTTTCCAAGCATAAATGAGGCGCTGGCGGCGCTCAAGGCAGGGCGTGTTGACGGAGTTGGTACGACAATGGCTTACGCGAAATTCCTCTCTCAAAGCGACAATACGGTAAAGCCGATTGAAGCGCCGCTTCTTGTTGGAGGAGCAGTTGGCAAGGTAAGCATGGTAATGCTGGAGTCAAATGCCGCGCTTCTGGGGCAAATTAATAACGCCCTATCAGCCATCACCAGCGACGGCACTCTGGCTTCGCTTAATTCCCAATACATCGACGGCAGCCAAACAGGGAACCCCGCGCCGGTGTCCATTCCGGTAACTGCAGGAGAGCAAACGGTCAAGGTGGGCATCTCCGGCGACTATCCACCTTTTGACTACATTCAGGCAGACGGCAAACCGGCTGGCTACAACACGGCGCTGATGGCGGAAATTGCAAAGCGGGAAGGCTTCAATGTTGAGTTTATCACCGTTCCCTTTGACGCTAAGTTTAGCGCCTTGAACTCAGGCCGGATCGATGTGTTCTTCTTTCATGCGGGAGTGCTTGCCTCACCTGGTATAGTTACTACTGATGTGTATTACAACAATTTGCAGGCGGCTATTTTGGTAAAGAAGTAAAGAAATGAAACGACATGCTTCTAAGCAATGCTTAGAAGCATGTCAAAAGGTGGAATAATATGAAGAAACTGATGTCATTAATTGTGGCTTTAACTTTAATTGGCGGGGCGGCATTTGCCGCTGGGCAGAAGGCTGTTGATTCGCCAGTGGTGAACGGCGAGAAGAAGCGTGTGGTGTTTATTGCCCGCGGCATGGCCGACATATTTCCGGCCCTGATTGCAAAGTGCATGCAGGACGAAATGACTGAGGGTAAGCACCCTCTCTTTACTCTGGAAATTCAGGATGCACAGTCGAACAACGAGCGGCAGAACAGCCTGATTGGGCAAGCCCTAAGGGACAAATACAACATTCTCGTCATTCAACCCAATGACAGCGAGGCGGAGAAGTCTGCCATCCTAGAAGCGGCCGGCACCGGAGTGCCCATCATTCTCACAAACCCCCGTATTCCGGAACAAGCCCTAATGGATATCACCAACAGCGTAGACGCCGACCCTTATGAACAAGGCGCGGTAGTTGCCCGTTATGCGCTTAACACCATTCCGCAGGGCGCACGCCTTGTGGTGTTCCGCGGCCCGGACGGCAACATGCATTCGGTGGAACGCCGCCGCGCATGGCAAGAGGAATTCTTTGACAAAAGAGGGGATGTGGAAATTTTCCGCGAAGACTCCGCCCACTGGATGGAGAGCGAAGCGATAGACTTCATGAAAGACTGGGTTCAATCTTCCGGCGATAAACCGATTGACGCTGTTATTTCAATGAACGATAGCATGGCCTTGGGCGCTTTGCAAGCGGTAAAGGACAATAGCGCTTATGACAAAATGCAAGCATACGGAGTTGACGGCGACGCGGGAGCCGCCCTTCTGATTCGTGATGGCCGTCTTACCGCTACCGCATTCCAGAATGCGAACGACCTTGCCGCCCGTATTCTGCAAATGTGTGACGACATCATCTCGGGCAAGCAGCCGCTAAAGCCTACCGTAAACACGAACATCACTTGCGCACTTTACACAAAGGACAATGTGGCAGAACTCATTGCCATACATAAGGAACTGGGGAATATAAGGTAAGAATGATGAAGAAATTATATATTATTTTTACAGTGCTCTTTCTGGCAACAGAACTATTTGCTTCAGCGCAAAAGGAATCGGGCGCAATCACTACTTTGTCTGATATTGACGGCCGCAGTGTTGCAATTATTGGAGCAAATTTTGATGTAGGGCCCGACTTTTTTGAAGGGCATGGTTACAGGCCTAAATCAGTGTTGGCCTTTGATTCCGGGCCGGAGGCCTTAACCGCTCTGAAGGCCGGCAAGGCAGACGCCTGGGTTGGTTTAATGATGTCGCTGGCAAATTATTATACACGCAATGACTCAAGCCTTTTGGCAATTCCCGACCCGGCTTTTACCAGTTATGATTTATCTTTAACAGTCGCAGAAAGCAATACGAGTCTGCTTAATACTTTAAATAAAGCAATAGCAGATATCAAGGCAGATGGCACTCTGGAACAAATTACAGAGACCTATTTTATCCGGGGCAACACCGAAAGAACCGCC
The DNA here is from genome assembly GCA_031262035.1 of Spirochaetaceae bacterium. GTDB lineage: Bacteria > Spirochaetota > Spirochaetia > Treponematales > Breznakiellaceae > JAISIL01. The sequence continues at coordinate 148 of JAISIL010000023.1, read as the reverse complement.
TCTCCTGCATCCATTGACGGACAGGAAACGGTAATAGTCGGTTTACCGGGCGATGGGCCGCCTATTGATTATATTGCTCCGGATGGCAAGCCTTCCGGTTATAACCTTGCATTAAGTAATGCAATTGCAAAAGCCGCAGGTTTCAATA
>JAISIL010000197.1 GCA_031262035.1 Spirochaetaceae bacterium | reverse complement strand
ATTATTATATACAAACAGGAATTTTACCTCAGCGTTCAAGAGTGGACGGTATACATATAGCTATTGCATCTCTAAACAATATGGATTTTATTATTAGCCTTAATTTTAAACATATAAATAAGGCAAATACTAAAATAAAACTTGAACCCATTAATGTAATTTTGGATTGCTCAACACCAATGATATGTACGCCAATGGAGGTGATATAAAATGATAAAAACTCAAACATTTGAGGATTGGCTTGACGATTATCGTACAGCCTTTTACGAAAGGACAAAAAATATCGCAGATGCTGATGTTGGAAAACAAATTAGCATTTCCGCCCATGAAGCAGCAAAACAATTTGGATTTTCAATAATAAAGGCGTCCCCATATGTAAATACAGAAAAAATAAATTTGAATCTTTTGAAAAAATAATAGTAAGGGGCAGGGCACTTCGCATAACGAGTTTGTCCATTTTTAGTTTTTCAGGTGGCAATCCGTTTTGTAACATATTATATATAAATGAGTTAGGAAACAGCGAAATGGCGAATTTGATAAAAATGGACAGTCTCAACAGGGTGTTGGCGTAAAGGGGTTCCGGCGCCTAGCTCAATCGGGCTAAAGCCCTCATTCGCACGGCGCCTCCGCCCACATTTTCCGCCGCCGAAACCGCTTCGCACTTTCTTTATAAGGCGGCGGAAAACGTCGGGAACACCCGGAACGTCTATGAGAAATGTCAAGTAGTTTTGGCAAAAATGTTGGCAAAAAAAATCACTTTTTTTCTTTTGCCAAAAATGCTTTATACTGTGCAATTTTTTTCTCATGTAAAACTGGATTTCTAAAATAATGGTTTTCCCCTTTTTTCATCATTTGATATATTTCTGCAAATACTCTGCGGCACAAAGCCATCCTGATGACCCCCTTCTTCTTGTAAACGCTCAGCCTTGTATACCACACGGCCAGCTTCTTATTAGAATCGCGGAAATGATTGAGCGATTGGGAGAGGAGCGTGACTGAAAGCCTTCTTCCGGCCTTGTTGGTGCTTTTAATAAGTGTATGTTCGTTTGAGCTTTCAACCCTTGGGGCGCTTCTTAAATAAGAAGTAAAATGCTTGGCATTTTGGAAGCGGCTTACATCGACCACATCTGCAATAAGCGCCAGGGCGGTAATCACGGAAATGCCTGACATGCTGGTCAGTATTTCAACCATCGGCATAAAACGCTGTCCGAAAATCATTATTTTATTTTCAAGTTCTTCGGCCTTGGCCTCAAGGGCTTCCAGGGTGTCCATGAAAAGATTTATCTGAAATGAGAGGATTTCATCAGGAGAAATGGAACGGATTTGAAGTCTTGTCTTCTTTCCGAAGATAAATTCCTTGGTAAAAGGGAAAAGGTTCTCCTTAAGGAGGGAGTGGATGCGGTTTTTGGTCATGGTTATTTCTTTTCTGAGGACGCGGTAGGAAGCAAACAAGGCGCGGAGGTCGCGGTATTCTTTTGAGGGAAGGAATACCGCGTGAATTTGCTGGACGCCCGACATAATTTCTGCTTTGAGCTTTTGGGCGAGCTTAAAAGCGTCCACTTTGTCGGTCTTTTTCTGTTTGGGGCCTGCCTCTTTGAGCTGGTAGGTATTAGCGATAAGGACTTTCTTCACTTTGTTCTCAAAGAGAGAGACGAAGGCGAAGGTATTGATTGTAGCCTCCAGAATAACCGATGACTCCTTGTCCAGGGTGGCGTAGAAGCGGTCCAGGCCGGTCTGGTCAAGGGTGAAAGTTTCCATCCGTTTGAAAGATGGGTCTTCGCTGAGATAGCAGCAGGTAAAACGGTTGGTGTGCAAGTCGATACCGATAAAGTTCATAAAATCCTCCATAAAATAAAGTTACTTGACCATTCGGGAGAAAAAGGGGTATACTCACCATACGTCTATACGGGGTGGCGGGCCAAAGGGACTCGCTCCCCAACAAGTTGATACGGGAGCCGGCCGCCATTCGTTATTACGAGGTCAAGAGCGACGCTCCTGCCCCAGTTCCGGAGTGCGGCCGGCTTCGTTCTTCCGAACTTAGCTTTAGTATACCGGTTCCCGTACCTTTTATCATAGCTTCGTTATACGCCATAGCCCATTGAACTTATTGAGTAAATTGAAATTATTTATATAATATAGATTGAAAGGAGTTAATTTTGAGCAGTGTAACAATAAATCAGATTAAAGCCTCATTTGATGGAATGTATTCATCAAAAATCGTCATCAATGAAAATGTCTCTGATGAAGAAAAAAGAAACCTTTTTTATACGCGGTCTCTGGCTGCCTATTCTATTCAATACTATTGCAAAATAGAGCCGGATCAAGTTGTAAATTACATTACTGATGGATATCAAGACAATGGTATTGATGCAATTTATTTTAATGAATTAAATCATACATTATACTTTGTTCAAAGTAAATGGCATAATGATGGAACAGGTGGTATCGATATAGGAGATATCCAAAAATTTTTGCAAGGCGTAAAAGATATTATTAATCAAAAGTATGATAGATTCAATGAAAAAATCAAGTCAATGGAAGATTATATTAATAGTGCTATAACAACAATTGGTACTAAGATGTTCTTAATCTTATGCCATACAGGTACACAGAAATTAAATCCTTCTGCAACTAGGATTATGGATGATTTCATAGGTGATATAAATAATCCTGATAAAATTGCTGACTATTTCCTATTAACGCAAACACATATATATAACAATTTATTAAAAGGAACAAATACAGACAAAATTAATTTAGACCTAATGCTAAATAATTGGGGAATAGAGAAAGAGCCATATAAATGTTACTATGGTAGTATTTCTGCAAACGATCTGGGTGAATTATGGGTAAAGTATAATCCATCAATATTTTCGTCAAATATTCGTAATTTTCTAGGCTTTAGTGATGTAAATAAAGAAATTACTGAAACGCTAGGTAAAGCACCTGAAAATTTTTTTGTTTTTAATAATGGTG
>JAISIL010000172.1 GCA_031262035.1 Spirochaetaceae bacterium | reverse complement strand
CTTCTTTAATAAACCACTCATGCTTCCCCTCCCAGAGTAACATTCTTGCTCTATTATATCACTTCACCTCAATTTTATACAGAACCCCTATGATTTTCTCTTAAATGTAGAATTGCTGGATTAACAAATCTAATACTTGACATAAATAGTTATTTAGGCTATAATTATTAACATTATGGATATGGATAAGAGAAAACCATCAGCCCCTTTGCTGCCCGCTCAAAGGCGGACGCTTGTTAAGTTGGGGGAAAATATCAGATACGCAAGACTCAGGCGGGATATTTCTATGGAACAGGCTGCCGAACGAGCAGGGGTAAGTCGTGCAACCCTTGGAAAAATGGAAGCGGGCGACAGTGGCGTGGCAATCGGCTCCTGGCTCAAGCTCCTCTATGTTCTGGGGCTCGATAGCGACCTTCTCAAAGTGGCTGCAGATGACGATTTTGGAAGAATCCTGCAAGATGCAAAACTCCCTTCCCGCATACGGGCTTCCAAAGTTACGAGGAGGCCGGAGTGAAAGGCAAAGATATTTACGCCTATCTTGATACCGGCAATTCACCCTTGCATATTGGCACCCTGCACTGTGAAACTATCCGGGGAAAAGAAGTTTTTTCATTTAGCGGAAGTGCGCAATGGCTTCAGTTTAATCAGGCGCGCTTGCTTGACCCCGACCTTGGCCCTTTTGAAGGCAGACAATTCTTGCGTCCCGGCAAACTCAATTTCGGTATTTTTCTTGATTCTGCTCCGGACCGTTGGGGCCGACGCCTCTTACAACGAAGGGAACTTATTGAAGCAAAACAGGAAGGCCGTCCGCAAAGAATGCTTGATGAAAGTGACTATCTTTTGAGTGTTTTCGATGGCAGCAGGATGGGCGCGCTTCGTCTGAAACTTGACCCGGACGGTGATTTTCTTGATAACAATGCCGACATGGCAATTCCGCCATGGACATCAATTCGGGAATTAGAGTATGCAAGCAGGCAAATCGAACGGGAAGACATATCAGAAAGTGAATATAGGCATTGGTTTAGCATGCTTGTTCAACCAGGTTCTTCTTTAGGTGGAGCAAGGCCGAAAGCAAATATAGCAGATAAAAACGCTGCGCTTTGGATTGCGAAATTCCCCTCAGGAAAAGACGAAAAGAACATAGGCGCATGGGAACAAACGCTCAGTGTTTTAGCAGCAGACTGCGGAATTAGTGTGGCCGAATCAATGTGTAGCAATTTTTCTGACAAAGGAAGCACTTTCTTGACAAAACGCTTTGACCGGGATGCAAGGGGTCGCCGTATTCACTTTGCTTCAGCAATGACATTACTTGGTGCATCAGATGGCGATGGAACTGCAAGCGGTATCGGCTATCTTGATATTGCCGGCATCATTATAAAATACAGCACACAGGTTGAAAAAGATCTGGAAGAACTCTGGCGAAGGATGGTCTTCAATATTGCGGTATCTAACTGCGACGACCATCTGCGGAATCATGGTTTTCTTTTGAGTCCTCAAGGCTGGTCGCTCTCTCCTGCCTATGACATGAATCCTGATGAAAACGGCAAGGGACTTTCCCTGAATATCAACGAAACAGACAACTCGCTCGACCTCGCTCTTGCAATGGAAGTGCGAGGATATTTCAGGCTAAGCGAAAAGAGAGCGCTCGCTATACTTGATGAAGTCCAATCCTCGGTAGCCCGCTGGCGAAGCATCGCCGGAAACTGCGGTATATCAAGAAACGAACAGAACCTGATGTCCCCGGCGTTTTTACGGCGGGGAATTATATGATATTACAGGAGGTAATATATGAAAAAAGATGTAAATAAGGAAGCATTGAATGCTCTTCAAGAAACAGTTGAGGGTATGCACCGCATCGGGCTTATCAATGACGCGAGAATTAAAGTATATGAAAAATGGTATAAGAAAGATGTAACTTCTGCTAAGCCAAAAAAAACTCAGGTAATGGCTTCTTCCTCCTATACACCACCCATAGCTGCCTATGCCACAGGCGCAAAACACTGATAGACTAACTTAGGGCGGGTATCTTCAAAGTTATCGAACATTTTCCCCTCGCCGGAAACTGCGGTATATCAAGAAACGAACAGGACCTGATGGCATCGGCGTTTTAGGGCATTTTTTAGGTAATTTATTATACCTTTTCCCACAACATGTTTGGTACCGGCTGCCCATGTAGACTTAATGTTATAACATTATCCAGTTTTTGCTTTACCAAGCCTGTTGAACCTATGCATTTTGCTATATGGCTATGGAATAAAGGTATCGTTGAATAATTTCCTTCACAAAAATCCTTCATGTAAGCCAGATGATACTCATTGTTTTTCAATAACTCTGATAATACCGTATGGCTATCGAAATACCTACCGTGCAATGAATTAATAATTTCTTTAATTGCATCTTCTAAACACATAATAAACCTCCTAAAAATTATTTATTCGCGAGTTTGAATTTTGCGAATATTGCAATTTTCATTATCTGTAACATATACATTGAATGAAGAGTCAACTGCTACATCTTGTGGTTCCCCCAATGTGGCTGCTTTGCCTAATCCGTCCTGATTCCCTTGAATTCGTGAAGTAGAACCGGTAAGAGAAGTAGTGTTAGAACCAATAAGTGTTCCCACATAATAGGGTGTTATTTTACGAACCCTGTAACTTGCTGAGTCAGCAACATAAATATTACCCAATGAGTCTATTGTTAAGCCCTGTGGCCGCCAGTATCGTGCAGGCGAATCAGAAAAGCCTAACTCTCCAGTTCCTGAAAAATATGATACTGTACCATCAGGTGTAATTTTGCGTATTCTATTATTGTTGTCAGCAACAAAAACTATGCCGGAAGAATTAATAGTTATTCCCATAGGGTAACGAAATTCTGCGTTTGTACCTACACCATTCCATTCCCCTATTTCTCCGCCTGCCAAGGTTGTAACATAACCATCTGGTGTTACTTTTCTAATGCGGTGATTATTATAGTCAGCGACATAGAGAACACCGGAAGAATCTATTGCCATATCGCAAATTAAAAAACCGAACAAGGCCTCTGTTTTATCACCATCCTTAAATCCCTCTCCTACACCTGTTAATGTTGAAACAATGCCATCCGATGAAATTTTACGTATTCTACCATTCGATTCCCCAATATAGAGATTATTAGATGAATCAATCGTAATACTAGATGGTAAATCAAAAAGTGCTTCACTAATATTACCATCACGATAACCTTCCTCTGAACCTGCTAAAGTTGTAACGACACCGGCAGGTGTAATTTTGCGTATTCTATGATTATCATAATCAGCGACATAAAGATTACCTGAATTATCAATAGTTATACCACTCAATCGACCAAACCTTGCTTCTGTTCCGGTTCCATCTTGAAATCCCCGTGGTTCCATATAATCACTCGGAGTCCCTGTATAACCTGCCAGAGTTGTTACTTTTGCATCAACCAGAAAAGAAATAAGAGTATTTAAAGTCTGAGATTTACTATCAGTTATGTTGGCCACAATCTGATAATTCCTTGCTTCACTCAATTTTTCAGCGCCTACCAGTATTTTGTTTGCATTATCACCAGTTCCAATAACAAACAGGGCAGTATCTGGCCAATTGCTATTGGTATAATCTAAAGAATAAGTAAAACCAGGTGTTCCGCCAACAACATCACTAAAAGTGCCAATTACATCGCCTGCATCAATCATATTGTTTCCAACACTCAAGCCATCTATTACAGTGAATGTAACATCCTGTATTCTTGGTCCTGCAACGGTAAAAGTGCAAATTTTGGTAAAAACTTTACTCCCGTTATCTGTAACTTTAACACGAACACTGTAATCCTTTCCGGTTATAGTTACTCCGGTTTTTACAATCAAATTTGTATTGTTTATTTCAAAAGAATCATTGTCATCATCACCTTCGCCCTCTACCAATGAATAACTATACTCTGCTGCACCACCGACCGGATTACTAAATGTACCTACAGCAGCACCAGAGGCTACATTATCCTCGCCTTCCTGTATTTCAGATGTAACAGTCCAGGTAAAATCACTAATCTCTTCCGGCTCCTGTGTTATATTGTATGTAATCGTTCCCGATACAATTAGGCCATCTTCTTCTATGGTATAACCATTTTCTATATTAAGATATTCTTTTGGAATAGTAATTTGTACATTACTCGGATTGAATGACCCTCCTGGTGTTCCTGCTATCACTATGCTAATATTTGTTCCGCCAGCATCAGCCATCGCATTAAATGTAAGCCCACCAATCCATGTATACACCCATGAGCTTACATCCGTCCCAGAAAGAGCTGTTTTTACACTTGCATGTTCAAGAGTTATTTCCAATATTGTATTTGCGTCTTGATTAATACCGCTAGAATTTTCTGCTGTTGCGGTAATAGTTACCGGTGCACCAGTAAGTATTGCTCGCACACTACCAGGTAATACATCAAAAGTACATACCTGTGCAAAAGTTTTACCTGCACTATCTTCTATTTGGACACGGACACTATAATCCTCTTTTGCAGTGATTGTAACATCACTCTTTACCTTAAGTTTATTGTAATCATCATCCGTTCCTATTACAAATAAATCATTATCGGTATCTCCATCACCTTCTACCAGCGAATAGCTGAATGGCAAGGTTCCGCCGATAGGAACGCTAAATGTGCCGACTGTATCCCCAACATCTACATTGTCTGCGCCGATCTGTAAATTTTCTGTTGCAGTCCAGGTAAATCCACTAATTTCAGGGTTTGGCGCTGCTACATATAGCGTGCAAGCTTTGGCAAATGTCTTCCCCTTGCTGTCGCTGATCTGCACCCGAACACTATAGGTTTTATATTCTGTTAATGGATTGTTTCCAATTTCCAAAGATGTTCCATCAATTTTAAAAAGAACATTATTGGTATCACCTGTTCCCGAAACAAGCGAATAACTAAATGGTGAGGTTCCGCCAAGTGGAATGCTGAATGTGCCGACAGCATCGCCTGCATCAACAGTTCCTGTTCCCAGACGCAAGCCTTCTGTTGCAATCCAGGTAAATCCACTAATTTCAGGGTTTGAGGCTGCTACATCCAGCGTGCAAGCCTTCGCAAATGTTTTCCCCTTGCTGTCGCTGATCTGCACCCGAACACTATAGGTTTTATATTCTGTTAATGGATTGTTTCCAATTTTCAAAGATGTTTCATCAATTTTAAAAAGAGCATTATCGGTATCACCTGTTCCCGAAACAAGCGAATAACTAAATGGTGAGGTTCCGCCAAGTGGAATGCTGAATGTGCCGACAGTATCGCCTGCATCAACAGTTCCTACACCAAGCTGTAAGCCGGCTGCTGAAGTCCAGGTAAAACCTATTAGGTCTGGGTCAGGCGGCAATGTGCTCCATTCCTCGCTTGCATTAACAGTAGATACATTCTCTGCATCATCTTCTACTACAAGATAAATTTTATAAACTGTGTCGGCACTAAGTCCTTTCAGATTGATTGTATTACTGCCTTCGACTGCATCGGCCGAACCGTAAATACCACTTGTGGCCTCAATAATATCAGCTGCCTTCGGCACTTCATCGGCTGAAGGGAGAACCAGATAATAGTAGGTTCCACCTTCATCCGAAGTGAAACTTGCTGTTGCCGTAGTTTGGGTAATATTGTTTATTGCAGGCGTCCCAAGTGTAGGCGCCGTTTTGTCACCAGGCCTCACAGGTGGCTGACAAGCTGTAAGCATGAGTGAAATGCCGACCATGAGCACGCAAAGCATGTGAAGGGCAAAACCAATTGAAAATAATTTAAGCTTTTTCATAACTTTCTCCTTACGATTTTTATTTTTCTTACAATTCATCTATACTTTGTCAATAAGAGCCAAAATCTGCTTCTATCTCTTAGGGATATAGATTGATATATTATATAACATAAAGTCAATTTTGTCAATATCTTTTTGTATAATAAAATAAAAAAATTATAACGGAGAGTGATATGGCTTCTTTAAGACAGGTATTGGCTACAAATCTTAAGACATATCGTAAAGAATTGGGGTTTTCACAGGAAAAATTAGCTGAGTTAGTCGGTACTGCTTCCAATTACATAGCCATGATAGAGGGTGAGAGACGTTTTCCTACAGATACTATGCTTGAAAAAATCGCAAAAGCAATGAACAAGGAGCCTGTAGAACTTTTTTCTGAAAATCCCATTAATTTTGAATGGCGAAAAGAACTTCTCACTGACCTTGGGCAGGTAATCGATAAGAAATTAAAGGAAATAACTTGTCCGCATACACAAGTAAATCCGGCAAATTTGGCCTAGACAAGTGGGTTAAGACGGTAAATGATGAAAAGTAACTACACTGCCAACACCCCCGTTCGCGTGGTCAGCGTGGTTCGCGGTTAAATATTGCTGGGGGTAGAGCTCAGAACAGGTCAGAATGGGTGCCGGTGCGGTAGAAGGTGATGGTGCCTTCTTCCGCACCGGCATCGTAGCGCCGACGCCCGGCCCCGCGCCAATTGCTTACGCAATAACGGGCGGGAACCAGGACACCGGTACTTTTAGTAATAGGAGCCATTTTCAAAATCGCTTATTTCGAAAATGGCTCAGGAATGCTTCAGCGGTCTCCTTTCTGTCCCTCGGACTGTGCGGAGGAAATCTTAACAGCAGTCATTCCGTTGTATGTTATCGTTGCGGTCGTAGAGCCATCCGCGGCAAAGCTAACGCTGTTCTGATAGTAAATAGTATTCGAGTTGATGGGCCAAACAACCACCGCGTAATTACCGGCTGTAATGCTCGCGCTCCCGTCCCAGAAGTAAATTTTGGCTGTGTCGGCGGCAGACTGGCTACCTACCGCAATCATCTTTGTGGGATTCTTGCTGAACACATCACTAAACAGTGCCTTGTCATTGTCGTTGATCGTGGTCCCGGTGCTTGTTATGAGGCTGTTGGGAAGGCTGCTCGGATCGACAATGTAGACCGACGCGCCATCCGGAATGCCGGTAATGGTAATGTCTGCCTGCCCGGGGGTAAGGGTATAATTCACAGTGGCCTTGCCGCCCGCAAAGGTAACATTGGAAATCGTTTTGTCGGGGCTCCAGCTGGTGCTGCCCGTGTGGTTCTGGTAATTAAGATAATTATCTTTGAGCCAGAACTCCACGGTGTATTTGCCGTCTGTGGGGTATGTGTTGTCGCTATTGGCATACCAGCTAAGGGAAACAGGGCTTTTAAGGGGCGCGTCCATCCAGGTCATGACGCCGGTGCGGCTGTCCACAGACACGCTGGCCTCCGCAAAGGCAAGCCTTTTCCATCTGCCGTCGGAACCCGCGCCTGATACCCACACTGCAGCTAAATTGGTGGGCGCGTTCTGAATCGTTAAGGCGTCTTTAATAATCTTGTCGGAGGAGGCGTCAAGGCGCGCCGCGTTCTTAAAGTCCAGCGTGCCGCTGCCGTTGCTAAAGACCACGTTGTTGACATAAACCTGGTAGTTTTCGTGATCCGGATATTCGAGGCCTTCCCTGATGACGTCTTCCGTGACATCAAACACCACGGCGAATGTGCCGCTGTTATCGGCTGTATACCAATTGGTATTCCCACTCTCTTCCATTGCATCCCCGCCTTCGATAGCCGGGGGTCCAGACTCAAATACAGTCCCGCCTCCGATAACCTGGGGTTCGTTCCCCCAAATCTTGGCGTCTTCCGAGTTCGCAAGAACCCCCTGCACCACATAGAAGGTACTGTACTGGGCAGTGACAGTGGTGCCATCGTACTCCGGCAGGTTGTTGATAGTTAAGGTGCCGGTTGAAAGGGGCTTCCGCCCTGTGCCCTGGGTCACTAAAACATCGGTCATGGAGTTCCAGTCAACAATCGGGGATTCGGATGAGGTAAAGCCGACAGTTGTGTATTGAATTGTGGTGCCTGTAAGAGCAGAGAATTTGACCTCTCCATATTTATAGGTATAAGTGGCAGGCTGGGCGCCATTCCCAATACCAATTATAACCGTATAGGTTGTGGTACTGGAGGGCTTCTTGTTAAGGTGAAGGAAGATTTCGTTGGCAGTCCTCCCCCGGTAGCCGCCCCAGGTAAAGGACTGGCCCAAAGCGCTCTCCTGATAAATAGTATAGCTGTTGCCTACGGTGTCATCAACAATATATGCATAGAGCTGAGCGCCTGGCCCAGCAGCACTCGAGCCACCATCGCCAGGGGTCCCGGTACTGTCGCCGGGGATGGTGGTGGGCAAGTTTTGAACATTAAGCAGTGCCGTAACAAATGTGCTGTCATCCACGCTTGAGGGATTGGCCTGGCTTTCGTCATAATCACCTGTTAGTGTAGGCGCCGTCTTTTGCAGTTCAATCACATAGAGGCTTGTGTCGACATTATCGATTTGCGTTTGCCTAACATAGTTCGACTTAGCCTGGGTAACGGAATCGGCAAAATTGACCTCATAGATGGTGAGCGTATCCCCGTCGGGCACAAGCGCCATGTTCAGGTATACGGTTTTGTCAAAAACCGGCGCACCACCATTGGTGACGGTATAGGAAGCCGCGCTGACAATGACATTGGAACCAAGGTTCTTGTCGGTGGTGCTATCGCTGCCGTCAGTATCCCGGTAAGCCTGGTAAAGAAATGCCATGTTGGGCGAGTAGCTTTCGGGTGCCATGACCCATTTGCCGCCCTTCCACATGTAGGTTTGGACGCTCTGGGCGTTAAACACAAACTGGAGGCCGGCGTTGTCACCCGTGCCGTACCAGGTGCCCTGGAAGCCGGAAGGAACGGCCTTCTCCTTCGCGGAGGTATCCTCAGCTTTATTGTCCGTGGCTTCAACCGTGGCAGGCGTGCCATTCACGCTTTCAGAAGCGGCCGTGGAAGCCGACTCAATCGTAATGGCGCTGCTGCCCGTTCCGTTGTTCGTCAAAATCTGCGTGGGGTTCCAGTCGGCAGTTGACCCGCTCCTGGTATTGATGGCAACCTGCATACTGCTGTCCTTCACCGTGTTTGCCACCGCACCGGAGACCACGTACTTGATGTAGGTGGAAACAGCCGATGCCGAGTAGGAGTTGGTTGTGGCGTCATAAGCGCCCTTCATGTTAAAGGTGATGTCGCCGTCCACAAGCGTGCCCTTGATGGCTGTTGTGGTAGCAGCAGCGTCACGAGCCGCCCACGACGAACTTACGCCGGCATCCGGAGCAAGGCTGAGAGCCGCGTTTTGGCCCGCGTTCTGGGTACTCGGGAAGGTCGCTGTAATCGAGAAGCCGGGGTTACCGCCGCCGCCATTTTCGTTGCTGCCACCACCACCGCCATTTTCGTTGCCACCCCCGCCGCCGCCGTTGCCGCCGCCGCCGATCATGTCGCATCCGGCAAATAACATACTCATTGCCAGCAGCCCTGCCAGCAATCCGAAGAACACTTTGTTCTTTCTCATAATAAATCCTCCCTGCGGTTTCCAACCGCTTGCTGTCTTTCCAGCTGTCAATTACTATTTATCTTACTTACAATATAACACCTTAATATCTTTTCGTCAAGAGTTTTGGAAAATAAAGTAGAAAAAAAGAACGCAGGGCTTTGCTATCAAATCTGATGTTTTACCATTTCACCGCGCCTCTGCGCCTAAAGTTTGCGCAGCAAACTTACGTGAGCTTTTAAACAGCAAAAAAGTGAAAAAGTACCTGGCGCCACAAGTGGTTTCGACAGGCTCGACCACCGGAGAGGGCTTCCGACCACCACCAACACCCCCGTTCGCGTGGTCAGCGTGGTTCGCGGTTAAATACTGCTGGGGGGGGGGTAGAGCTCAGAACAGGTCAGAATGGGTGCCGGTGCGGTAGAAGGTGATGGTGCCTTCTTCCGGGTTCGGCATATATATGATAACCCAGTCTCCCTTTACATGGCACTCCATGTAGCCTGCCCAGTTGCCGGAAAGCCAGTGAGGACGAGCCTGTGGCGGCAGGGGCTCCTCCATGAACAGCTTATTCACGATGTCGTCGAGTAAGGCCATATCATAATGACGTCTGGTGAGCAATGCGCAGTCCTTGTTGAATGGCTTGCGTCTGATTGGTGTAAGCATCTGTCAGACCTCCATGTGTTCGGCATCGTAGTGCAGTGTCTCAAGGAAGAGGCTTGGAGGGTCAAACGAGTAGACTGTGTCGTCGTCATCGGTGTCAACGCAGGCTTTATACTGCTCCAGGGAGGTGATGTGCTTTACCCGGCCTTCTGCAATGGCCTCATCGGTCTTGCGGATGGCCTCTTGCGTCTCTGCATTGGGTATATCATAGCAGCGCGGAACCTCATTTCGATTTCGCTGTGCTACCAGTTCGGCTTGCATTTTCAAGAGCAGACCCCAAATCATTTCATTTGTAATGTGTTTTTTTGCTACCGGCATAATAGTCTCCTTATATCTAGTATAGCGAACTTCGGTGAGGTGTCAAGGGGTGGGCGTGAGAATGTGTTAGCGCCCATTGACAAAAACCCCAAACCGGTGTATACTATAACAAAGAGGAAAACGTTATGAATGCAAAGGAAATTGTTGGGCAATTGAGCCTTGAGGAAAAGGCTTCGCTCTGTTCCGGCTTGGATTTTTGGCATTTGAAGGGGCTGGCGAACCATGACCTGCCTTCGATAATGGTCACCGATGGGCCGCATGGCCTGCGGAAACAGGAAGGGGCTTCTGACCATGTGGGCCTTAACATGAGTAAACCGGCAACCTGTTTTACCCCGGCTTGTGCTATTGCGGCAAGCTTTAATCCGGAAAATGCCCGGCAAATTGGCGCTGCTGTCGGCGAGGAATGCCAGGCGGAAGATATTGCTGTTGTCCTTGGTCCTGCGGTGAACATCAAGCGGAATCCTCTCTGTGGAAGAAATTTTGAGTATCTGAGCGAAGACCCTTACCTTGCCGGCGACATCGCCGCCGCTCACATTCAGGGCGTTCAGTCTCAGGGCATTGGCGTCAGTATGAAGCACTATGCGGCAAATAATCAGGAGCAGGGCCGGATGGTCTCCAATTCCTGTGTCGATGAGCGGGCGCTTCGGGAAATTTATCTTAAGCCCTTCGAGATTGCTGTGAAGAAGGCCAATCCTGCCACGCTGATGTGTTCTTATAACCAGATTGATGGAACCTATGCTGCCGAAAACAAGAAGATATTAACTGATATTCCTCGTGATGAATGGGGTTTTAAGGGCCTTATTATGACCGACTGGGGAGCCATTGCCGATAGGGCAAAGGGCATTGTCGCCGGGCTAGACCTGGAAATGCCTTCCTCCGGCGGCCGTAACGATGCAAAAATTGTCGAGGCGGTGCAGAATGGCACACTTGATGTGGCTGCCCTCGATGCCTGTGTCGAACGGGTCGTTCAATTGATACTGGACTATAAGGCCAATCACAAGGCCGGCGCCAGCTATGATAAGGAAGAACATCACCAATTATGCCGAAAAGCAGCCTGCGATGCCGCTGTCTTGTTAAAAAACGCGGTGGTCGAGCCTGTCGAGACCACCTTGCTGCCGCTTAAAACATCGTCCAAGGTGGCCATTATTGGGGCTTTTGCCGAAAAGCCGAGGTTCCAGGGCGGCGGTTCCAGTAAAATCAATCCGCACAAGGTCGATAATGCCCTGAATTGTTTAAAGGCGGCCGGTGTGCAGTTCGAATATGCACCGGGTTACAGCCTAAAACCCATGGCCCCTCCCGATGATGCTCTTATCAAGGCTGCAGTGGAAGCTGCCAAGGGCAAGGATGCTGCAATCATCTTTGCCGGCCTGCCCGATGAGTATGAGTCTGAAGGCTATGACCGGAAGAACCTTGCCATGCCCGAAGCCCACAATAAATTGATTGCCGCTGTTGCCGAGGCCAATCCCAACACGGTTGTTGTGCTGATGTGCGGCGCCCCGGTCTTCCTTCCCTGGGCCTCAAAGGTCAAGTCCATTTTGCTGATGTATCTTGGTGGGCAGGCAGTGAACAGTGCCGTGGTGGACCTGCTTTTTGCCAAGGCCAACCCCGGCGGCAAGCTTCCCGAAACCTGGTTTAAGTCCCTTGCCGATATTCCCAATGCCAATTACTATCCCGGTGCAGGACGAGAAGCCTTTTATAAGGAAAGCATCTATATCGGTTACCGCTGGGCCGATGCAGCCAAACGCGAGCCCGCCTATCCCTTCGGTTTCGGGCTCTCATATACAACTTTTGCTATTAGCGATGTATCCATAAAGGCGGGTGCCAAGTCCGCTCGTGCACCCACCCTGAGTGCTACCGTGACCAACACGGGGAAGATAGCCGGGTCTGAGGTCCTGCAGGTCTATGTGGGGAAGAAGGATGAGGCCGCTGGGGCCTCTCCTCTTTTCAGGGCGCCGAAAGAGCTCAAGGGCTTTGCGAAGGTCTATCTTGAGCCGGGCGAGTCGAAGAAAGTAGCTATCACTATTGATGAGGATGCATTCAAGTATTTCAATAGTGCGGCGAATTGCTGGGCGACCGAGGGCGGAAAATATTCTATCTCGTTGGGAACATCAAGCCGGGATATTGTTGCAGAAAAAAGTATCGATATAGAAGGTGATGGCAAGGAAGCTCTGCTCGGCTCTCTGTCGGATAAGACAAAGGCTTACTTCAATCTACCTGCAAGCGGGTCATTTAATCCGCCTGAAGCGGAATGGCTGGCCCTCTACAACAAGCCGATACCGGAAGTTACCAGCAACAAGAAAGGCCGTTACGACATGCTTAGTACCCTTGGCGATGTGCAGAATACCTGGTTCGGCAAGAACTTTATCAAGGGAATGCGGAAAAATGTGGGCAATGTCGTAGACGAAAGTGATGAGGCCAGCTCTATTGCCGAGGCGATGATGCTCGAGATGCCCCTCCGTGCACTGGTAAACATGTCGGGCGGCAGTATTACAGACAAACAGGCCGATGCCTTTATCACCTTGTTTAACGGGCATTACATTAAAGGTTTTGCAAAACTATTGAAGAAATAGTCCCCTTTTGTCGATACTTTAGGTGAGGAGATTTTTATGGCATATACAAACCCTATATCCGCCTACCGCGAAACTCGTGTCCGGACTGCAAGCCAGGGGCAGCTTGTGATAATGCTCTATGACGAGGCTCTTAGGCAGCTCGATAAGAGCCTTGATTTAATCGGTTCTACAGAGAACGCTGCATCCAGACTTGCCCCGACAAAGATTGAAAATTTAGGCAAAACGATAATCAAGACACAGGAAGTAATCACCGAGTTGATGGTTTCGCTGGACTTTGATAAGGGCGGCGAGATTGCAAAAAATCTTTTTGCGCTTTACACCTGGTTTAATCAGGAGCTTTTTGAATCCAATATTTCTCATGATGCTAAACGCATAACTAAGGTGCGTGCCATGATAGCAGACCTCCGTTCGGCCTGGGTGGATATTGCTGCACGAACTTCTACGGAAGGCATGGCAAACCCGCAGGGCTTTAGCATTTCCGGTTAGGAGTTTATAGTGCAGGCAGCCGAAAGACTCGAGGCGATACTATCCGCCCAATATGAAAAATATTTTGAGTACCTTGATATATTGGATTCTCAGTATGATGCGATACAAGCCGGTTCTTCTGAATCTATCCAGGTGCATATAAGGCTGGAAGCATCACTTCGGGAAAACATTGAAAGCCTGCAAAAAGTAATTACTGCCCTCGAAAAGATGCTCAGCCCCGAAGAACAATTTTCTACCTGCAAAAACCTTTATGCAGAGATTGATACTGTCAAAGAACGTATTACACAGAATATTAAGCGTAACAAAGAACTCCTCGATAAGCGAATGGATGAAGTGCAAGAGGAGATTCAGCTTATCCATAAAAATCTTGCTTCCCGGCCTAAAACAGTATTTGCTCCCCAGCACTCATCGGTTATGCTTGATATACAGTGTTAGTCTGTAGAGTACTAGTCTACACAATATTAGTCTGTAGAGCTTATATACCCAATCAGCTTCACTACATATTCGTTTTCACTGCTTTCTTCCAATAGGCTCTGTAGCAGATTAAGCGATTGTTCTTTCTGCCCTGTTCTGAAATAATATATAGCCATAAGGTAAGAGCTTCCAATCGAAGGATTAATTGCCTGTGCCCGTTCCAGTAATTTCTTTGCCTCAGCCCATTTCTTCTGCCTTAATGCCTTAAAAGCATCGTCAAGAAGCTGCTTTTCCGAAACCATATTGACATAAAACAATGAAGAAGGGCCGTCGAATGTTATTTTGTTCTCAATTGTTTCATAGCCTTCTTTGGAAAGCCTTATGGTGTATGTTTTGCCCTGTTTTAATGCTATGGCAAAATGGCCTCGGATGTCGCTTGCGCCCTGTTGTTTATCATTAATGGCAATTGATACATTATGCACCGGCAGGTTTTCATTGTCGTATATAAGGCAATGGAGGTCCGGCCCGGTATACGAGCGCATACTTTGGCAAGCGCTTAAGACTAAGACGAGCAGCATCACTATACTGCTTATGACTAGCTTTTTTACACGCATCTTCATAAAATTTCTCCTTCGTATTGCTTTAGTGTTTCTGTTTTTACCAATTGCATGGTATCAATATTCTTTAAGTAATAGGTTATTGTGCTATTGTTTTTAACAGAACCTAAATACTTATATTTTTTGTTCAGAGCTTTTGTTTGCCCCGCTGTTTTTTTCTGCTCTGTTTGTGCATCTTTCTTTGCGGAATCTCCTTGCTTTGCAAACTCTGTTCGTTGTGCAGATTCTGCTTGCATTTGCTGTTTCCCCGCTGTTTTATTCGCAGAAACTGCTCCTTTAGGCTCTTGAACCTCAGCTTTTACCAAAAAACTCTTCGAAAAGTCTATTTCACCTTTCTCAATGCTCACTGCCTTTTTGGTCTCAACGAGTGCGGGGAGCCTCTTTGGTTCAGCCAATGGTTCATGCATGCCTTGGTAAAAGCTTATTCCAATGACTGTAAGCAAGAGCAAGATAGACAATAATTGTCCTTGTTTTAGTTTCATTTCTGTATCCTCATAGTAATGTGTAGTTTACCGGGCCCTATTCCCTGTTTTATTTGCAAAAAACTAAACTTATGCTTTAGTTTTGCACTCAGTGTAAAGAGCAGATTGTTAATGCACTCTGGTGATGCATCAAAATTAAATTCAGCGGTATCAGAGCCTTTCATGCGGATACTGCCAATGCCTGCTTCCGAAAGAGCCTTGCGGGTAAAGGCATGGGTATTAAGCTCTTCGTCAAAGGCAGTTTCAATGAGGGCTTGGGAAGGCGGCCTTGTGTTGGCTACAATAGAAAAGTTTTCCCGGTAGCGTTTCTGTGTATTGTGCAATGACAATGCAGATATAAGGCAAAAGGCCAGTGTGCAAAGGCAAAACAGGCCGAGCAATTTTGTGCTGGTTTTTATCCTATTCATTATACACCCCCGATATAATAAACTGTTCTGTTGTATCGTTTACTGAATTGGTATTGTGCAGCACAAGCGAACTAAATTCAGGCGATTCTTCCAGTGCCTTCAACAAAGAAAAACTATCCGGGCCTTCTACCTCAATACGAAAACTAGAGCCTTCTATAAAAAGGTTATGAATAGTATAACCTGCACTCTTATTCAGTATTCCCAAAAGTATATTGTAAAGATACTGTTCGCCGGCCTTCTGTTTATTTACCTCATTGTTCTGCCTTAGTATATTTTTCTCAAGTTTTATGATGTTTTCCAATCTTTCATTTGCTTTCACTGTTCTCTGTGATTGATAGCAAAATAATAAGGAAAGAAGCAAGAGAAGAATAGAAATAATCAAAAGAAATACCGGCGCCGAAATATGCTTCCGGTGTTTTATCTTTTTTAACACCTTCTTTAAGCTTATTTCACTGTCATTTATCAGTAATTTAGCCCTTTCCTCAGCACTGGCATTGACAAAAGTATCGTAGCTCACTATACCCTCAGCATCAATTCGAAGCATTTCGGTCCAGCCTTTTTCGATAAGCAGCAGTTCGTTGGCCTCTTTGCGCTGCCTGCCTTTTACACAGTGTTTATACGCAGTGGCTAAAAGAAGAATGCCCGGCATTTCAGTGCTCAGAATAGGGCTGCCATCCCTTTGGACATAAAACAAAATATAATTGCCCAATAAAACCCAGCCAAAGGCGCCCTCGTTTAAATAACCTGGGTAACTCTTTTCGGCAATGCCTCGGACCGAAGCGGCATTGGGTTTACTGCCTTTTTCGATAGGCACAACAAAACTAATAAAATCTCTGTTCATATACTCTATACTCCTTCTCCTCATTGTCTTTTGCAGGCAGCCTTGCAATAATTGTTCTACAGCCGCCTTTGCTATCTGCTGCATTAATTTCCCAGAACCAGGTAATTGTTCCCAGGTAATCATAGACAGGATTTGTGTTGGCTACTTTTAGTATACGCCTTAATTCATCCTCTTGAATGTAGTGCTGTTCCCGCCTTTCAATAATAGTTTTTGCCTTTGCCCGAAAGCCTGTAATCTTATAATCGGGGTAAGAAAGAATACATTCCAGCAAAAATGCATCGATATAATTACAGTTTAACATGCTTTCAGTGTTTATATAGGGAAAGTAATCATCCTCATTAATGTATTGTTTCAGCCTTTCTCCGGCAAAAACATCGAGCTGTTTTTTGTTTGCCCAGCCGTAAACACCAAATATATCGGGGTATTCCTCAAAGTCAATAAAATCATCGTAAAAACTTATATTGAGCGAAAGGCCGTTTTTATCACGATAATCCTGCAATTGTTCTATCGAAGTGTTAGCCTTTAGTGTTTCACCAAGCCTTGTTTTCCGAAATATATTCCGCCCTACATAATTGATGTTTAAACGGTCAGAGAGAGGACTAATACTGATATGCTCACTTTCCCATTCCTGATATGGTGTGGCAAAATCTTCTGCACTCAGTCTTTTAATCACTTCTTCTGTCATTCTCACCAATATCTCTTTTCTCTTGCCTTCATCTTCTGCCTTACTCACATACTTCGTAACAGCGCTATTATACAGTGCTACAGCGCCCAGATTGGTGATTATAAAAAATGCAATAAACAAAAAATGTATCGACTTCATTCTTTCACCTCATTCTGCCAATTTCAATTCAAGGTAGTTATTTTCAATGCCCTCTTTCCAGGGAATCAAAACCGAAGAACCGTTTTCAATAATGGTAAAGTTATTACACCAATAGGGAATATTTATCGATTCAAGTTTTTCATCAAGGGTATTCTTCAGTTTGATAGCCTTGTAAGTCTCTTTGGACAGACTCATTGTTTTTTCAATCAGCCTGTCATTATTTTTCATCAGCGAAAAAACAGAAAAACTAATAGTCGAGATGATAAGCAGTGATATAAACAATGCCAAAATACTATCCAAAAGGGCCGAGCCCTCATTCCCATGAACAAATATCTGCTTCATTTCCTGTTCCACCTTCCAGGCCGTCTGCTCCGAATGAACGAATACTATAGGCCATATGGTTTACACCGGGCATCCGGTATTCGTATTCCCGTCCCCAAGGGTCATCGGGTATATTTTTAGAAAGATAGGGGCCGTTCCAAAATTTCAGCGCCTGACTGCTATTCGGCTGGCTCCACAATGCCGCTAGGCCCTGTAATTCACTGGGATACTCACCACAATCAAGATAATAGGCGTCCAGTGCAAGGCAAAAGGTTTCAATCTGGCTTTTGGCGCTTACCATTTTTGCTCTGTCCAGATACTTGATAGCCATAAAACCAACCGAAGAGCTGAGCACCAAAACAATACCAATTACGATGAGTGTTTCAATGAGTGTCCAGCCTTCATCATGTCTGTTTCTCTGTTTCTGCTTGTTCATAAAAATCTCCTATATAATAGTTCCAAAAATTTTATACAAGGGTAATATAATCGATACAATCAATACCAGTGTTACAATTCCTACCACCAGGGTAATAGCCGGTTCTATAAGCTTCATCATATTTTCACATTGCCTCTCGATATCCAGGGCAAAATAATGGCGCATTTGCGAAAAAACAGGGCCTATTTGCTGGGAATGATTCCCAATCTGTATCCATTTTACCAAAATGCCGGGGAATACTTTTTCTTCCAGAAAACACTGGGCTACATTGATACCGCTTTCAGTCTTTGCCTTAATGCGCAGTAATGCATCTTTCCAAACTGCATTGCCAATAGACACTGCCGATTTTTCAAGACTCTGATTCAAGGGGAAGCCGCCATTACAAAGTATCTCCATAGTAAAGCAGAAATTCAGTGTAAGGTAAGATGATATAAATCTGCCTGCAAGAGGTATCCTTAAAACAAAAGCATCCCGGTCTTCTTTTTTAAGCAGAAGAAAAAACAGTATAATAAACACTACAAAGCCGGACAATGAAAAGAGCAGTATTTTGATTATTTTAATGTTCTGCCTTATTTCATTGCCTGCATCTTTAGCAAAACCGGAAAAGATAATTTCAATTTGTGGTAAAAGAAAGATTGAAATACCTGCAATCCCCAGAACAAGACAGGCCAAAATAATACAGGGATACAGTAAAGATGATATAATCTTTTCACGCACCTTTTCTTTTTCACCAAGTATCATTTTAATCTGCACAAAGATACTTTCCAGTGTGCCAAGCGCTTCACCGGAACTGCAAAGCTCTATTATATAAGCCGGCAAGGCAATACAGTTTTCCCGTAAAGATGCAGAAAATGTCTTTCCCTTTTCTATAGAAGCCAGTATGCTCTTCGAAAGCTCATCGCCAATAATGGCAAGCGCTTCCCGTATGGTCAGGCCTGCACCCAAAAGCATTGATAACATAGAGATCCATGAAAGAATTTTTTTATTCTTAATCTTATTATTCAACTGCAATCTCCTCCGAAATTTCTTCGATAGTCGTTATACCCTGTTTTACCTTCTCCATACCTTCTTCCCAAAGTGTTTTCATTCCGGCCTCTTTCAGAAATTGCAGAATAGCGGCATGGGTATTCTTTCCGATAATCAGGTCTTCAAGCAAATTGGAATTGCAAAAAAGTTCTGCGATAACGGTTCTGCCTCCAGCGCTTTTACGAACAAGCCTTTGTGCAAGTGCCCCTCGTAAAACGGCAGCCAATAAATAACTTTCAATGCCCATATTCAAAAGGCGGGGAATCACCGATGCTGCATCGTTTGTGTGCATAGTAGAAAGCACCAGATGGCCGGTAAGGGCCGCACGAATAGCAATATCTGCCGTTGCCTTATCGCGAATTTCACCAATCATAATAATATTTGGGTCCTGCCTTAATACACGGCGAAGCAGCACATCAAAACTTAAACCTATTTTCTCATTAATCTGAATCTGATTTACCCCGGGAACAGAATATTCAACCGGGTCTTCTATGCTGATAATCTTTCTTTCGCTGCTGCTCAAAATTTTAAGCATGGTGTTTAAGGTAGTAGTTTTACCGCTGCCTGTAGGCCCTGTTACCAGCACCAAACCTTGTGGCGAAGAAAGCATTTTATGCAAGGTTTCTATCTGTTTTGCAGAAAAACCCAGTTCTTCAAAGCCTGCAGCACAGTTCTTTCTGCCTAAAATACGCAGCACAATTGATTCACCGCTTGTAACAGGAATAATTGATACACGAAAATCAATCTTTTCACTATCTGTTTCAACGGTAATACGGCCGTCCTGCGGCATTCTGTTTTCAAGGATATTTAAATTAGCCATTACCTTTATACGCGAAGATACAGCCTTAAAATACTGCACAGCATATTCTTTTGTATTGATTAATGCACCATCAATACGGTAACGCACCTGCATCTTTCCTTCCATTGTTTCAATGTGTATATCCGATGCCCCCTTGCGTATACCTTCTATACACAGTGCATTTACCAGATTTACAATCGGTGCATCATTGGCAAGAGTGTCAAGGGTCATACTGTCTGTGTTTGCCGCCTTGCCAGACTCGGTATCGCTCTGCCTGCTCTGCCTGATTGCTTCTTCTCCAAGCCATTGAATCAGCTCATTGTGCAAAATGGGGTAAAAGACTAACTTTTTTAAATGGAAACGAGAAAGAAGATTGCTATGGATAATATAATTTTCATGTGCATACCCCAAATACACATGTTCATTATCTGTTTTTAAAACTATCAATCCTGTTTCTTCAATAAATTGATAGCTGTGTTGTTCTTTTTCCGGTAAGGGCATAAAATCCTGAATCGAATGCATTATTTTGCTTCTCCTATAAGCTTGTTATAATACTGTTCAAGTTCTTCTGAAAGATTTGTATTCCCTGCAGTATCGCGAACCAAATAGGGAACAATATAAATTACTACCTCTGTCTTTTCGTTTGAGATACTTCTGTCACCTGCAAATAATTGACCGTTTTTCCGTGCATTACTTGTCTCTTTCATCAATCCGCTCAGCACAATTGGTTTGCCGGAAGGCGAACGAATCTGTGTGTTTATAATCCGTTCCGAAGTAGAAGGAATTGAACTGCCCCCTTCCCGTGAACCATTGTTGTTCTGCTTGGAAACCGTTGCATTGACATTAATGGTAATCATATCATCACCTGAAACCCAGCCATTAAGGCCGACAATCAAACCGGAGCTTATCTCCCTGGTGACACCCGATCGGATAAGCTTCCCCGTGTCTGAATCCGTTTCCAGCTCCTGATACCGGTAAGTGTCTGTGTTCTGAAAACGAATTTCCTCGCCGCTTATCCCATGCAAGGTAGTATCTGCATAAACCTTTGCTGTATTATCACTAAGCTGCATATTAAGAGAAGCAGCAAATTGATAGCCAAACTTTGATATAACATCAAAATTGATATTAAGAATATTGCTTAAATTCCCCAACAATGAATAGTTGCCGTCGCCTAATTTCTTTGCCTTCTCCACTGCTAAACTTGCTGATGCCTTTGTATCCTTGTTCTTGGTATACTCAATAACCAAAAGCTCATAGCGCAATTGCGGCTTGGGACGGTCAATTTCCTTAAGCTCTTCGGTAAACCGTGCATACATTTCCGCACTGCCTTTAAAAAAGACCTTATTCGGGTAACCTGAATCAAAAAGCATGGGAACACTGCTATTTTGTGCAGAAGGCGGCAGGTTCTTAAGTAAATCTTCTGTCTTAATATACCGTAATTGCACCGGATACATAGTCTCGTTTATATCAATAGTGCTTATATACTGAGCCAATTCTTCTATCTGCGCTTTTGTCCCTCTTGTAACAAAAGAATTAGTTCCCGGAATTATCTGCACAGCGTTTGTGTGTATTGATTGTGGCAGGGCAGGCACAATATCTTTTACATTCTGATACTTTAAATCAAAACGCTGCCGTGTTAAATTGCTGTTTTCACTGTCTATTTTTTCAATAAATGCAATAATAGGCTGAATCTCTTCACTGCTTCCTGTTACAATCAGTGAATTAGTTCCTGTTGCCACCTTGATAAAATTCCCTGCACTTAATTCATGGGGAAGAATATTTTGTATTTCCTGCACGGAAATAAACTTCAAGGGAATAAGCTGTGTTTCCTTAAACTTCTTAACAATATCACGCTTCTGCACTTCGGTAATATAATAAATATTATCACGCAAAACATAATCGGCATTACCCTGTTCAAGAACAATCTTTAGAATTTCATCAAAGGACTTATTGCTGAAATACAATTTGTCAAGCATCATATCTGCTTTAAAGAGTAAACTGTATTCCTTGCCTGCTTTTAAAAACAACTCATTAATACAATCACTTAGTTTTACCTGATTAATAAAAAGCGAATACGAACCATTTTCATATTGCAGAAAATCTTTTTTCTCTTCCTGCTTCTTTATACCGCCGGCTGCATTCTTTGATATAATAGTAATACCGCTTTCTACACTAGCATTCAGTTTGTTGAGTAGCAAAAACTTGTTGAATGAGGTTTCAATATCATCAACATTATTGAAATAAAAAGAGGTGCTACCCTTTATCGACTCGTCTGCAATAATGGACTTGCCGGTAAGTTCTGCAAAGACCATTAGTATATCGCTAATATTTTGATTAACAAAATTGAGGCTGCTCAATTCCACAGGAGGAAGGGTGGAATCAAGCGCCTCAGCGAATACAACAAATCTCTTGCCCCCTAATACAAGGAGGCAAGATACTAAAACCAATCTAATGCATATCTGCTTCATACACTAAGTATGGCAAGATTGCTTATTTTGCTTTCAGTTTACGAGAAAAAAAATAAAAAATTAGTTTAAAGTTGAAGCATCCAGCACCAATGCCGAACCGTTTTCCGCCTGCGTCATCAATTTACCATTTTGAATAAACACCCCGGCGCTTGCATTCACCGCTGTGGCACTTTGGGCCTGCTTGGCAAGGCTTGCATTAAAGCGTGCAATGTAATTTTTGCCTCCGCTGGCCGTTATTGCGTATAAATCATTCCCATTCACCCACAATAAACTATCTGCATTAATGTCATCGGTTCCCTGTGTAGCAATGGTAAGCCCTGTTGTGTCAAGCTCAATCAGCCGAACGGCTCCTGTTGCCGCACTTGCGTCGCCTGCAATGGCGAAAACCTTTCCGCCAACCATCTGCACACTGCGAATAGCCACGGTGTTCAATGCCGAAGTCTTGGCTGTGCTGCCTGTTTTCGTATCAATTATAACAAACTGGCCTTGCTTGGCATTTGTTCCGGCCATCTTTATTGCAAGCACACTTGTATCTGCCGCCGGGGCAGGGGGCGCATTATCAATCTGATTTTGCTGGTCCTGCTGAATACCGTCCCGTTCCGCCTGGGCCTCCCCGGATTTCTGGTCGGCAACAGCCTGAGCATCATCTGCAGCCTGCTTGGTTTGTGTCGCTTGCGCCTGCTGCTGGTTTAAATCATCCTCTTTTTGTGCCACTTCCTGCTCTTTTTGCTGATTATCCTGGGCCCGCTGGTCTAATTCATCCTGTTTAGCCTGTGCTTCCTGGGGCGTCACATTCCCTGCCGCCTTATCCTGGTCCAATTTCTGCTGCTCGTCGGCAATATTTTGCTTTTCGGTCTCCACTTCCTGTTTTTGCTGGGCCACTTCCTGCTTCCCGGTGTCAACAGCCTCCTGCTGCTTGGCCGCATCGTCACGCAAATCCTGCGCCTGCTGATTTGCCGCATCCGACTCGCGCTCCTTCAGGTCAACCATATTCTGCCGCTGCTCCACACCCTGATTGTCCTCATTATTCCGCAGATTATCAACAACAGCAGGCTCGGTAAGCGCAGAAGTATCCACAGTGCTCAGAGGCGTTACCGGCTTCCCAAGTGGAATCAGCATCATCGTCTTTCCCGGCCAATCCTGATAATTGGTCGAAAGCCCCGCATTATCCTGAGTGATATGGCCCATCACCGCGCTCTTATACTTCCCGCCGAGATAATTCATATTACCCCGATACACGGCATTATACACGGTGATAAAACTGGCCAGCGTCGCCGCATCCTCGGCCGAATAATTATAAGAGGCCACCAGATACCCGGCAATAATCAGGCGGAGGTTTCGAATATGGTCAACGCCCGCGCCGGGGCCAAGCCCGATAATATCTGCATTGAGCTTATCCGGCTCGTCATCAGTAATCGAACGGACTACAAAATAGCGTGAGTCTCCGCTGCCCGAGCCGAGGCTCGTCCCGATACTGGTAATCTGCGCCCGGGTATTGATAACAGCCTGCGGCCCCTCATAATTGATGAAAGTCACCTCAGGCAGGCTCTGCTCAAGCTCATCAGTATTGATTTGGTCTTGAGTATTGCTTTGTTCCTGAGCGTATATATTAATAGAAGAAAAGAGAAAAAACACTGCGAAACAGATGCTTACTTGATATCTTTTAATTTTATTCATACTCTGATAATATAACATTATGGCGACTTTGTCAAGTAGAGCAAAGGAAATTGTCAAAAAAGCGAAGGCAGAGGGCTTGAAGATTGCAACAGCAGAATCCTGCACCGGCGGTCTTATCGCATCAAGCATTGTGTCGATCCCCGGCGCTTCCGATATCTTCTGGGGAGCCTTTGTCAGCTATGCTATTGATGCAAAAGTCGCCCTTCTTGGCCTTGACAAGAGCTTTCTTGATAAAAACGGCGCGGTAAACCGGGAAACCGCCGCCGCAATGGCAAAAGCCGCCCTGGAAAAAAGCGGCGTCGACATTGCCCTATCCGCCACCGGCTATGCAGACACCGGCTTGGTCTACATCGGCCTGGCAAAAAAAGGGCAGGGAAGGGCAGAAATCCAGCCGGAGGTCTACGAAAAACATTTTGAAGGCGGCAGAAACACCGTGCGGAAAGCGGCAGCGCTCTTTGCCTTAGCTCTGCTGGAAGAAACAATAAAGAATGGCGTATAATTTTTTGAAACTTTTTTGCAAAACCGCTTGACTAAAAAGTTAAAAAATGTTATATTCTAAGTATATTTATGTCATTTCTTTATAAAATCCGCAATAGCTAAAGATATGTATGTTTTTTGGAGTAATAGATAATGCCAATTAGAAAAAACACTGATAACGAGGGTGCTGAAAGGCCGGTTCGGGTGGTTCGCCGTGTAAAACGGCCTCAATCCGAGCATGCTTCTGCACATGAACAGGTGGAAGACGGCCTTCCCAAAGATGATTTTGCCAATGGCTCTGAACATGGCGCCTTAGACGCTTTATTCCACGAGGAAGCTGCTTCCCCGGTGCATTTTGAACCGGTTCGCATGCCTAAAATGCCCGACCTTTACGGCAGCCCCAAACCCCGTGAGGGCAACGACGGCGGTAAACCCCGGCTTACAATCAACGAGCTTTTTGGTCTTAACATGAAGGACCTGCGCGAACTGGCTGTTGCATACGGTGTAAACCACGAAGACCTTGTTTCCATGAAAAAACAGGATGTGGTATTCAGCGTCCTTAAGGCCCACACCGAAAGGGGCGGGGTCATTTTTGCTTACGGCTGCCTGGAAATCCTCCCCGACGGCTATGGCTTTTTACGCAATCCGCAAAACTCCTACCTGCCCGGTTCAAGCGACATCTACATGAGCCCCAGCCAAATACGGCTTTTTGCCCTAAAAACCGGCGACACCGTCTACGGCCAAATCCGCAGCCCCAAAGAAGGCGAGCGTTTTTTTGCTATGCTTCGTGTGGAAAGCGTCAATTACGACGACCCAACCGTTGCCCAGAATAGAATTCCTTTTGATAACCTCACCCCGCTCTATCCGGACGAGCTTTTAAACCTTGAAACACTGAGCACTGCGGTAAGCGAAAGAATTATCAACCTCTTTTGTCCGATAGGGAAGGGCCAGCGCGCTCTGATTACGGCGCCCCCGCGCACCGGTAAAACAATTATGATGCAGCAGATAGCCAATGCTATCTCGAAAAATCATCCCGAAGTATATCTCATTGTCCTTTTGATTGATGAACGCCCCGAGGAAGTAACCGATATGGAGCGTTCCGTCCGGGCCGAGGTTGTGTCCAGCACCTTTGATGAACAGGCAACCCGGCACGTGCAGGTAACAGAAATGGTTCTGGAAAAGGCAAAACGGCTTACCGAACATAGAAAAGATGTGGTAATCCTCCTCGATAGCATTACCCGTTTAGCCCGTGCCTATAACCAAACAGTGCCATCCAGTGGCAAAATCCTTTCAGGCGGTGTCGACAGCAATGCATTACACAAGCCGAAACGGTTTTTTGGTGCAGCCCGTAATATAGAAGAAGGCGGCAGCCTTACCATCATCAGCACGGCCTTAATCGAAACGGGTAGCCGCATGGACGAAGTTATTTTCGAAGAGTTTAAGGGAACAGGCAACAACGAAATAGTCCTCGATCGCCGCATAAGCGACCGCCGTGTCTTCCCGGCAATCAACATCAAGAAGAGCGGCACCCGTAAAGAGGAACTCTTACTCGACGAAAAGACCCTGCAACGCATGTGGATTCTTCGTAAGGTCATTAGCGGCATGGACGATGTAGAAATTATCGAAATGCTACTTGACAAAATGAAGAAAACAAAGGATAATGAAGCATTCATTAATTCAATGAATTCCGGGCTTTCCGGAGAGTAAATAGATTTTTAGGAGTGTTTTTTATGAAAGACAAGATTCATCCGAAGTATGAACCGACAACAATTACCTGTGCATGTGGTAATGTGATTGAAACACGGTCAACAGTCAAGGATATAAAGGTAGAAATTTGTTCCGCCTGCCATCCCTTCTTCACCGGCAAACAAAAACTAGTAGACACCGCCGGCCGCATCGACCGGGACCGAAGGAAATACGGAATCAAGTAAAAACCAGGCCTTCACTCCACCCCCCTTGGGGGAGGCTGGGTGGGGGTAGGGTGCATATAAACCCCGCCCCCAGCCCCTCCCGCAAGGGGAGGGGAGTAAATCTAATCCCTGTCTCTGTCAGTATAAAACTCCGCCCAAACCGGGTAATGGTCGCTGACCCCCGGTTGGGCTATTATCTCAACACCCCAATTCCCTGTCCAATCTTCTTTTGCACTATTGCTCATGATAATCCGGTCGTAGGTGTTGCTACTGGAAGCCGTAGTGGTATCGGCCTCATTCCCAATGATGCTTGTGTATGCGGCTTGGGGAAAGATGTTACCCAAGTGGGCCTCATCGTAATAGTTGCCGTCGCTGTTAAAATCGCCCAGGTAAATTACATCGGCCTCTTGCCATGTCTCTGTTAAAGAGCCCCCTATTGCAGGCAGTAATGCAATTTCTGCATGGACATCACCCGGTTTCAGGTGATTATTCACAATGATAAAATCAAAAGGCATGGTGCCCTCAGCATTTTCCCCGCCTATGCACCGAAGATGCACAGCGAAGGGGCTTCGTTCAAAGGCGTCGTCGGGGTCGGCATAATTTTCAGTGCCTAAAAGGGCAATTTTCCGGGTATCATATATAAGCCAAAACTGTTCTTTAGAAGACGAACGGCCTTCCCGTGGGCCCAGGACATAATCATAATGTAAAGGCAATCGTGCCATAAATTCTTCCACCGGTGCAGGACTGGCACTACGAACCTCCTGAATGGCAATTACATCAGCATCATCGACAATATCAAGGAGAGTAGCAACCACATCAGGCTTATTCATCTTGGACACACCAAATATCTGCATATTGTAGGACATTATACGAATTGTGTTGGTATCCTGTGCCGGTAGTTTAGAAATACAAACCACGAATAACACGAATAGCAACTTCGTTGCTACACGAATTTTAGACATTGGACATTCGTGTAACATAAGGCCGAAGGCCGTTGTATTCGTGCTATTCGTAGTTAATTTCATATACCGCCTGCATCCTTTTACCCCGAAAATCCTCATCCGTAACCTGCCTTGTAATGTCTTTTATCCGCGTGCCATCTGCGTAATCCGTGGTTGTTTTTACCTGCGAACAAAAATATACCTTCCCGCCCGGCGTTAAAAGCCCTAAACAATGGTCTATAAGCATAGCGGCATCCCGTTTAAGGTCAAGAGTGCCCTCCATTTTTTTCGAGTTTGAGAATGCAGGCGGGTCTAAAATGATTATCTCGTATTTCCGCTTTGCCTCAGCCAAAAACTTCAGCACATCGGCACGGATTATACGGTTGTCTGCATTGGGAGTATATTGATTAAGCTGCATGTTTTCGGCAGCCCAGGCATTGTAGGTATTGGAAATATCTACGGAATCTACTTTAATTGCCCCACCGGCAAGGGCATAAACGGAAAAAGCGCCGGTATAAGAGAATAAATTCAGCACCCGCATCCCCGTTACTTCATCAAAAAGCCGTTTTCGCAAGAGCCGTTTTTCCAAAAAAAGCCCCGTATCCAGGTAATCAGACAAATTCACCCTGAATTTAAGGCCATTTTCTTCTATTATAATTGTCTTTTTTTCATCAGCTTGTTTTTCATATTGTTCCCCTGCGCTACCATGCGAAAATTTTTGCCGTGTTTTAATATAAATCTTTTCAGGCAGAACATTCAGGGCTTGGGAAACGGTTTGGACATATGTGTGTAGGGGCGGATAATTATCCGCCCCTACGGCCACCGTCCCGGTGGCCCCCGCATCTGTTTTTGCATACAGTGCCCCCACAACAAAACCATCATAGTAATCAAGAACAAGGGGAAATTCCGGAATATCACGGTCATAAAGCCGAAACGCACAAACATTCGTCCGCCTTGCCCATTTAGAGAGATGTTTGAAACGCTTTGTGAGGCGATTTAATAGAAATTCTGCTTGATAATCCATAAAATATGGGTGTTTCCGCCGTTTCAATGGCGGAAACACCTGTGATAGGCGCCGTTTTAATGGCGCCTATCTTGTGATAAGCGAAGTTTTGCGAAGCAAAATTTCGTTTATCACCAATTGTCAGTCGGGTCGTCGGCTGCTTTTACTTCGTCTTCGTTCAGGTCTACCGTTGCCCGCATGTCATCAAAATAGACATAGTAGGTGCCGTAGGCGTCTTTCGGGTCGCAATCAATCCGGAAACCGACAATCTGAAGGCCGTCATCGCTGGGGAAGTGGTTGTTCCGTTGCAGAACACCGGTATTGTCATATTCACTCTGAGGGGGAACCTGGGCAACCATTTGTTTCCAACCCTGGAAATTCATATAATTGGGGTTCATGCTCAGTTCATAGTTTTTACCAAAGTTATCTTTAACTAAAAGAATCAGTTTATGATTAAAACCGCGGCCTGCAACCCAGACGGTAATATCTTTTACAATGCCACTTACCGGAATTGGCCGGTCGGCAATGATAAAAATGCTGTTTATACCGCGCTTCAGGAAATCGGTGCGAATACCCAGAATGTAGCTGTCACTATCATCCTGTGTTTGGCCATCCAAAGGTTTCTTTTCGGCAGGGCCGCCCTGAAATAAGCGGGCCCTTGTATAGCCTTCTTCGGTAGACATTGAAGCCGACCAGAAGCCTTCCTGTTCAAATTTATCAACAGAAACTTCTTTCAAATTTAATTGAGCGGTGCCTGCGCCAATATTGGCTGCCTCGGAATAACCTATTTCATCGGTGCCGCCTATTGTCGCCGGGTCCTGAGCCCCTGCTGCCGGTGCCGCTTGTCCGCCTGCCGCCGGAGCTGGTGCATCTTGTGCAAAAACCGCCGGACCAATAACCAAGGTTCCCATAAGAAGGAACAAAGCCATCAAAATTATTTTATTATATTTCATCATATTTCTCCTTTTATGATTACTGCTGTGCTGCGGGGGCTTCGGTAGTAGCGCCGCCTGCGGCTGGGCCAGCCTCTGTATTTCCAGTGCCCCATATTTGCTGGATTGTGCTCGGTAGAGTTAAATCATTGCCGTCATAGACTGTCTCGAAGACATCAGAAAGCGCCTTGATTTCATCAATGTATATCTGAAAATCCTTAACATCGGAATTCGGAGCAGTCAGTATCCTGAATTTTACCAGTTCCAGATTGGCCAGCTTCGGCATGGTTTCTTTTGTCTGGGGAATGTTTGTCGGGATATCGACTTTTACATTTGCCCAGCCATTATGCCGGATGCTGCCCATAGGGAGGTTATAAACGATACCATTGTGGTCTTTAAAGTATGCAGAAATAGAAAAATTATGATTTGCATTCCACAGCCAGATATCGATAGACTTGACACGGCCCCGCATCTCGATTGTGGCAGGAGACCCATCGCCTCCGGCTAGTGTCGGGTAAACATCAATCCAGTTATAACTGCGATTACTCTTAAATTTTCCATAGATACCAAGCACATAGAGGTCTGATGAATTCGATGGGGTGTTTCCTAATAAAGATGCCGGCCAGGTATTAACCATCTGCTGTCTGGGATACGCTATACCATCACTACCCGGATCATTAGCTTGAAGGGAAAATGCGCTTCCCTGAACCTTCCAGTCATAGACCCTGCCATCCGCCTGAGAAGCAGAACGCTGACCGTTCTGTCCATTATCGAAATTATCGATAAAATAAGACTGAAGGCTAATTGTTCGCTCGTCGGCAAAACCAACACCGGCAACAATGCCCATTACAATAAAAAATAAAACGAACTTAGATACAATTTGTTTCATAGGTTACTCCTGTTCTTTTATCCCTATTATATAACATTTTTCAAATATTGTCAAATGGGTTTCGTGTTTTTTTTTAAAAAAAATAAAAAAAATTTTTGGGGAACGAAAAACACTTGCATTTTTTTGAAAAAAATGCTATCATACAAGCAATCTAGGAGGATTTTTTATGATGAAGAAGATTTTGGCGGCCTTTGTGCTGGCCGCACTCGTCGCAGGATCGGTTTTTGCCAATGGGCAGGCGGCATCCGGCGGGGCAAAAGAGACTTTGCGCTTTGCCACAGGCGGAACGACAGGCACTTATTATGCCTTCGGGACAGTTTTGGGGCAGCTCTTTCAGGAAAAAGACGGGCTTAATGTAACAATTCAGTCCAGCGGCGCTTCGAAAGCCAATATTCAGCTTATAGCGGCAGGCGAAGCCGAGATGGCGCTGGTTCAGAATGATGTTATGGATTATGCCTATAAGGGAACAGATTTATTCAGTGCCGATGGTGCAATTACCGGTTTTCAGGCAATGGCAGGCGTTTATGCCGAGGTTTGTCAGGTTGTTGCAGGGGCCAATTCGGGCATTAACACGATTGCAGACCTTAAAGGGAAGCGCGTTTCGGTTGGCGATGCAGGTTCCGGCGTTGAATTTAATGCAAGGCAGATTCTCGAGGCCTACGGCGTTACCTTTGATGATATTCAGAAGCAGAATTTAAGTTTCGGCGCCTCTGCCGATGCCCTTCGGGACAATAAAATTGATGCATTTTTCTGTGTTGCAGGCGCCCCCACACCGGCTATTGTCGATTTAGCCCTGGGAAGGAGCATTATTCTGCTGCCGGTAGATGATGCCCATGTGCAGGCCTTGCAGGCAAAGTATCCTTTCTATCAGAAGTTCCCCATTGCGGCAAACAGCTATACCGGCCAGACCGCCGATGTCCAGACCGTTGCGGTAAAGGCGACGATTATTGTCAGCCCCAAGGTCTCTGAAGATGCAGTCTACAAGATGACAAAGACCCTGATTGAAACAGGAAAGGCCATTGAGCACCCCAAAGCAGCGGAAATTTCCCCTGAAAATGCCGTGGGAAGCATCTCGGTGCCCTTCCACTCCGGTGCTATGAAGTATTACAAAGAAATCGGAGCAATGTGACTATCGATTGATGGTATTGCCGGATTCCCCTTTGCACCGGGGGAGAAGTTCTCTATTGAATTTATCCACTCGGTGCATAAAACCCCGGTAACCGACACCTTTACGGTGGTCGAGCCTGTCGAGACCACCGTAAAATGGGCTTTTCTTCCTTTAGAAAGCCGTTTTTACGATTTCGGAGCCGGCATGGCGAGCCAGTTAAATGCCGGCGAAACAATGAGCCTTGAAGACGGAGCAATCGTGATTCGAGGCTTCTCCCACACGCTGCCCCAGTTGAACTACATTGTCGGTACCGTTTCCGACCACTGGCTCTATATAAAAGGACAAAAGTTAAGTTTACGGGACATGTGCGGCAAAAATGCGCATGTTGAATTTATCATAGGAGAATAACATTGACAGAAAATTTAGAAGCAATGACAGAACAGGAAACTGAGAAACTTATAGCTCAGTTTGACCGGGAATCGAATGTGCGGCAGTTTACAGGCGCATGGGATATTGCCGTTAAGGTAATTTTGCTGGCCTTTACCGTTTTTGTATTTGCAACAACCATTTTTATCAATCTCCCCGAACAGGTGCGCCGTTGCGCCTTTCTTGGGCTGGTGGTGTTTATGGGCTATCTTTTGTATCCAATTCACCGGGGCCTTACCGGTCGGCATAACTATGTCCCTTGGTATGACCTTCTTCTTGGCCTTGTCGGGGCGGCATCTTTCTTCTATTATGTAGTAAATTTTCAGGCCATTATCAACCGGGCTATTATGCTGACCAACCTTGACATTGTTGTGGGGGTTATCGGCATCGTCATTCTTATTGAGTTGTGCCGCCGGGTGGTGGGCATTCCCATACTGGTTGTTGCCGGAGCCTTTATCGTTTATGCCTTTGCTTCGGGTTACAGCCTAAAACGCATGGTTCACCAGCTCTTTTACACAACGGAAGGGCTTATCGGCACACCGATTGGGGTCTGTTCTACATTCATTGTCTTGTTTATTTTTCTTGCATCCTTCCTTGAAAAGTCGGGGATTGCAGGCTTTTTTATAGATTTGGCGAATTCGGTTGCCGGTTTTGCATCGGGCGGGCCGGCAAAGGTTGCCGTTATTGCAAGCGCCCTTGAAGGCATGTATTCAGGTTCATCGGTTGCCAACACTGTCGGTTCAGGCAGTGTAACCATACCTGTAATGAAGAAAACCGGTTACAAGCCTGAATTTGCAGCAGCGGTAGAGGCGGCGGCCAGCACCGGCGGGCAAATAATGCCCCCGATTATGGGTGCGGCGGCCTTTTTAATGGCAGAATTGACCGGTTTTTCCTATGCACGCATTGCCGTTTCTGCAATTCTTCCCGCCGTGCTCTATTTTACCGGCATTTTTCTAATGATTCATTTTGAGGCAAAGAAGCTGGGGTTAAAAGGCCTTCCCAAAGAAGAAATTCCTCATTTCGGCAAACTCCTGCTTAAGAAAGGCTATTTATTTTTGCCGGTAATTGTCCTTGTCGGCCTTATGGGAATAGGCTACACCCCGGCATACTCGGCCTGTTTTGCAATCCTTGCCGCCATTGTAGTGAGTTTTTTCAGTAAGGAAACACGGTTTTCGCCGAAAGGTTTTGTGAATGCCCTTACCGGCGGTTCAAGAAATACGATTGGTGTTGCTTTGGCCTGTGCTATGGCCGGTATTGTTATCGGCATTGTTTCCATGACCGGCCTGGGGCAAATTCTCATTACGGCCCTGGTTCATGTGGCAGGTTCCAGTATGCTCCTTGCATTGTTCCTTACCATGATTGCCTGTATCATTTTAGGCATGGGAATACCAACAACGGCAAATTATGTTATCATGGCCACTATTACAGCGCCTATTGTTGTGCGCTTGGGGGCGCCGGTATTGGCTGCCCACATGTTTGTCTTTTATTTTGGCATTGTAGCCGATATTACCCCACCGGTTGCCCTTGCCGCATACGCAGGTTCGGCTATTGCAAAGAGTAATCCCCTTAAAACAGGGGTTACGGCAACACGGCTTGCCATAGCGGCATTCATTGTGCCTTATATCTTTGTCTTTAGCCCCGAGATGCTTCTTATTGATACAAACGCAGTAGAAGTAATCCGTATCGTCCTTACAAGCCTGCTTGGCATGGCCGGCATTGCAGCAGGCCTTGAAGGCTGGTTCCTAAAGCACATGTCCTGGTGGCAACGAATACTGACCCTCGCCGGCGGCCTCTGCTGCATAGATCCCGGTTTAATCACCGATGTTATCGGTTTTGTGCTGATTGCCTTTGTTGTGGTTGTGGAATTGATTTCCCGCAAACGACAAACCGTGATAACGGGGTAGGGACACGGCTAGCCGTGTCCCTACGTAGGGGCGTTGCGACGCAACGCCCCTACCCCGATAACACACAACCTAATAGGCAGGCCAATAATGCCCCGATTGCCAGACAGGGTGCGAACGGCATTCGTTGTTGTTTTTTGATGAGGCTCCACACGATGCCTATAATAGAAGAAACCAATAGCGCAAGCACTGTTCCCGGGAAACCGCATAAAAGGCCTACACTAAAGGCATATTTTACATCGCCCAAACCCATGCCGCCTTTTATTTTTGATACGGCAAAGAGGAATAGGGATGCACCAATCCCACAGGCCATGTAGACCCAGGGAATGTTTTGTTCTTGAATAATCCGCAAAACCAATAGGCCAATGGCGCAGAGGTAGTTCAATATATTGGGGATACGGTATGTTTTTATATCAATGACGGTAATGGGGATGGCAAATGCGGCGAATACTAAAATTATGAATAACATTTCAACAAAAACCACGAATTACACGAATGTTCGCTACGCTCCCACACGAATAATCATATATTACTAACTAATAATTCGTGTGCCGCTAGGCATTCGTGTTATTCGTGGTTAAAAATTACCCAATCAACCTATTCAACCGTTTTACGAAATCCGCCGGGTCCTTTAATTTAATGCCTTCGACCAATAATGCCTGATCGAGGAGCACGCCGGCGACATCGGCAATGTGGGCTTCGTCTTCACAGTCTTTCAGGGCTGTTACAATAGAATGCTCGCCATTGATTTCGAGGATGGGTTTAATATCAGGCATCTCACCGAATTGGCCCATGGCCTTCATCATTTGTGCCATCTGCATGGAAGGGTCATTTTCGTCTGCAACAATGCAGGAGGGGCTATCGTGAAGCCGCCTTGAAAGTTTGACATCCTTTACCTTATCGCCCAGGGCCTTCTTGATTTTTTCGACAATCGGTTTTGCCTCTTTTTCGGCTGCCTTGTCTTTCTTTTCGCCCAGTTCTTCATCGGCGCCGGCACGGTTTACGGCTTTTAACTCATAATCTTTTGTATTGTCTCCATCTTTTGTGCTGTAGCGGCCAACCATCGGCATAACCAAATCATCAATATCATCATCCATAATAAGGACTTCGATTTCTTTTGCCCGATAGGCTTCAAGCAAGGGCGAAGAACGCAGTGTCTGCTCATCGCCGCCTGAAATATAGTAGATAAATTTCTGGTCGCTCTTCATGCGGGAGACATAGTCTTTGAAGGATGTCCAAGGCCCCCCCCCGGCCCCCCCCGCAAGCGGGAGGGGAGTAGTGTTATTGGAAGAACCATTCTCCCCTCCACTTGTGGGGGGGTTGGGGGGGGTATGGGTTGTCTTAAACCTCACTAAATCCTGCAAGGCGTCACGGTTTCCCCAGTCCTGGTAGAGGCCCTCCTTTAATGGCCTGTTGTATTGGCTGACGAAAGTGCTCCACTTTTCCTTACCTTCTTCGCTGGGGTCTTCGCTCAGGGCCTTAAATTCCGAGAGCAGCTTCTTGACCGATGCATTCTTGATATTCATCAAAATCTTGTTCTGCTGTAAAATTTCACGGCTTACATTTAAAGGCAGGTCTTCGCTGTCTATTACGCCCTTAACAAAACGCAGCCAGGTGGGCATCAGCTCTTTATCATCATCAGTTATAAAAACCCGCTTGACATAGAGCTTAACGCCGGGCTTGTAATCGACCTGATACATATCAAAGGGCGCTTTTTTGGGAATATAGAACAGCGTGTCGTATTCCAGAGTGCCTTCGGCCTTGGTGTGCACATAAAAGAGGGGGTCATCGCTGTCGTGGCTAATCTGCTTGTAGAATTCATTGTAATCTTCAGGCTTAAGCTCGGTCTTGGAACGCCGCCAAATTGCCGTGCCAACATTAATCCGGTCACACTTCCGCTCGCTGCCCTTTTCCTTGCCCTTATCATCATACTTTTTCTCGTCGTAGGTCAGATAGATGGGGAAGGCCACGTGGTTTGAGTAGCGCTTAACGATGTCTTCGATGCTCCAGCGGTTGGCATACTCGGTGCCCTCTTCGCTCAGATAGAGGATAACCGTTGTTCCCTGCGTGTCGCGGGCGGCAGCTTCGATGTCGTAGCTGTCCTGTCCGGCGCTGGTCCACTTCCAGGCAGCGTCCTCGCCGGCCTTGCGGCTGATTACTTCGATTTTGTCGGCTATCATAAAGGCCGAGTAGAAGCCGACGCCGAACTGTCCGATAAGGTTGCTATCCCGTTTTGCATCGGCGCTGAGCTGTTCAAGGAAGGCTTTGGTGCCGCTTCGTGCGATGGTGCCGAGGCTTTCCTGTAAATCGGCCTCGTTCATTCCGATGCCATTGTCGGCAATAGTGATGGTTTTTGCCGTGCTATCGAAGGAAATATCGATGCGGGGTTCAAAAACGATGGACTTATATTTGTCGTCGGCAACGGTCAAATATTTTAGCTTGTCTAATGCATCCGAGGCATTTGAAACAAGTTCCCTTAAGAAAATTTCCCTGTTTGAATACAGGGAATGAATGATGAGGTGCAATAACTGACTCACCTCTGTTTGAAATTGATATTGTGCCATACCTTAATATACAAAATTTTAAGGAAAAGTTCAAGGGTTTTTTGGATATAAAAAAGGCCGCTTGCGGGTTTGTTCGCAAACGGCCCTGCCCTTGAGGCATGCCGGCTACATAGCGATTTGGGAGGGGAACTATGCAACCGACATTAATATTATCGGTGTAATCCTGAAAAAACCTTGAATTTTTTTTCTGATAAAATTGAATAAAAAAAATATTGAGTTTTCCCAAAACAAGCCGATATTATTTATATAGGTTGGGAGGTATTTTATATGAAACAGCGTGTTATAATCTTTATTATGCTAGCTCTGCTTGCAATCGGTTCAGTTTCTGCTAATCAGGATGGTTATACGGTTACGGAATCGCCCTATTTTTATCAATCTGTGTTGATTGACCGGGTGTATGTCTGCCATGATGGTTACATTGTCGTATATAGAAAACCTTCGGCTGTAGGGGGAATAGCGCAGGCATTTATCCCAATGAGCTGGGAAAAGGATGGCGCGAAATTGCAGGTTCGCAATACACCGTCCAAGGCAGTCTGGCCCCACATGGACATCTATCATAAAAATGGTGAATTTGCCTTTGTTAGGCTGTATCTGGTAAACAACAGAAAGAATGAAACCTGGGGTTACCTTCCTATCGAAAATAATTATTCACAATACTTCTCCGGTATTGACAAAATTCAGATTGAGCATTAAAATAGGAGTAATGGACTCAAAAGTAATTAATAAAGAACTGTATCAAGTTATCAATTTTATAGAAAACGGTAAAAAATTTATCGTGCTGGGCCATGCGGAACCCGATGGCGATTGCCTGGGGAGCCAATTGGCCGCTTCTTTTTTATTAAGGCAATTGGGTAAAGAGGTCGTGCTGGTGTCGGCAGGCCCCTTTAACCGTTCTGAAATTACCAATCTTACTAAATTATTCAAAAATCAAATAACACAAGATGATTTAACTGATGCCGATGGCGCCCCAAGCCACTGTCTGGTGCTCGATTGCGCTGCGCTTGACAGAATGACGCAGAATACCAGCGATAGCACTATTATAGAAGATATTGCCGGGCTGCCTCTTGCAATGATTGACCACCACAGGTCGCGAAAGGAAGACCATGATAAAGGGGCCATTGTCTATGTTGATGCCGAGGCTCCTTCGACGACCTACATTGTCGAGAGCCTTTTCGAAGCCTTTAAGGTCCAACCCGATGCCGAGGCCACCGAACAGTTGTTTTTTGGTTTATGTACAGACACGGGTTTTTTTCGCCATGTCGAAGCGGGAAAGCCTGCTGCCTTTGAATGCGCCACAAAGCTGGTAGCCCTTGGCGCTAATCCCAAAAAGGCCTTTCAGAAGATGCATGGGTCAAAAAGCCTTAATTCAAGGCTCTTACTTTCCTGCATTCTGGGCAGAACCGAGACTTTTTTTGACGGCCGGCTGGCTTTTTCCTACGAAACCCTGGAAGAAAGCCTGAAATTCGGCAAGGAAAGCCGCGATTCGGATAGCCTGTATCAGCTTTTGCAGGCAATCGAAGGGGTTGAAGCGATTGCCGTTATTCGCCAGGAGGACGCACAAGTCTGCACGGTGGGTTTACGGAGCGCCGACAAGGTAAATGTTGCAGCAATTGCCGCAAAGCACCAGGGTGGAGGCCACTACAATGCCGCCGGCTTTACGGTAAAAATCGAAGAAGGCGAACCCCTTAAAGTGCTCAAAGACATCATTCTCAAAGAATTTGGGCTAATTTTCGTGCGATAATTTTAATTTTCGCTTAATTCTATACCGATATCTAGTGAAACATTATAGGTTTTGCCTCGTTCTATCAGCATATTCTGGCTAATTTGGTAGTCGCCAATGTCAAAACGGACGGTATGCGAGCCTTCTTGCACAGGCACATTCTTATGACCGCCCTGGACTTCCACATTATCAATAAATATTTTGGTATTATCGGGGGCATTAAAGCTTAAAAGCGGGGTAGGGTCATGCAATTGCAGGTTTATCGTTTCTATTTTAGCTCTTTCTACCTTAAAAAGAAGTTTTTCATTACGATAATCATCAGAAACGATATGTAAATTATGTTCACCGCTCTTTATAAGTATTTCTTTTTCAGGCTCGGTTATTTCATCATCAATATACAGAGTAAAAGGCCGGTTTTCCAGGCCATTAGGGTATTGCACCTTAACAAGGACCGCTCCTTCATCGCTTAATATTGGTTTTACCGTCATCTTAAACTGCATCTGTTCAACATCGGGGCTTATTCCTTTTATAACCGGCATAAGACTACAAATTAAGGGGAAGGATGAGGCTTCAACAATATTATCCGGCACCCTGATGTAGGGATTATCCCGCATGCCGGAATCCTGCCGCAGGGGAATCCGGTAAATGCTCTGTAGTTTTACCGGCAAGGCCTCAATAAATATCCGTTCTGCATCAACTTCCTGAATACCCGTGTCGCCCGTGTCGGCGCCCTCTGTGCCCATTGAAGGGCTTATATAAAGGGCCAGGGCAAGGCTGCCTGCAAAGTCAAAATACTTCTGCGGAATGCCCAGTTCAAGCTCAACACCCTTAAAAAAACGTGCATCATTGTTTAAACGGAGTAAAACCGATTCATTGTAGGTTAATTGATGGGTATCACCTTCTAATTTGTCAAGTGTCAGAAGTGATTCTCCTGCAAGAAGAACGCGCAAAGGGTCGGCGCCTGCCTGCAGCGTTAAGAAAACGCTCAACAAAAAAACAAAATCTTTTTTCATATACTAAATAATAATTTAGCCGGGTCCCTGGCACGTCCGTCCTGTCGTCATTCAAAATGTAAATGCGGCCCTGTGGATTGGCCTGTAGAACCAACCCTCCCTATAATTGTAGTCGATTTTACGGAAAAATGCAAGGGGGCCAGAATTTTTTCTAAATGCCCGTAAAGGCTTGCCCAGTTTCCATCATGCTTGATGATGATGTAATTCCCATAGATATCATCATAGCCCTCGTCAATAATCTCGCCTTCGCGGGTAGGGTAGACGGGGGTTCCGGCAGGCGCAGCAAGGTCGAGCCCCTGATGGACCCGAAGATTACCGGTAATCGGATTGATTCTGGAACCATAATGGCTGGTAATTGTATATTCTTTTAAAGGAAAGGCAAATTTTCCGGGGTTAAGAAAGAAAGCTCGCAAAGTTTTATTAAAATCGCCGCCTGGAATGCAGAAAAAACCTTCCCGGCTGCCATTGTCATAGGCAATGGTAAAAGCAAAACCATCAAGCTCTTTGTTTACCTGGCTGGCAAGCAGCTTTTCCAGGTCTGTCTTGGGACTGTCACTAATATACAAGCCGGGAACCGAAGGGAGGAGAATAGTTTTTACCCCGCCAATGTCTTCCGGGCCTGCAAGGTGGTTTAAGGTGGCAATAGCAGCCTGCCCCACATTGCAGCGGGCATAGAGGGACATAAAATCTTCATTTTGCAGGGTATAGCGATAAAAAGTGAATTCATCAGCTTCAAGAGCTCCACGGCCGGCAGGCTTCCCCGCCCAACTGACATGAGCACGTGCGTTTTCTACTTCTTTTTGGTATTGCCTGAAAACAGCATCACCACTTTGGGCACTACCATTAAGCTCTTTAATTTGAGGAAAAGAATTCCATTGTAAGGTAATAGTGCTATCCTCTCCAAATATACCTGCATGAATCAACAGGAAAATGGAGAGGATAAGGACAAGCTTAGCCTTCCTCAATTGCATCTACTGCGCATTCTGACACGCAGGAGCCGCAGCTGGCGCATACATCGGGGTCAATCCATCTCTTCTCATCTTTCTCGGAGATAGCACCGACGGGGCATGCACCTTCGCAGGAACCGCAATTCACACAGGCGTCTGTAATTTTGTAAGCCATAATAAAACCTCTCTACTATTAAGTTATTTCTATTATAAATAATTATTCGTTTTTTGTCAATACTTAAATTCGCTTCCGCCAATAAATTCTCGTAAAATGCTTGCCGCGGGCACCATCTCGGGGGCAATGGGGGTAAAGTTTTCGATAAAATGGAGCAGGCGTTTTGTTTCGGCATATTCCGGGCTGGTTGGTTTTACGCTACGCAAGAGCGGCTCGGCAAAAAACCGTAATGCCGAAACCTCATAGTCAAGGCTGGAATTAAAAAAGGCGTCGGCGGCATTCTGAAAGGGGAATATATGCTTTCGTTCGCCGGCCTGCACCGAAGGCCACATGGAAAGGGTCTTTTCCGCCGATGTTTTTCTAAACTGGCTATCGCGAACCATTCTGCGGATAATACGGCCGTCGCTTGCAGGAATACGGTTCAGGTTATCAAGGTTCAGGGCATAAAGGGCAGATACATAGAGCTTAAACTTGCTCTTTTTTGCAATGCTCGGGGTCAGCTTATCATTAAGGCCATGAATTCCTTCTATAATAAGGATACTTCGCTCGCTCATTCTGATTGTTTCAGCGCCTTCAGGGCGCCGCCTGCCTGTTTTAAAGTCATAGGAACAGAGACGGACTTCTTTTCCCTGCAAAAGAGCCTGCAATTGTTCGTTTAAAAAGGCAATATCAAGGGCTTCAAGGCATTCATAATCGGGATTGCCGGCTTCGTCCAAAGGTGTTTTATCGGTATTTACATAATAGTTGTCCAGGCTGATAGGCTGGGGAAGCAGGCCTAAAACCTTCAGCTCAATGGAAAGCCGTTTTGCCGTGGTTGTCTTCCCCGAGCTGGAAGGCCCTGCTATAAGGACGGCCTTTAAGCCCTGTGTTTTATGCCTTGCCGCTATTTCATCGGCAATTTTGTTCAGGTTTCTTTGCTGAAACGATTCTTCCATACGAATATATTCTTTTATGCCGCCCGAATTGATAGTTTGGT
This sequence comes from Spirochaetaceae bacterium, assembly GCA_031262035.1. Taxonomy (GTDB): domain Bacteria; phylum Spirochaetota; class Spirochaetia; order Treponematales; family Breznakiellaceae; genus JAISIL01. The sequence goes on along the minus strand of JAISIL010000172.1, from coordinate 21,279 downwards.
TCAATTCTCCGGCATATTCAATACCAGTTTGTAGATTCCACTGCTTGTTTAAGCGGTAAATTTCACAAAGGGCATTGTAACCGGAGCTTTGAAAAGCAGAATCGCTAAAATTTTTCTCTTTTTTAACTATTTTTGTCTCACCAATACGGGGGAAACAGAGTAAAAAGCCTTCTTTAAAGGGAATTATATCAAAATCTTCTATTAAACCGGTAGTCGGCAGTAAAGTTTCGTCATAAACTGCATAAAAAGTGCCGCAGAGAGCAAAATCAATAAACTGCCTGTTCTTTTCTTCAACAAGAAGCCTGCTTGGCCGAAAGCGCTCGTCTTTGAGCATCTCCAGGGCCTCCTCGTATGAATAATAAGCCACGCTAATAGGCAAATTTTCATCAATAAGACGCTTCATTTCATCTTTTATGGCCTTGGTGTCGGGAGAATTTGACTTTTTTAAGAGATAATAATAGGAATTACCCAGAGAATGCTGGATTTCAAGGTAATTTTCCGGAAAAAGCTTGTTCACTGCCATAGAAAGGATATAGGCAAGAGTCCGCCTGTAGGCCTGCGCTTCAAGTAAGTCATTCATATAAGGATTATAGCATTTTTTATTATTTTATACTATTGACTTTTTATGCATAGTTTATTAATCTTAAGTAGATGAAGCAATTTTCCTCGATTGTGTTATTATTTTTTTTGCTTTTTGTATTTTCTACCCTGTGCCCTGGAACTTTGTCCGCCGAAGAGCCGACTGCATCGCTCTATCGAATTGAGTCAATTCAATATGATATAACAGGAAAAACTCTGGAAAGAATGCTGGATTATACCTCTGAATTAAAAAAAGGGCGGGAATTTTCGACTAAGGAAGAGTTGAACGCCTATTTGGAAGCTGCTAAACAAAAGCTTATTAATACAAGAGCCTTTGACAGTGTAGAAATAAGCTCGACTGAACTGGGCAATACAGCCGCTGATTCAATTTCTGAGGGCATAATACCTGTTGAAGTGCTGGTAAAAACAGTCGATACCATCAGCATAATGGCTTTTCCCGTGCCAAAAATAAAAAATATAGACCAGGATTCTACTTTTGCCTTAAAATATAGGGATTACAATTTTTTGGGGACATTGCAAACGCTTCGTGTAGACGCAGGCCTTTTTTGGAAGGGTCGCAAAACTGACCCGGATCGTAACTTCGGTTTTAATACTCTTATCGATACCAATTATCCTTTTAAGTTTTTAGGGCTTAACTGGGATTTAGACTTTGATAATGAATTTGATTATGATATAACAAGACCAAAGAAAGAAGCTCTTTCTTACACAAATACGACAGGAGTCAGTGCGGAAATACCTTTTGGCGATTTTAAATTGACTCTTGGTCTGGCACAGAATTTTTATGTAAACAGCCCGAACAATCGCCGGAGTCTCGAAAATGGCAGTCATGTTGATGATTATGCCTATAATCCTGAATATTCAGCTAATCCGGATGATGATACTAATCCCTATTATGCTGTTCCTACGAATCTGCCCTTCTACACCTCCACGAAGCCGAGTATAAGTATGGCTTTTCCGGTTATACTTGATAATCCTGTTATGGGCGACCTGTATTATGATATGGACTTTAGCTTTAATGCCAATTATGGTAATGGAAAAAATCCTTTGTTAAACACCCGTGTCGGCCCCAGCGTCTCTTTTACAACCGGCCCTGTATTCAGCAATATCAATTGGATAGACAATTTCAGGAGCGGCATGTCGGCCGATATAACAGCGGGCTTTGGGTATAATTTTTATAAAAATATTTCTAATCCCCATAGCATCAGTCTTTCGGCTTCTTGGAAAGGCCATTTTATTCTTTTTGATTTCTGGGGCATTTCTTCTCGTGCCGGTCTTAGTTTTACCCAGGGTATCGAAAAGGCAGTTGACGCCTCTACTTACGGTTCCTACCTGCGTGGTATAAACGATTCTTATCTTGTCGGATCACGATTGCTCTATCTCAATGTAGATTTACCCTTTAGGGTTCTGGAATTCAGGCCGGCAGACTGGTGGGGCGTCAAATGGATGCGTTATTTACATTTCGACCTGCATTTATCGCCTTTTATCGACATTGCCCTGGTAAAAGGCTGGGAAATGGGGCCGCTCACTGAATTTACAGCAAAAGAAAACCTAAAGCTTGACCTTAAAGATATATTGATGACGGCCGGCTTTGAATTTTTATTCTTTCCAAACCAATTTAAAAGCACCTACCTTCGTTTAAGCGTCGGCTGGCCCCTAACAACAGGGCCTGTTTCCCAAGATCCCAGAACAAAAGGCGATTTTATGTATAAATTCCTTCGCTCCACAGAATGGTTCTTCGGCACAGGCCATGCGTATTGATTACTTTACCTTTGGCACATACTCCTTTGTGTTGTTTGCCTTGCCCGGTGTAAATCCGGCAACTCCTTTTTTCGCACCGCTATGATGCGACACATACCAGGAACCGTCAGCCTTTCTGTTGATTGTCCTGTTTTCAGAGCAATCCTTGCTCTCAAATTCAAGTGAATCAATAATTTGGTCATCCTGGTTTAACAATGTAATTAGTGCATTGTCATTTTTGATGCGTTTTTTTGCTTCGGGCAGCTTGAAAATATGTGCATTGGGGGCGGCCTCATTGTAGGAATCATCGGCAAGTGTGCGAAGGTAAAGCACAATGTAATCGCCTGCCTTTACCTTGCATGGCGGAAATTCAAAGAGGGGGCCGGCCCTCTTCTCATCTTCAATATCCAGACGAATTGCCCCCAGATTACCGTCTGTTTTAGCCAAAAGTTCGATAAATTCAGATTTTGCAGGAGACTCATTAGACTTTCCCTTGTTCTGAATGCCTTTATAGGCGCTTCTCACTTCACTAATCAGCAGTTCGGGCATATCGTCATTACGTGCTGTCAGGGGGACAAGGACATTTAAGGTGTTGCCCACATCGTCTTCAACCAATAGGTCTGCCGTAAAACGCTCGCCGCCATCCAGGCCCTGCTTTAAGGTGATGCCAAGCTTTTGCCCGTTTTCCCTTGCTGCCATTTCCAGGTTATTACTGAAATAACATTTGTTCAATTGAACATACTTCGAAAACCTGAATTCCAGTTCCGTCTTGCTCAAAGCCTTTGCTCCAATGAACACCGGGCTTTCGCTTTCTGCGCCAATAAGCTGTAACAAAGCAGGCTCTGTGCTACAAGACGCAGCACAGAGCAAAGGGATTGCCAGCAAAAGGGCACAAAATGATACCAATAAATTTCTTTTCATACATACCTCTTATAGTATGTATGGAGATATTGTTCACCTTGCTTGCATTTCCCGGAAAAAAAATCGAAGGGGTATGGCGGATAGGGGGTAGGGGCAGGTTTTAAACCTGCCCCTACGTAGGGGCGGATAATTATCCGCCCCTACTCTTTACGCGGCAGAATCAGATTCAGCGCAATACCCACCAGCGCCGAGAGGGCTACTGCCGACAACAAGTCGAGTTCGCGTCCCTGGAAGCTGATTGGTATCATAGCGCCGCCAACACCAAGGGTGAAAATCAGCGAAACGATAATCATGTTGCGCTTATTGTCTACATCAACCTTGTTTGTAATAAGCTGCTTTAAGCCGTTTGCTGCAATGGTGCCATATAAAAGAATACAGGCGCCGCCCAAAACCGGGGTGGGAAGGCTCTTGACAATTTCACCAAAGGGAGCAATCAGGCTCAGAACAATTGCTATAATCGATGCCCAGATGAAAACGGCAACCGAATAGACCTTTGTCGTTGCCATAACGCCAAGGCTTTCACCATAGGTAGTGTTGGAAACAGAGCCAAAAATACCGGCAAGCCCTGTTGCAAGGCCGTCGCCAAGGATTGTCCGGTGCAAGCCGGGTTTTTTCACCAGGTCGCGCCCGATAATGTCCCCGGTAACCAGGGTGTGGCCGATATGTTCGCAGATTGTGGCAAAAGAAGTAATAACGAAGGAAATGGCGACAATGCCGGCCTGTGCAGGCTTGACATCAAAGGGATTCACGAAGAAATCCAGAGGATTGTTAAACCAGTGGCCATCCCACTTAAAAGTAAGAAATTGCTTAAAACCTGCACTCGAATCGGTGATATTACCCAGAATAATAGTAACTAGATACCCGCCGACAAGGCCAATCAGAATAGAAATGCTCGAAATAAAGCTGTTTTTTGAATACATTGCAAGAAAAATCAGCGCAAGGGTAACAGCCGCTATCAGCAGAGCCTGTGGGGAAAAGTGTGCAACACCAAAGAGGTCTGTTGTCTGAAAGGCCATATTTACCGCAGTTCCTGCAAGGGAAAGCCCGATAATTGCTACAACCGAACCGATAACCACCGGCGGCAGCACCTTACCGACCCATCCTGAGCCTGCTTTCCATACAATTAATGCAATAATGACATAGGTTAAGCAGCTTGAAAGGGCGCCAATGGCCAAGTAGGCCGGCCCAAGGCCGAATGCAACCGCTCCAACGGCAATAAAGGCAAAAGATGAACCTACAAAGTTAGGAACTTTGAATTTTGTTATCACCAGATATAGTAATGTGCCTAAACCTGCCGAAAAAATAGCCCGGTCGGGGGGAATACCCACCAAAATTGGAACTAAAACCGTCGCCCCGAAACAGGCCAGGAGGTGTTGCAGCCCGTAAAAAATAGATTTTACTACAGGCGGCTTTGCCTCGACATCGTAAATCGCTTTACTCATTCATATCTCCTTATAATATAAATTGCTGAATTGTAGCAAAAAAAGATATTTGACACAAGTGGGTAAAATCTTTATAATTAAAGTATGCAGAAGTTTGCAGACGAAGCCTTAATAGAAGTATCCTCAGGTTCAGGCGGCAATGGTTGTGCTGCTTTTCATCGGGAAAAATTTGTGCCAAAAGGTGGGCCTTCAGGCGGCGATGGGGGTAGGGGAGGCGACCTTATCTTTGAGGTTCGGGAAAACCTGCGCACCCTTTCGCACCTTCGTTACAAGCAGAAGTTTAAGGCCGAGAATGGGCATGATGGCGAAGGCCGTGCCCGTTACGGCAAAAACGGCGAAGACCTTGTCGTGCCTGTTCCCCCGGGCACTATTCTAAAAGATGCAGACTCAGGTGAGCTTCTCCGTGATTTTGGTAAAAACCCGGAACGCTGGGTCTTTTTAAAAGGCGGCAATGGCGGCTGGGGCAATATTCACTTTAAGTCATCGGTAAATCAGTCACCCAAAAAGGCCTTGCCCGGAAAGCCTGGGGAAGCAAGGCATCTTCGGGTAGAACTGCAACTCCTTGCCGATATTGGCCTTGTTGGCTTTCCAAATGCAGGCAAGTCCAGCCTTTTAGACCGTTTTACCCGTGCAAGGCCAAAAATTGCACCCTATCCCTTCACCACCAAGATACCAAACCTGGGTGTTTTAACCTATGGCGCCCGTGCAAGCGATAAAAACGATGATTTTGACGCAAAAAACATTCTGATAGCCGACATCCCCGGCCTAATTGAGGGTGCCTCAACAGGAGCCGGCTTGGGAATTCGCTTTTTGAAGCATATTTCCCGAACAAGAGCCCTTGTTTTTCTGATAGACCTGAGTAAAAACAATTATTTAACGGCCTTTTCGGTCTTATTAAACGAACTGGCCTCTTTTTCTAGCGATTTAGCCGAAAAAAAACGAATTATTGTCGGTTCCAAGATGGATTTTGGGGACTCAATCAGCCCATCGTCAGCAGAAAGGCTGGAAGAACTGAAAAAAGCGCTTCCGGAAGAAAAGATTTTTGGAATTTCAGTATTCAGCGGTGAAGGATTGGATATTCTTGCTGAAGAAATAGTGAAGTTAACCACGGATAACGCTGATGAACGCGGATAAAAATTTTAATTATTATATCCGCGTAGGGCTTTAGCCCTATCCGTGTTATCCGTGGTTAATTATTTATAGGAGATTTGTTATTGAGATATGCAATACTAGGTGGCAGCTTCAATCCGGTGCATAATGGGCACCTATATCTTGCGGGGCTTGCTTTAGCAGAGGGCTACGATTGTGTCATCATGATACCAGCCAACCAGTCCCCCTTCAAACCGCATCTGCCCCTGCAAGGGAAGAGTGATAAAGATAGTCCACTCCCCCCCCCTTGCGGGGGGGGCTGGGGGGGGGTAAGCCCCCAAGACCGCCTCGACATGCTGGCTGCCTCTATCCCCCCGGCAATGCCCATCACCATAGATGATTGTGAAATAAACCGGGAAGGCGTCTCCTACACAATAGACACAGTAAAAGATATCATCAAAAGATACGGCCCCGATGGCAAACTCGGTTTAATCCTTGGAAATGACCTAAAACAGGACTTTCATCTGTGGAAAAATGCCGAAGAAATACAATCACTCTGTGACATCCTCTGGAAAGACCGCTTGGGCGACATTTCCTCAACACTAGTCCGCAAAAAAATAGAAAACAACGAAGAATGGCGCTATCTTGTGCCAAATGGGGCAAGATATATTATCGAAGATAGAAACCTATACACATCTTCCCTCCGCGCCTCCGCGCCTCCGCGTGAGATATTTCAACTAATTAATCGCATCGAAACCGAAGTCCGCGCCCTGGTAAACACCACCCGCTATATCCACAGCCGCAGTGTGGCCATTACCGCTACTGCCCTGGCAAGGCACTTTGGTTTAGATCCATCCCGTGCCTATTTGGCCGGCATTGCACACGATATAGCAAAACAGATAGAACCTGGCCCCATGACCCATGGAAAAGCCGGCGCACAATTGCTAAAAGACCGTTTCGGCTTTGGCAAAAATGAAAAAGATATCCTTGAAGCGGTAGAAAAACACACTACCGGCGCCCCCGGCATGTGCGATTTGGCAAAAATTATTTATATTTCCGATAAAATCGAGCCGGCACGGCGAAAAGTCCGGCCTGAATACCGTAATTTAGGCCTCTGGCCGACAATCGATAGCCTTTTAGCCTGTGTTATAGAAGATGTTTTCGAAATTCTAAAGGAAAAAGGCAAAATACCCTCGCCTGATACCATCAAATTACTCGAGGGCCTGCAATGAGACGCATCAATATGAGCATAATCCTGCTGGGGGCAATTCTTATTGTCTCCGGCTTGGTTGTCTACTTCATTGTCGATACCCTTCGCCGCGACCCTATAGACGAAGCGCTTTCGGGCAACCGGGTTATCAAAACTCTTTTTATTATAGAAGATAAACCGAAGGAAGACGGCACAATTCAGCCTCTTGGCACCTACATTCTGCTCTTTTACCCGCAAACACGGCGTGCCGCAGTCTTTGATATTCCCGGAAACATCGGAACAATGGTCTCCAATCGCTATAACCGCCTTGATGCAACCTATGTTTCGGGGAAAATTGCCAATTATGAACGGGTAATCGAAACCCTTGTCGACATTGATATCGATTTTTACCTGGTTTTCAGCCTGGAAAACCTGCGCAAAACGGTTGACCTGTTGGAAGGCGTTGAACTTTTTATCCCGAACTCTGTCGCCCGTGACGCAATCTTTTTCCCCTCGGGCCTGACCCGCCTCGATGGCGATAAGGCCATTCAATACATCACTTATTCTTTTGATGATGAAAGTTTTGAACAGATTAATTTTCGCCGGCAGCGTTTTTTCATCAGCTTTGTTCAAAGGCTGGGTGCTCAGAGCGAAGCCCTGCAAAATAAACAGCTTGGCCGGGCCTTTTTGCATTATGTGTCTACCTCGATGAATGCCGATACTATGCAGCGCCTGCTTTCGGAGCTCTCGTTTATCGATTCAGGGCGCATTGCAGTTCAGTCGGTCAATGGAAATTCACGAATAGTCTCCGGCGAAACACTGATTTTCCCCTATTATGATGGTTCTCTTATAAAAGAAATTATCCGGGAAACCCAGGGAAACCTTACCCGGGCAGGCGATGGGGCTTCAGGCGGTAAGGTATATACCGTCGAGGTTCTCAATGGCTCGGGGGTTACCGGCTTGGCAAACCGTTCGGCCGAGCTGCTTCGAAGTTTCGGCTACGATGTTCTTTCTATCGGAAATGCCGATAATATGAATTATACGGTAACCGTCATTCATGACCGTTCCGGCGATATTGGAGCGGCCGAGAATTTTGGCAGTGTCATTCGTTGTTCGAATATTATCGAAGAAGATGCCCCAGCCAATAAGGAAAATACCGAGCAATCTTTGGAAAATTATGATTATAAAGCAGACTTTACTTTAATTTTAGGGAAGGATTTTAATGGAAGATATGTTAATTGAGGCAAATAAGTTCGCCGAATTACTAAAAGAACATAAGGGCGGGGACGTTACCGTTCTTGACCTGAGGCAAAAAAATGCCTGGACAGACTTTTTTGTTATAGCTACAGTGACCAGCCGGGCACACACCGAAGGCCTCTTGCGTTTTATCAAAGAGAAAGCAGAGGAAGACGGCCTTGAGATACTCCGTCACCGCCGAAAACTGGTTCCCGAAGACGAATGGGCCTTAATAGACATGGGAAACCTTGTCATACATCTTATGACAGAGAAATCCCGTGCCTTTTATGAGCTTGAACGGCTCTGGGCCTAGACCCGCAGACTAAGAACTAGAAGTCCTCTTCTTCGAAGTCGTCATCCATGTCGTCTTCATCATCGTCGCCCCAGTCGTCGTCATCATCATCCCAATCGTCGTCATCATCCTCATCATCATCATCCCAGTCGTCGTCATCGTCATCATCGTCCTCGTCTTCATCCTCATCATCTTCATCTTCATCTTCGTCGTCATCATCGTCGTCTTCATCATCAAAGCCGTCGAAGTCATCAAAGTCGTCGTCATCCTCCTCGTCATCGAAGTCCTCTTCTTCGTCATCGAAGTCAAAATCGTCTTCGTCTGACATTTCGAAATCGTCATGCTTTTTCATGGCTTGATTCTCCTTTGAATAAAAGATATAATTTATTTTACAATTACTAGGATAAATCCATAAGGGGTATTTTGTCAAGTGTTTTCGCAATTTTTTTTGAAAAAAATTAAAAAAAATTCTCAAGTCTCTTTAATTGCTCCCTGTAAAATCAATCTTAACCTTCATGTAGGAAAGAGGCGTTCTGACGGATTCCATGATATTGACAGCACATTTCTGGCCCTGGAATTTGGCGATAAATTGAAGATAGGCCTCCAGCAGAGGGAAACTACAAATTGTGAAGACGATAATCTGGTAATGCAGGCGATTCGCTCTTACCAGGACAAATCTGCCTGGAATGCGCCATTGGGCGTCCGGCTTATGAAAAAAACGCCGATGGGGGCCGGTCTGGGGGGTGGTTCATCCGATGCAGCCTCGGCCTTGCTTGCAATGGAGGCTTTAAACACCGCCCTCAACGAAAAAGCCCTGGGAAAAGAGGCTCTGTTGGAAATGGGCCTTGCTTTAGGCAGCGATGTGCCCTTCTTTTTGAAGTGTTATATAGAAGAAAGTAACTGTGCCCAGGTGACAGGCCGTGGCGAACATATCGAAATGCTGCCTGCCATGACCGGCTTCTGTGTCCTCCTTGCCATGCCCGAATTCACCAGCTCCACCGTGGAGGCCTATAAGGTCTTGGATGCATACCGTGCTGCAAGGGTAGGGGTGGGCGGGTTTCAAACCCGTCCATACGACCCACATCGTAATGACTTTTTGCCGGCCTTGAACCAAAATGGCCAATACGATGAAGTGCTTGCGGCCCTAAAAGATGCCGGAGCGGTATCGGTTGGCCTTTCCGGGTCGGGTTCATGCTGTTTTGGCATCATTCCTGATGTAAATTATTACCAAGAAAAAAAACATCTGACCCCATTGACAAAAAAATTAAATTTTAGTATATTGACAAGACCGATGATTTCATGATATAATATGACAAGAAAGTGCAAGAAGATATTGGAAAGGAGAAAAGTTTATGGTAGTTACAGACATTCGTATCCGGAAAGTGACCGGTGAAGGAAAGCTCAAGGCTTATGTAACAGTAACGTTTGACGACTGCTTCGTAGTGCACAACGTCAAAATCATCGAAGGCAAGAGCGGAGTTTTCATCGCCATGCCGAGCCGCAAGACCAGCGCCGGGGAGTACAAGGATGTTGCACATCCCATAAACCCCGATTTTCGCGCTGAATTGCAGAAAAAAATCCTGGACGCCTATGACTCAGGCAACGTCCAGGACGACATGAGCGTAGAAGTCTAAAAGCTGTTCATCAGCCGACGCTCAAAATTATTTACTCAAAGATAATTTGCGCAGCAAATTATCTTTTGGGACGTCGGCAAGCGGTAAGCCAACGGCCTTTGGAGCCGTTATTCACAGGTTCGAATCCTGTCGTCCCAACTAATGGGAACAGTCCCATGAAAGTAGCCTTGGAACGGCCTTTGGCCTATTTCCGGGCGATGATAGTAGGAGAAAACTATGAGCGATCTAGTCTTTGCCGCAAAAAAGCGTGCAGAACACGGTTCGGCGGCATCACGCCGGCTTCGCAGGGCAGGAAGGCTGCCCGGCGTTATTTACGGACATTCAGGTGAATCAATTTCTCTGGATTTGGATGCAGGTGAATTTTCATCAGGCATTAAGGGTATCACAGAATCTACCATTGTAAAGGTAAATATTGATGGCGATACCAAAGAAGCTTTTGTAAAGGCCACACAGCGCAATATCCTCGATGGAAAAATCTATCATGTCGATTTTTATGAGGTGAAGGCAGACGAAGAGCTTCGTGCCCGTGTTGCCCTTCATATTGTTGGGTCGGCAATTGGTGTGCGCGACGGTGGCGTTCTTGAAACACCCCTTCGGGACATCGAAGTTGAATGTCTGCCCCGGTATCTTCCCGAAAGAATCAATGTTGATGTCGCTAATCTTGGAACAAATCAATCTATTCACGTGCGCGACCTTGCACTGGACGAACATATCAAGCTGATTTCTAACCCCGATCAGGTTATTGCATTGGTGAAGTTCATGAAGGAAGAGGTTGCGGCTGCTCCGACTGAGGAAGCTGAGGGCGCTGCTGCACCTGCTGAGGGCGAAGCTGCTGCATCTGCTGAAGGCGCTGAGAAATAATCTAGTCACTCCCCCCTTGCGGGGGAGCTTAGGTGGGGGGGGACCCCTTGACTGTTTTCTTGAATTTCAGTATATTAAGTATAAATAGTTCCTGTTAGGGACTTATAAAAACTCATTTTTTAGGAGATGAATATTATGGCTAAACAGCTAATGTTTAATGAAGACGCCAGAAGGAAGCTGCTTTCCGGCGTTGAGCAAATTTCGAAAGCCGTAAAAGTTACCCTTGGGCCAAAAGGCCGGAATGTCTTGCTTGACAAGAAATTCGGTGCACCCACAGTAACAAAAGACGGCGTGTCTGTGGCAAAAGAAGTTGAACTTGAAGACCCCTATGAAAATATGGGCGCCCAGCTTCTTAAAGAAGTAGCCACAAAAACAAATGATGTAGCAGGCGACGGCACCACAACGGCGACGGTTCTTGCCTATGGCTTGGTGAAAGAAGGCCTTAAGGCAGTTGCTGCAGGGATGACCCCTATTGAATTAAAGCGGGGTATTGACAAGGCAGTGGATATTGCCGTAGAAGACATCAAGAAAAACGCGAAAGAGATTAAGGACAAGGAAGAAATTTCCCATGTCGCATCGGTTTCGGCGAACAATGACAGTGAAATTGGTAACACAATTGCAGATGCAATGGAAAAAGTCGGTAAAGACGGCGTTATCACTGTTGAAGAGTCCAAAACAATGGACACCACCATTGAGTTTGTCGAAGGTATGCAGTTTGACCGTGGCTATATCAGCGCTTATTTTGTGACAGACCGCGACACTATGACCACTGTTTATGAAGATGTCTTTATTTTGATTCATGACAAGAAGATTTCTACAATGAAGGATATGCTTCCTCTGCTTGAAAAAGTAGCACAGACCGGCAAGCCCCTTCTTTTGATTACAGAAGATGTTGACGGCGAAGCCCTTTCTACCCTGGTTTTGAACAGCCTCCGCGGCACATTAAAGACCGTAGCGGTAAAGGCCCCCGGTTTTGGCGACAGGCGCAAGGCAATGTTGGAAGATATTGCAATTCTTACCGGTGGTGAAGTTATTACCGAAGAACTTGGGCTTAAGCTTGAAAACACCGAACTGGCCCAGCTTGGTAAGGCAAAAACCGTTAAGATTGACAAAGATAACACCACCATTATTTCCGGCGGCGGCGACCAGAAGAAGATTCACGAAAGAATTGCCCAGATTAAGGCCGAAATTGAAAACACCACCAGCGATTATGATGTTGAAAAACTGAAAGAAAGGCTTGCCAAACTGGCAGGCGGCGTTGCGGTTATCAATGTAGGCGCTGCAACCGAGGTTGAACTGAAAGAGAAAAAGCACCGGGTAGAAGATGCATTAAGCGCCACCCGTGCAGCTATTGATGAAGGTATTGTCGCAGGCGGCGGTATCGCATTAATACAATCGGTTAACACCCTTGAAAAGGCCGACTTGGCAAGCTGGACCGACGATGAAAAAGTTGGTTTCAAGATTGTAAAGCGTGCCCTGGAAGAACCTATTCGCCAAATTGCAGAGAATGCAGGCCTTGACGGTGCTGTTATTGCCGATAAGGCAAAGGCAGAAAAGAAAGGCATTGGTTACGATGCGGCAAAAATGGAATGGACAGATATGATTAAGGCAGGTATTATTGACCCGGCAAAGGTCACCCGGAGTGCATTGCAGAATGCAGCCTCTATTGCCAGCCTCTTACTGACAACCGAATGTGCCATTACCGATATACCGGAACCAAAAGCACCACCCGCAGCCCCCAACCCCGGCATGGGCGGGATGGATTATTAACGGCAATTAACCCCGTTGACCCACGGGGTAGGGACACGGCTAGCCGTGTCCCTACGTAGGGCGTGTAGGGGCGTAGCGTCGCTACGCCCCTACAGCGCCCCTACCCCATAAACCCCACATTAATTCCCGACAAATCATTATCAATTTTTAATTCATCAAGAATCTGTGACAATGCGCCCTGGTGGTGGATTTGGTGGGCGATGAGGCTGTGAAGCACAAAATAGATGGGCACCATGTCGCCTGAGAACCATTTGGCCTTGGTTTGCAGGTCTTCGTTACGGAGCTTGGAGACCAGGTCGAGGAAGGCGGCGTCGATTTTGGCTGTTACTTCCCGGACCTGCTTCCACTGGGCCTCGGTGATTTCGCCTTCCAGGTATTCAAAGTTTGGGAAGGCCACTGTTTTGGCAGGAGCGCCATCGGCTAAAGCACCTTGAATCATGCCGGCGAAGAAGGCCGGGGTGCCGATAATGTGCCTAAAAAGGCCCGATGCACTCTTGTAATAGGAGCCACGGTCTTTTTCCCGTTCTGCATTGCTGAGTTTGTCGAGTAAAACGCCAAACTTTTCGTTCTTGTCTTGCAAATACTTTGCAAACATTACAAATTCTTCTTTCATATTGTATCCTCCTCTCTGTTAAGAGAACTTATACTATCATTTTTTTGCCAATTCTTCAAGGTCTTATTTTTTATTCTTGTAAGCGTTTGTAGTCTCTATTGACTTAATTTGGCTTTTTTATTATAATTACAAATATGGTTACTGTAGCGAAAACCGAGCAGTATTATGAGAAGTATAAGGCGATCAATGTTACTTTTAGTAGAGAAGTTATTCAGGTAACGGGGCTTTTAACAAAACAGGTTTATTTAAAGTGTGGTGGAGATTTTTGGCCCTGTGTTGTGGTGTCCAGTTCTTTTCAGGGGGCAAAGATTGTTGCAAGTTCTAAATCGAAGTTGATTGAAAAGCTCCATTCGGTAAATAATTTGGGAAGCCTTCGTCTTGCTTTTAAAGAGCCGGATTCAACATCGCCTCTTACTTTTTTTATCAATATAAAAGCCACTTCGGGTAATCCTTATGGGGCTACAAATGAGATGCTTGTTCTTACCCTGCAGTATACACAGCGGCCGCCCGATGACTTTATTGATATAATTGGCCGTGTTCTTGATGCCAATATCAGTTTTTCCAAGCGAAAAGAAGAAAGAATTTCGCTTTCGAAAGAGGCAATGCGTAAGTTGCAGATTTTGGCCGGGGAAAGTGCTGTGTTTATTGGCGGTGTTCCCAGACGGTGTATCTTGCGTGATGTCTCTTTTTCCGGTGCAAAATTCATTATGGTTGGGGTTGCCAAGTTTTTGCTTAATAAAGAGGCCTCGCTCCGTATTGATTTTCAGGACCCACGGGAAAGTTTTCTGATACAGGGAACCTTTGTTCGAACGGAAATGATTGAAGGCCGGACTGACCTTATTGCAGTTGGTATGAAGTTTAACGAGGAGCTCATTCCAATGGGTTACAAGATGCGTATAAACGATTATCTGTCTTCTAAGCCAATAGAGAGGGTCGCGCCTGCGCCTGCGGCTGCTCCTGCCGCTAAGCCTGCTGCCCCTGCTGCTCCTGAGGAAAAAACCGATGCAAAGTGATAATCCTATTATCTTTCTTGAAGTTCCCGAGTCGCTTCGGGGGCAAGAGCTCAGTGGGCATGAACACGAACATGAAGATGAGCATCATCATGAACATTTTCATATAGACCCGGATAAAAAACTTCCTGTAGAAATTGATATGGAAGGTTTTGCTGATATTGATGCTGCCCGGCAGCACACGGTGGAAAATTTGACTTGGGAGGCCGTTCTGGCCGGAATGTTACGGGTGCTGGAGAATCCCAAAAAATATGAGGCAGATAAGAATTCTATCGACTATTATCGGGATTTTGTCTTGTCGATTCGGCCAAAACTGCCGCAAGAATGGACATCGGCGGCTATTTTTAAGGCAAAAGATGGAAATTTTATCGATGCACTGGATATTTTGACTATTTTGCAGGGGCTGACACCAGATTCGCCATCAGTTTTATACAATAAGGCACTCATTTTAGAGGCTTTGGAGGATGAAGCCGAGAGAAAAGGCCAAAAACCTTCGCATGGGAGCGCTGAAGTTGCCTATATAGACCTCTTGTCGCTTACGCCGCCTTTCCCTGATGGCTTTTTTAATGCAGCATTCTACTTTATTAAGCAGAATCAGTATGCAAAGGCTGCCGAGTATCTTGCCCGTTATATTGAGTTTGAAGATATTCCGCCGGAAAAGGCTGAAAAAGCAGCGGCAATGTTGGCGGAGATTGATAAAAATAGCCTCGATGATGAGATTTTTGCCAATGCCTACAGTTTAATCAAAGAGGACAGGGAAGATGAGGCCCTGGATGAAATTCGGGATTTTATTGAACGGAAACCGGGAGTTTGGAATGCCTGGTTCCTTTTAGGCTGGGCTTTACGGAAATTGGAACGCTGGGAAGATGCAGCAGCGGCATTTTCGCAGGCGATTAGCCTTTTTGGAGAGAGTATTGACGAAAAAGCCGAGGCGGAATTATTGAATGAAGCTGCAATTTGTAAAATAGAGACGGGGAATACGGCCGATGCGAAGGAACTTTTGTTAAAAGCACTGCAAATTGACGCCGACAATACAAAAATTATTTCGAACTTGGGGGTGCTTGCCCTGAAAGAGGGGAAAAAGGATGAGGCCGAAGGCTATTTTCGCACTGTTTTGGAGATAGATCCGGAGGATCCGCTTGCAAAAAAAATGCTAGAAACTTGACTTTTTGGCTTTAATATATTATATTTAAGTTAGTGGAACACTTTAATAAACCTTACAAAGTAGATAATGCAATAATTCTTGCAGCAGGCCTGGGCAGCCGTTTTATTCCCTTAAGTTTTGAGATACCTAAAGGGCTTATCCCGCTTAAAGGACAACCGATGATTGAACGGCAAATTGAGCAGCTTCTTGATGCCGGTATTAGCGAAATCATTATTGTGACCGGCTGTATGTCCGAAAAGTTTGAGTATCTGAAAGAAAAATACCGGTCTATTCAGTTGGTGTATAACCCCGATTATGCGGTAAAAAATAATCTTTTTAGTGTATACTATGCACGGCAATTCTTAAAGAATTCATATATTTTAAGCTCGGATAATTGGATACAGGATAATGTTTTTCATGATAAAGAAGAACATAGCTGGTATTCCTGCGTGTATAGCGAAGGCCCGACAAAGGAATGGTGTGTCCGAACCGATGATGCAGGCCGCATTACGGCAGTTACAGTGGGCGGCGCTGATGCATGGTATATGTATGGCCCGGTTTTTTTAAGCAAGAACTTTACCCGGCCTTTTAAGCGGATTCTTGAACAGTATGCACGCAAGCCCGGCACGGAAACGCTTTTTTGGGAAGATGTTTTTTTGCAAAATATTGATAAGTTAAGGCTTTTTATCAATAAACAAAGCGATAAAAATATTTTTGAAATAGAAACCATGGAAGAATTACGGCAATTTGACAGCGAATATGGTTATAATACAGGAAATGGAGCGCTTGCCACTATTTGTAAGGTTTTGCACATTAGCGAGAAGGATATTTTGCAAATAAGGCCACTAAAGAGCGACAAAAGCGGTTCTGCATTTTCGTTTACCGCTTTGGGTAATGAATATATGTATAAGCATCCTGGTGTTGTTATTCCGGCTTAATTTGGCGCCTGCTATTTATGGCTTGACATGCTTGATTTTTGATGTTAGTATTAAGCATGTTGGAAATAAAAAGTCTTAGTAAAATTTATACCGCTAATAAAAAAGCGGTTGATGATTTATCACTTAGCGTTGCCCCCGGTGAAATTTACGGTTTTATTGGCCACAATGGGGCAGGGAAGACCACCACTTTGCGCTGCATTGCCGGGATTATCAGTTTTAATGCAGGCAGTATCACTGTTGCCGGGCATGATGTGCTGCGGGATTCTGTTGCTGCAAAAAAAGCCCTTGCCTTTTTGCCGGATAACCCTGATATTTATGAATTTCTGAAAGGTGATGAATACCTGAAATTGATTGCCGACCTTTACGGTATACCTGAAAGCAAAAGATTGCCATTAATAAGTAAATATGCCGATGCCTTTGAAATTACCGGTAACCTGGGCAGCCAAATTTCAGGCTATTCCCATGGCATGAAACAGAAGTTGGCCTTGGTTTCGGCCTTTATGCGCGAGCCCTTGCTTCTTATTTTGGACGAGCCCTTTGTCGGCCTTGATCCAAAAGCCGCCTATCTGATGAAGGGCTTTTTACGGGAACTCTGTGACAAGGGCGGGGCGGTGTTTTTTTCGAGCCATGTCCTTGATGTCGTTGAAAAATTGTGTGACAAGATTGCCATCATAAAGAACGGGAAGCTTATTGAAGCAGGCCCTACGGCAGAAATCAAGGGGAAGAAATCGCTGGAAACGGTGTTTTTGGAATTGGAAGGGGAAAGCGGGGAGAATACCCCCCTCCCAGCCTCCCCCCCATGGGGGGAGGAGAACATTATCTCCCCTCCCTCTGAGGGAGGGGTTGGGGGAGGGGTGGTTTGAAGCCTTTTCTTGCCCTCTTATCTCTCAGCTTTAAACAAATACTCCATACGATGAAGTTTGGGAAGAAGATGTCTTCGGGGCTTATGCCTGCTCTGCTAATGTCGGCTATAATGATGTTTATTGCTACGGTATATGCTATAATGTTCGGCGTTTTATTCTCGGCGGTGGGGATTTTAGATGTTTTGCTGATGATTATGGCTCTTGTTGCAGTGTTTTTTGCTACGATTATACCCCTTTTTGCAGCGGGAAGTATGGTTTTTTCCACAAAGGACAGTGATTTTCTGTTAAGCCTTCCCCTGCCTGCCTGGCAGGTGCTTTTTTCCCGTATCTTTGCACTCTACCTTGATGTGCTGGTTCTTATCGAAAGTTTTTTAATTCCTACCGGCATTGTGTATGCGGTTTTTGCTTATGGTAAAACAAGTGGCTTTTGGGTGCCGATTATTTCGCTGCCGGTGCTGGGAATATTTCTTGCTTTTATACCGACGTTTATCAGCCTTGCCTTTGGCGGCCTTATCAGTTTTGCAGTTGCAAAACTTCCTTTTAAAAACTTTTTCAGCACTCTTTTTAACCTGATTATTCTTGCCGGTATTATTGTAGTAAGTATCAGTTTTAGTTTTATCGGAAATTATACCGGACGGACGGTAAGTTCCGGCGGCGACCTTGGTATTATAGTGAATATGCGTGACCAAATTGTTTCTGCAATGCCTGCTCTAGAGGTTTTTGCCCAGGCTGCCACAGGTGAAAATATATTCTATGCCTTTTTGTGTGCCCTTGTCTGCACTCTGCCTTTTGCCTTAGTCCTTGCCTTTTTGGCTGCCTTCTATAAGCGGCTCATTAGTTCATTGGCCTCTACCTCTGTGCAAACTAACTACCGGCTTGGCAGGCTTCGGCAGAGCGCTCCCGTAATTGCTTTGCTGAAGAAAGAGGCATTAAAGCTCTTTCGCACACCGGGCTATCTGTTTAACGCAGGAGGCATGCCGATTCTTTTTATAATAGCTTCGCTGGTCGCTGTCTTTTTTAGGGGGAGGATAATTCCCTTGCTTGCATCTTTTGATACGGCAACAGGCGGCCTCCTTTTGCCAAACCTTCCCGGGTATATGCTGCTTCTTATTCTCTTTTTTATCGGCCTTATTTTAATTTCTGCTGTATCAATCAGCCTGGAAGGGGCAAACTTTTGGATACTGAAAACATCGCCGGTTCCAATAAGCGCTATTTTTAGTGCTAAAATTCTATTCAATGCAGTCTTTAGCGGTGTTTTTTCGATACTGACCTTATCATTTCTTTCAATCGCTGCCGGTTTTTCACTGAGCGTCTGCCTTGTGATGATTTTTATAGCATTGCTGACCTCTCTCTGTTTTTCTCAAGCCGGTTTTATTATGAACCTGCGCTTTCCAAAGATGGACGCGACAAATGATATTGTAGTAATCAAGCAGAGCGCCAGCGTCTTAACGGCGATGCTTGCTGATTGGGCAGTTCTTCTGTCTATTTTTCTGCTATCACTGGTTTGCAAGACCTCTCTTATGCGCTTTATCGCTATTAGCACTTTTCTTGTTGTGCTGTGTATAGTGTTTGGCCTTATCATTAATGGCTGGGGGAAGAGGAAGTTTGCGAGGATATAGGGGACTTAAAGAGAACGCTACATCCATGTCGCTAAAAGATGTCTTGTTGGTCATAAGCCCGCTCGATACGATGTAAGGGGAAAAATAATCAGGGGGAAAAGGTTCGTTTAACGTTCCGGGTGTTCCCGACGTTTACACCCGAACTCTTTCCTATACCTTCCTTGCGGTTCCTGTCTATTCATATGTTACAGTATTACAACAAATTAGTCAACCCCCTTATAGATTTTTTTTCTTTCTCATTCCCCTATATTCCCGACTTTTTCATAATTCTGCTCACATATTTTCTAACAAATTATAAAAAATACTACATAAAGTATCGTTAAAAAGGATAGTTAAAGTTATATTCAAGCTTACTCTGTCATCACTCAAGCCAACTCCATCAGTGAAAGCCCCCAGCACTCAGCAAGCATCGCACTCCGTAAGTCCACCGTTACCCACAAGATACTTTTTTGTTCGGGGGTGCTGCTCCCGCAATTTTCAGAAGGCCGGAAGAAAGCCCAAAGCAAAACACCAGTAAAGCGCCGCCCTTCTGAAAACCGCTCCGCACCACCCCGCTCACAAAAAAGGCTGCCGCCATACAACCCCAGCATTTACAGCAGGGGCATCATCAAAAATACAGGCAAACAAAGTCATTATCTACAGGCAACGCCGCCGCGTCCTTGCGGCGGCTAACTCCGTGGGCTTTATCAAAGGTGTGCCAATGTAGCAAACGGCACATAATTTAACGTTTGCGCAAGGGGGCTTCGCCCCACATTTTGCCCTGCCGCCTGCGGCGTCACCCCCTTCGGGGGCAAGGGGCAAAACGTCGCAAACGCTGAAATTATGTGCCATTTGAACGGGGTTTAAGGGTTTTAACTGTAGGGGTTGTTTGAAGTGTTTTCTCTGAAGTGCTTATTGGTGGGCTGATATGCAGGGCATCAACCCCAGCCGTAACGAGGGCGGCAGCAGTCGCACTATCCAAGCCAGCGGAGCAACCTACAAAGCCCCTGCCACCCAGCGAGCAAACCCCTCTCCAGCCTTTATCTACAGCCGTATCGTGGCCGCCGTTGGCGGCAATTGTGCCAACCCAAACATTAACCCCGTGAATAGCTGCCTGCTCCGGGGACGCTGCTCCGCATTTGCTCCCAGGTCGGCTGCGCCGCCCCTCCGCAAGCGCTACGCACCGCCTCACTCCGCAGGCAGCAGCGCCGCCTTCGGCGGCGCTTCCACGATGACTGCAACCCCAGCCTTTATCTACAAACTGCGTTGGCCTTGATGCAACAGCATTGACACTTTCCCAAAATGACAATCACCCTCGAAAGACAATTAAAAGCCGCTTTTCGGAAAAGTCCCTTATATATATTTCTACTTGATGAATACTATTTATTTTTAACATACATGTCATATAAAAGAATAATATATAGGGGTATTCATTTTTGAACACAGGGGAACACACAGGAACAATCTTTCAATGACAATTATTGTTTTGTCAATTGTCATTATGACTATTCTAATTGTCATCAACCGTATTGACAATGATTGCTCCAGCCGTATTGATACCCATCCTTGTTGTGTTGAAAATATTTTTCCCCGGACATCGGGGGGCGTGTGTAACCGCTCTATTTGCTACCTTTTGCCAAGGCCAGTAACGACAGATTGACACTTGCCTTTTCAAGTGTTCTTTTTACTCATTTTGAGGAATGTATAGAATTTTCCCTACACCGCCTTCAATACACAGGAACATATTTTATAGACTGCTCTGTTGTGCTTTCCTTTTTAGAAAACTTAAAGGGGCGCAGGGGGGGTGAGCCGCAGGGTGAAAAAAACTACTTACTAACTTCTTCCAAACCCAAAGACTCTGTATCTTTCAGCCCGATACCGTTCCAAAAGCGGAAATTAGAAGTCCTCGCTTGCGTAAAGCCCATTTCTTTAAGCCTTAAAGTCAGATAACGCTCAGTGCATATATGTTCATTATTCTCATTGCACCAGTCTTTATAAGCTGTATACAGTTCCTTGATTTTGACAGTGAAGTTAGGCCCCTGCATACAGTTCTCTTTTATGAAAGAGCCAATAACATCCATCTCGTCACGGTATTCCTCGGTTGCACTGCTTATGCATTCAGGCTCAATCAGCCCAAACTCGCACCATACCTTGGCCCCTTCAATAAGCCAGTTCAAAATCCCCGGCGCTTCTTCCAAAAGTTTTTCCTCAAGGTGCTTGTCTCTCTTTTCAGCAGGTATTGTCGTAGTAAAAGGTATCAGTTTTATACGCCGCCAAATGCCGTAGTCATTACCTCTTATCAGTGGTTTATGGTTCGTAGCCATAAATATCTTGAATGTAGG
>JAISIL010000130.1 GCA_031262035.1 Spirochaetaceae bacterium | reverse complement strand
AAAAAGGTCTTCGCAGGGAATAAAGGGTCTACGATTAAACCAAAAGAGGCTGATGTTCAGGGCTTTGCGGAGTATCTGAAGCGATATAAGGTTGGGTTAGCGGCAGAGAAAGCGGCGGTAGAAGTATTATAAACCACGAATAAACACGAATGGCCTTCGGCCTACACGAATTTTTATTTATTAATTAAAGATTATTCGTGTCGGCGTAGCCGATTCGTGTTTATTCGTGGTTAAATCTTCGCAAATATCTTATCAATAAACGTTTTGTGTCGCCCCACCCATTCGCGCCAGGGGGTGGGTTGGCCTTCTGTATACCAGAATTCTGTGGTGAACATACGCACCCCCATATCAAGGGATGTTTTGATAAGCCCTTCAAAATCTACATGCCCTTCGCCAAAGGGCACTTCGCGGAAGATGCCCGGCTTTGATTCTTTTAAATGCACGGCAGAAATATGGCCTTTACCGGAAAGGAGGTCGTCCAGGGGGCTTTTCCCTTCGGCCACAGTGGCATTGGTAATGTTTCCCATATCGGGGTAGATTTGCAGCCAGGGGGAATCAATTTTTTTGATAAAATCAAGGGCCTTCCCCACGGTGTTCATAAAAGGGGTTTCCATTGTTTCAAAGGCCAGGGTGACGCCTGCTTTTGCTGCAAATTCAACCGATTTTACATAACTATTTTCAAAAATTGCCTTTGTTTTTGCATTAGATTCATTATAATATTCATCATAACCGGCTGTCTGAATGATACGAAGGCCCAGTTCTGCGGCAAAATCCACCGCCTTTTTCATAATATCAAGGCCTCGTTCCAGGGTTGCCGGGTTTTCACTTCCCAGTGGGTACTTCCGGTGTCCTGAAAGGCACATTGTCTTAATGGGAACGCCTGAATTAATCATCCACTTCCGCAACTTCTGCAGCCTCTCCTGAGGCCAATCAAGCCGTGAAAGTTTCCGGTCCGTCTCGTCAATGCTTATTTCCAGCCAATCATAGCCAAATTCCCGAACAGCGGCAAACTTTTCTTCCCAACTTAAGGAAATGGGCAGGGCCTTTTCGTATAATCCTATTTCGTAGCCTGTCATACTTCAAACTTGTCCCAAATCGTATCCAGCGCGCCGCAGACAGCATCATATTTCGCATATTTATCTGCATAGATGCCCACTTTCGATTTATCCGGTTCGACAGCCTTGCCGATGCGGACCATGGCGGTACAGGCTTCGTGGTAGTCCTTGAACAGCCCGGCTGCAACGGCGGAGGACATTGCAGCGCCCAGAGCGCCCAGTTCGCTTACTCCGGTGACCGTTTCGATGGGCAGGTTTAGAATGTCGGCAAACATCTGCACCCAGAGGGGGGAATTTGCCGCTCCGCCTGCCATACGCAAGGCTTTCGGCCTATCCCGCACGGACAGTAGCTTATCAATATGCTGTTTTGCGGAATAGGCCGCTCCTTCATAGACCGACCGGAGCATATCGGCACGGCTATGAAAGGAGGTAAGCCCCACCCAGGATGCTTTTGCAAGCGGGTGGCGATTGGAACCTTGCAAGAAAGGCAGGAAGTAGACGTCGCTCTTCTCCGGAGCAAGAGAAGCGACCAATGTGTCCAGTTCTTTATAAGAACTGTTAGGAGGAAACACATTATCTATGACCCACTCAAGGCAGCCGGCTCCGGTTGAACTTGACTCTTCTATCAAGTAGAAACCGGGGATTGCATAGAGCGAATTCATAGCGATTGCCGTTTTTAAATAGGGTTTTTTTGAAATAAATTCATTTATTGTCCAGGTGCCGGTAATGGTGCACATATCAAACTGTTCCAGAACCGACATTGCTATAGCGCATCCGTCAATGTCAAAGAGGCCGCCTGCAACGGGCGTCCCCTCAAGGAGGCCTGTTTCTTCAGCCGCCTTCTTCGTTACCTTTCCACAAAGGTCGCTTGAATAGCGCAACGGGGGAAGCATATCGTAGGCTTCTTCCAGCCCAAAGGCCTTGAGCATGTCCTTATCGTAGTTTGCGTCCCTGACATTCATCAGAGCACTGCCCGAACCGGCGGTGGCTTCTATGTTTGCCTCGCCGGTGAGCATAAAACGGATATAATCGTAGCAGGAAAAGGCATATTTGATGTTATCGTAGACCTTGCGGTTGTGTTCCTTAAACCAGGCAAGAATTGGCAGGGGCTGGCAGGGCATCAGTTGCTGGCAGAGTTTTTCATACTGGCTTTCATGTGTGCCGTCAGCCTTCCATTTATCCACCTCGCGCCAGGCACGGTTATCTGTGCTGATAATGCCATTGTAAGCCGGCTTCCCGTCCTTTCCCCAGGGATAAAGGCCCTTTCCGTGGCCGCAAACCGCGACGCCGGCAATTTCTTCAGGCTTCACCCCAGTTGTTGCAATCACTTCTTTCAGACAAGCGGCATTTTGCGCCCACATCACATCCATATCCCGTTCTGTCCAACCAGGCTGAGGGGTAATCAAATCGGTAGACCGCGAAGCCTTCCCCACCTGCCGCCCATCAAGAGAAAAGAGAGCCGCCTTGATGACTGTGCCACCGTTGTCTAATCCTGCTACGTATTTCATATTAGCATCCTTTACTAACAACCACGAATAACACGAATAGCCTTCGGCTACACGAAATTACCAATCATAGGTTATTCGTGTCGGCGTAGCCGATTCGTGTTCATTCGTGGTTAAAATTTACATTACAAACGCTACCTTCAAGTCGCCGTCGCGCCCTTCTGCATACTCGAAGGCTTTTTCCCAGTCTTCCAGTTTCATCTTACGGGTGATTACGCCGTCGGTTTTGAGTTTGCCGGACATAAAGCCGTCGATGATGAAGGGATAGGCATAGGGCGAAAGATGTGCGCCATAAATATCCAGTTCTTTCCGGTCGCCGATGATTGACCAGTCTACCGTAGTCTCTTTACCGAAGACGCTGAACTCAACAAAGGTGCCGAGTTTGCGAATCATGGCAAGACCCTGGGTGACGCTGGCCGGGTTACCGGTGGCTTCAATGTAAATATCGCAGCCATAACCGCCGGTCATTTTTTCAATTTCCTTTACCACATCGCATTTACCGGGGTTCAGCACCACATCGGCGCCAAATTCCTTGGCCTTTGCAAGGCGGTCATCCATCATATCAAGGACGATGAGGCACTTGGGGTTGCGAAGCCGGGCATAGGTTATCATACCGAGACCCAAGGTTCCTGCACCGGAGATGACGCAGTAGTCTTCGCTCTTGATATTTGCCCGGTCAACGGCATGTTTGGAACAGCCGTAGGGCTCTATCAACAGTGCTTGTTCCAAAGACATCTCTTCGGGCACCTTGGTAATGACTGCATTTTTCTTGTAGCGTGTGTATTCGCACATACCGCCGGGGAATTCTTCCATAAAACCATGCATCTTATGGGGCTGGCACATCCAGTATTGACCGGATTTGCAGAAACGGCATTCACCGCAGGGATAAATCTGGTC
Organism: Spirochaetaceae bacterium; assembly: GCA_031262035.1. Classification (GTDB taxonomy): domain Bacteria; phylum Spirochaetota; class Spirochaetia; order Treponematales; family Breznakiellaceae; genus JAISIL01. The sequence goes on along the minus strand of JAISIL010000130.1, from coordinate 3,510 downwards.
GGCTGTCACACGGTCGCCAATCTTAAGGCCGGGGTGGTATTTATTTGCATCCTTCCCCATTTCCACAATGCGGCCTAAAAATTCATGGCCGGGAATAAAGGGAGGTTCTACCCAACTGGGCTGAATACCGCCGTCGCCCCAGAACATTGCTCCGCCGTGGTGGCACTTGACATCGCCTGCACAAACACCGCAGCCTTCCACCTTGATGATGATATCATCGTCCCCGCACTCAGGCGTAGGGTAATTCGGTTCAAACCGATAATCCGTAGGCGAATGTGCAACAAGCGCCTTCATAGTCTTTGGATAACTCATACTATCTCTCTCCTCAATTTTATAAAGTGGTTTTACAAAACTATTTTGTAAAACCTTTTTCTCAAACCCTAATGGCATCACCTGTTTGCGCATCGAAAAGGTGCGTCTTGTTCTCGTCAAAGGCGAGACGGATAATGTCTTCCGGGTCATAATGAATATCTTCCGCAGTGGTAAGGTTCAAAAGGCCCTCGCCGACACGGACTGAAACACGCCGTTCGTCACCAAAATTTTCGTAGATGGCAACCGGGGCAGGCGGCAGCGTCTTATCATCGGTGATATGCACATCCATGGGGCGAACGCCGCAGGTAAGGTTCATACCATCCTTGATTGCACCGCTGTATTTTGCCGGCACACGAACACGAAGGTCGCTGTTTTCAAAGGTAAAGAAGAAACCGTCCTGTGTTTTGGCAATGGTGCTTTTTAAGAGGTTCATAGGCGGCTCGCCGATAAAGCCTGCAACAAATTCATTCACCGGGTGGTCGTAAACTTCCATCGGTGTCCCCATCTGCTGCAACTCGGCATTCTTCATAATGACGATGATGTCGGCAATGGACATAGCCTCAATCTGGTCGTGCGTTACGATAATCGTGGTGCATTCAATTTCACGGTGCATACGCTTAATCTCGTGCCGCAAGGTCTGCCGCATTTTACCGTCCAGGTGGGACAGCGGCTCATCGAGGAGCAGCAAGCCCGGCTGGCGGATAATGGCACGTGCAATATTGACACGCTGCTTTTGCCCGCCCGAAAGTGCATTGGGCCGCATGGTAAGCAGCTCTTCGACACGCATAAGCGGCGCAATCTTATCAATTGCCTGCTTTACCAATTGTTCCGGCGTCTTTTTTGCCCGCAGATTAAAGGCCAGATTGTCATAAACGGTAAGGGGCGGATACAAGGCATAATCCTCAAAGGCAAGCCCGATATTCCGGTCCTTGGGCAACAGGTCGTTGATGCGGACATCATCGATAAACATGTCGCCATCGGTTATCTTTTCAAGCCCGGCTATCATGCGCAGAGTGGTCGATTTTCCACAGCCTGAGGGGCCAAGGATACCGACAAAGGATTTATCCGGGCAGGTAAAAGAGAGGTCTTTTACCGCATAGGGCCGCTTCTCTTTCTTCTTGCCCAGTTTCTTTTCCGTATCATCATAACGCTTATACACGTTCTTTATAGTTAATACTGCCATTATTTGTACCTCTCTATACCGCTTCGGGTGATAAATTCTGTGGATTCCCGCCTGAAATACAGGGCGTTTGCCATATTGAACTTAATCCATACCGCCTGGTCAAGATCCGCCTGGGTATCATTCGGGGCGGTAACCCTTATTTGCTGGCCTTTCACATCGCAGGTCATAATAACCTTGTTACCAATCGGTTCAAATGCATAAACGGTGCCTGGCACCCAGTTTTCGCCCTCCCCGCCTTTTGGCGCACTGAAGGTGAAACTAATATCCACACCGCGAATACCCATATCCAGTTCCGGAGAGCTTTCAGCCTTCAATATTTCCGTTACATCCTTTGTTACCGGTATAGGAACATCCTGTTCCAGAGTGACCAGTTTTGCCTCTCCGTCATCCACAAGGAAGTGAGCAGGGAAGATATTGATTTCAGGCTCGCCGAAAAGTCTTGCCACAAATTCATTGATTGGTGTATAATACATCTGCAAGGGAGAACCCAACTGCACAATCTGTCCCAGATTGAGGATTGCGATGCGGTCTGCAAGTGACATTGCTTCCATATAATCGTGTGTTACATAGATAGTCGTTGTGTTAAAGTTCTTCTGCATCTCCTTTAGTTCACCGCGCATTTCGTGGCGGAGCTTTGCATCAAGGTGGGCCAAAGGCTCGTCCATAAGGAAGACCGATGGATCGCGCACCAGACAGCGGCCGATAGCGACACGCTGTTTCTGCCCGTTAGAAAGCTGGCTCGGTTTCCTTTCTTCAAAACCATTGATTTTCAGCATAGCAAGGACTTTGTCAATCTGTGTCTTGATTTCCGCCTCATCCTTCCGGTGCAATTTACTCCGGAGGGGAAAAGCGATGTTGTCATAAACGGAAAACTGCGGATACAGGGCATAATTTTCAAAAACCATCGACACATTCCGATACATCGGTTCAATGAGGTTGACAATTTCCCCGCCAATTTTCACCAAGCCCTCTTGGGGCATTTCAATTCCTGCAATGGTTTTAAGGGTAGTCGTTTTACCCGCACCGGCAGGGCCGAAAAGCACAAAGAATTCATTATCAGCAATATCTAACGAAAGGTCATTTACTGCAACGGTATCTTTATACTTCTTTGTAATATGTTCTAATTGTATTCGTGCCATTTTTCTCTCCTATCCCTTTACAGCGCCGAAGCTCAGGCCGCGCACCAGGTGCTTCTGTATAAAGAGGCAGATGATGATTTCGGGCATTGCAGCAATCAGAGCAGCAACGGCAACCTGCCCGTAGTGAACGGCAGCCGTAGACATATACCTTAAACTGGTGACCGTAATGGTCTGCACATTGGTGCCCGAAAGAATCAACGGGAAGGTAAAACTATTCCAGGCAAAAATGAAAGCCAGCAAACCGGAGGCAACAAGGCCGGGCTTTACTAGGGGAAGCAGAATCTTCATAAAGACTTCCCACCATTTGTAACCGTCCAGTTGCGCCGCCTGTTCAATTTCTACGCTGATATCTTCAAAATAACCGCGGACAACCCAGATTAAGAGGGGCATCGTTATTAACTGATACACCCAGATAAGGCCGAAGTAGGTGTCGAAAAGACCGATGCGGCTGAAAATCAGGGCAACAGGCAAAACGACAAGGATTTCCGGAGCAAATTTAAAAGATAAAATCTGAAAAGCCCAGCCTTCCTTGTTTTTAAAATCAAAACGGGCAAGGGCATAGGCTGCAGGAACACCGGCAATAACGGTCAGAAGCACCGCGCCACCTGAAACAACAAAGTTCTGCCAGAAGGCCCGTAAATAATCGGAGCCGGGGGCAAAGAAAACCTGCTTGTAGTTTTCCAGTGTCGGAGTAAAACGGAAGATTGTCGTAACAACCTCCGCATCAGATTTAAGGCTCATCAGAGCCATCCATATAATTGGAAAAAGGGCGAAGATGCCGTAAAGGGTCAGGCAGACATTCCGAACCACTTCGAGCATTACATTCATTGCCGCCTTAGCGTCAGCCCTTTTTTGTAATTCATTTCCATTATTCAT
>JAISIL010000117.1 GCA_031262035.1 Spirochaetaceae bacterium | reverse complement strand
AGTATTTTCGTGCTTATCTTATTGGATTAATCACTTCTACTGTTTGTTTTGTAGAAATGGCCGTCATGGTATTGCCCGATGGGTCTGCCGCATTGGTGACGCCTCTTGAGTCGGAGCTGCCCGGTGTAAAGCTCAGGCTAAGTGCATCATTTAATGCAGTATCTTGTATGCCTACCTTCCATTCAGTGCAGGGTGCTGTGCCTTCGGCAATGGGTGAGGATTGTGCCGTAAATGATGTGCCATTCCCCTGATAGAATACCCAGCCTGCACAACCTGCACTAAGTGTTACCGGTTCACTAAACACCAAATGCACTGTTCTTCTGTCATTTGAATAGCGATACTGTTTAATTAAATCGGGCGGCAGGCTATCATTTGTCCAGCTATTTACAAGAGGAATATCATTGATTGCTGCAAGAGGAACAGCATCACTGTTCTTTATTGCTGTGCCGCTATAGCTCAGATAATTGGTATAATTATTAACATCCCAGGATGAAAAACGAACTGTCCAGCTAAAACGGTAAGTAGAAGCATCAGGCGTTAGCGGATCATAGAAGTTGGAAGTAAGGCAGGCAAGCGCTACCTGATCATTCTGTGTTGACATATACATGTAAAAGTCGCCCTTTGTATTAATATTGTTATCATTTGAAGTGCCTGATGTAAAGCCAAGCATACAAACAGGCTGACTATACACAAGGGTAAGCAGGTTATCATTAAAACCGCCTGTCGGATAGGTAATTTTAGTAATAGTAGCGCTTTCAATAGTCGGTGCTACAAGCGAATTAAACATATTCTTAACCGGCATATTTACATCAAGAAGATAGTTCCCCGCAGCATCGGATACTGTTTCACTACTTGCACTGTAGCTAATACTGCTTTTAAAATCTGCATCTATAGTATTATCTAAATCGAATAACCAAAGGTTATTTGGTGCACCGCCTTGCGCACTAAGCGAATTCGCTGCAGTAGAAAAACTTCGGGTATAGGGCGATTGTGATGAAGACGGCAAAGAAAAACCGGCATCGTTTGCAATCATATTTGCACCGGCATTGATAGACACATTTTCGCTAAAGGCAAGGAATATCTTAGTATTATTGCCTGTCGGGATATAGGCGCCATCGGTGTAGAGCGCAGGCGCAGTCCAGTCCCAGCTCTGTGCAGTCAGATTATTCACTACATTCATTGGCGAGGAAAAGCTTTCCAGCACCTGATCATTACTTGTTTTTATAATTGCCGATATAATTCTTGCCTTTATATAATTCAAAATGATTGTATCCCCTGCAATAAAGAAATTGTTTTTTAACCTGGTATCAGTGGTAGAAACTGCTGTAGTAACAAAGGGAATATACCAAATCTTGCTTGCAGCACTGCCATCTGCAGGAATTTTAACACTGTTACTGATATAATACGAAGGAGCATCGACAAAATTTACCGGTGCGCTTCTTGTTTTAACATTTAAGGTTCTGCTTAAATTTCCGTCTGCAAGGGACGAAAGCCTTGAACTGGTATCTGTCGCCCACCTGAAACCAAGGGTCCTTGCACTAACGGCCGGCATAATAACCTCTTTATCAAAGGTCAGGCAGAGGGTGTCTGCTATACGACTGTCAATCGTGCTGGAATCGATGGAGGCAGACACAATATGCGGACGATTCGGGTCGGGTGTAATGGCCGGAGGAGGCCCTTCTACCCTATCATTAAGGATAATTGCAGAGCGTTTTGCAATATCAATATCCAAATTCTCGACAGCATTCAAGGCAGTTCTGTCTTTTGCATCACTTGCAAGCGAATAGAGGCTACTTATGCTTCCTCCGGCAGGTGTTGCTGTAGAAAAAACCTTAAACACAATATCTGTAGCAAGGCTTGTAAGCGGCACCGACATTCCCCAATAGACAGTAACCACATCGCTTGATGCATTAGTTCCCGGTTTAAAGCGTGCAATACGCAGATTTGTGCTTTGGTCGGCAGTTTTGGTGCTTGTCCAGCCGATGATGCCGGTAGCCGAAGTATCCAGCACCAGTGTGCCGGTCCCGGTGTTAAGGAGCGGTTTTTGGTAGGCAAGAATATAAATATTCCCCAGATCTATATTCGAAAGGCTGCCACCGTTTAGTTTTTGTGTGTTTACTATATCTACTGTGCCACTTAAAAAGGTCTGTCCCGAAAAATCAAGGTCTTGAACAGTGTATACCTTTGGTGCACCTGTTCGTCCCCATGTTGTAGTAAGCCCGGGATATATATACAGTGTTTCATCTATTATAACAGAGCTCTGTTCATTGTATTGGTCAGATACTGTTACTCTAAAATCATATACCCCGTCTTTAATGGCTAGAGGTGTAAGGGTAATATCTTTGCATGTGCCGTCGGTATTAAGGTTTTCATCGCCGCCTGTAAGGAGGTTTGTTCCGCTAAGCCAGGGGGATGCACCTACTGCCCGAGGCCCCTGTAGTTCTACCTTGCCGGTATAGGTGCTTGGAATTTCTACCGCATAGGAAAACCAACCGGTTCCCGGTAAGCCACCGGGGCTTGTTCCTGCCAGATTCGGTTCAATAGGATATAACACAATGCTTGCAGAACCGGAAGGTGAAACAGGGGTAAATACTTTCGAACCTAGGGCTGCTGCATAGGTATTGCCATAAAGCACAATATAACCGGTGATTACTGCCAGGTGTTTTTTACCGATAGATAAATTTGAAATAGCCGGCTTAACAGTCTTACCGTCGGTATCAAGAAAATCTGCCTCAGCAAGAATGCCGGTGTTCACCTTATTTGTTTCATACACGCCATCACCATTTGTGCCGCCATTATCATCTGCATCAATTGTAAGGCTGTATGAATCAAAAGCAGGAGCGCCTGCTTCGGGCACAATGGTGCGTTGGACAGAAAAGTCCCCTGTCGATACCATAAGGGTCCAATCAGAATCAGTATCTATAAGCGGAACTTGACAAGCAGACATACATATTGCCGATAATAACACAAAAAACCATTTCTTTTTCATAATTCTACCCTTACCCTTGCCGTAGCCGAATATTCTTTCCCCTTTATTGTTGCACGAACACTAATGCTGTATGTACCCCGGTCAAATGAACTTGCCTTAAAAGTAAACTTCGCAGCATTACCGACATTCACCTTGTCCACCAGCCAGAGAACAGAAGCCGGGGAACCCTGAACCTCGAAGGTAATTGTATCCAGGTCTATAAGGCTTAAACTATTGGGCGATGCGCTTACCGGCTTTCCATTATTCCGTGTAACTTTAAGGCTTGCATCTTCGGGAAAAGTCGAGGCGTCAAAGCCTTCGCAATAAATGCCTCCAATAGACTGGGTAGGCGATTTTTGTTCATCGGAATCATAGTAGAGGGTGTCTGTTTTGGCAATGGCCTTAACGCTAAAGTAATAGGTCCCAATAGAAGACATAAATTGTGTATAATCACAATATGTATTTACAAGGCCGCTTTTCTCTGAACCAGTAACAAAGGCCTTATTTAAATAGAGTTTTGCCGTATAAGTATCCAGGGCAGCATTTGGTGTAGCAGCATCCCAGCCGGCCATGTAAGAAACACTGTTCGCCGTATTTACCCCCCAGCTAAGGGAATCAATGTCTAATGTCAATTGTGCCACGGTTTGTGTGTTTGAAATGGCAACATAGCTATCGCTATATACCGCATGGTCATTCGAAAGAGCCTGGACCGCAAAATAATAATCACCATCGCCATATAGTGCATTCTGTGCTGAGTATACAAGCTCGTCATGTATGTTATGTGTTATTGTTCCGGACACAGTAGTGGTTTTGATTAATTGCTGAACTAAAATGTCCTGTTCTTTTGATGACTTCCATATATCAATCTCATACGAAGAAAGATAGGGCTCCTCGGCACTTCCCGGATTCCAGGTCCACTGTGCCAATCCTGTGCTATCCAGCGAAACACTTGAAGGCTCTGTTAAAGCCGGAATACTTGCTTCACCATCTTTTTTAAAGTTTGCAATAGCAATAACATCGGCTGCAGGCATTTTAATGGTAGGTGTTTTTGAAATAGAATCCTCTGCCTGGAGCATTGCGCCGTCATTCAGTATTTCTGCAACAGACCAATCGGCGCCATCTTTTTTAAAAGTCCATGAATCGAATGAATAGCCGCTTACCGTATCGGGAATTGCATCAAAGCTAACTTCTGTTCCGGGTAAAACATTTGCAAGCGTTCTCTCTCCCTGGCTCCAATCAGATACCGGCGACAGAGCAGCCAGGGCCTCCCCTCCCAGTCCCGGGCTTGCAATAACATTCACACTATGGCCATCCCTGCCGCTAAAAGAAATCGAAGGCAGTTTTTCCGGTTCAAAGACCTTTGTTCCAAAATATTCTTTGCTATTGTCCGTTACGCTCAAGGTGATAATCGGGGTAAAGGCGCCGGTTGTAGTCTTTATATTAAACTCCAGCGAAAAACCGTCTTTCTTGACATTGCTTATTTCATATTGCGGCTCATCGCCCAGGGCATCAAAGCTTAGCGCAGGGTCTGCAGTCCAGCGTGCATTGGCCTCGACAGCAATATCCATACGCAATTTGCCACTTACTGCATTACTTAAGAGCATTTGCGAAGTATCCATTGATACAATCGAAGGATTCACCGTCCAATCTGCCGATATAACCTTATTTATCCCGCTAATATGCACCTTTTGAGTCCAAAACTCCACATATTCAACCGGGTCACCATGCTTCATCTTACAGGCGCCCAAGAGACAGAGAAGGCAAAAAACCCCTATTACAAACTTTTTCATTTTTCCACTTTCCATCCAATTCTATGCCTTAAGTATAGTACATTAGGGGTGAAAAGTCAAATTCGTAATAATTACTCTAAATTATCGCAATTTTGTGCTAAACTTCACTTTAGAAAACACCGATTATTAAAATGTAGTGTCCAAGTTTGCCTTTAGGGCCATACTGGTATTATATCTTCTCTTCCTCGGCACTGCCGAAAGCTTACTTTTTGCCCAAGAGGCTGCTCCGGCAGCGGCCACCGGCGCAAACGGGCCTCCTGTTGATTGGACGCAGGCGGTAAAACTGAACCAAAAGCAAGTCGGCATCTTTCCGGTTGTCGATACTAGTGGAAGAACGGAAAGCATCCCGAATTCAATCCAAAGTATTTTACAACAGGCGGTTTCTAATACAAATATTGGCGATTTCCAGGCTGTTAGTTTATCAGGCATTGTTGATGACCCCGCCGTGCCACCCGACCCCAGTCTTGCGCCCGGTGTGGATTATACCCTTACATCAGAAATCCTCTATGACACCGAGCGGACGGAAAGTCAGCTTTACCTCTATCTGTATGACAACACTACAGACACCCTTCTTTTATCCGACCAGATGGTGTATCAAACCCTCGATGAGGCCAATGAATTTATCCCCTTTACCGTAGATTCCCTCTTAGACCGCATCGAAAAGTATAATTTTACCGTTACGGTCACCGGGAACGGGATAGTGACGATAAACGGGGTCGCTGTTCAGGACTTAAGCGGAACCGGGTATGCACGCTGGACAGGGGGAACGGGAAGCACCCCCTTAGCGATAACCCCATACAAGAGGGAAAGGCTAAAAACAGTAACGATAAGCCATATCGACGTAAACGGAAATACTGTAGAGGTGGAAAACACCGATACCAGCGAAACGCTTAACTTAAACAATAATACCTATGCCTTGGGCGGAATGACAAGCAACGACCCCTTCAATACCGCGCATCCTTTAACAATAACGGCGGACTTCACCGACGAGTACGAACCGACCCCCGGCGATACTTACCAGAGGCAGTTTAGCATGAATCTGTCATACAGTCTTATCTACCTTATCGCTTCGGGCACAGGCGAATTTGATAACCAACTGTATCCCCTTGGCGGCTCGCTAGGCTTTGACTGGATGCCCTTCAGGGGCACATGGGGGAATGTGGGCTTCGGGCTTAACGGAACATACAACTTCCTCAAACATTCGGCAAAAGACAATTTTTCCTCCGAGGCACACATGGTAAGAATGCAGTTGCAGGTTTTTTATGAGACGGCACATAGCAGTCCATTTGTGCCGCGCTTTGGTTTAGGCTTTGGGGCACAGTGGTTGTCCGCTACAAACTTTAAGTTTAATACCGGGTCAGTAAAGCAGGAAATAGAAAATCAGTGGAAGCTGAATGTCCAGGCCATTGCCGACCTTAATTTATATCTTATGGAATGGTTCTATATACGCTTAGGCATTAAAGCCGGGATTAACTTCCCCATAAGCGGCTCCAGCACCCTATTTTCTGCTTTTGCAGGTGTTGATGCAGGCATTGGATTCTATTTTTAACACTTTTATTTTTTACCCACTTTTATACAAGCCCTGTCTTTACAGGGCTTGTATTTCTCTCTATTCTCGGCTATACTGTAAGACATGAACGCTCAGACACAGACGGCCCCGCGCCGAATGCTCCCTATTGGGATAGAAAACTTTGAAGAAATGGTGACCAAAAACTTTTGGTATGCCGATAAAACACTGTTAATCAAGGACCTCTTGGATAATCAGGCCAAGGTCCGCCTTATCACCAGGCCGCGCAGGTTCGGGAAGACCCTGAACATGAGTATGCTGCAGTGCTTCTTCGACTGCACAATGGACAGCCAGGCTCTTTTCAAGGACCTGGCAATCAGCAAGGCAGGCGATGAATACCTTGCACACATGAACCAGTATCCGGTAATTTTTTTATCATTGAAGGAAGCCAAAAAGCTGACTTTTGAAGAATCTATCACCGCGATGATGCAAGAATTTAAAAAAGAATATAAGCGTCACGACTATCTGCTCACTTCAGATAAGACAAATGGATATTTCAAGCAAATTGCGCAAACAGTTATCGACCGGACTCCAAACGATGAGGTTAAATCCGGGGCGCTGTATCTTTTGTGTGACGCCCTTTACCAACACTGGGGTAAAAAAGTAATCATTCTGCTGGACGAATATGATGTGCCCCTTGAAAGCTCATACTCTGCCGACGACTCGTATTACAGGAAAATGGTGGATTATTTAAGAGGCATGATGGGGGCGGCGCTCAAGACAAATAATTCCCTTGAATTTGCAGTTATTACCGGATGCCTGCGCATCAGCAAAGAAAGCATCTTTACAGGACTGAACAACTTCGCGGTGAATACTATACTCAATAACCAGTTGTCCCCTTATTTCGGCCTTACCAACGATGAAGTGACGGCAGGACTTAAAGAATACGGCCTTCTGGAACATGAAAATTTGGTGCAGAACTGGTATAACGGCTATCTCTTTGGCAATACAAGGGTATATAATCCCTGGAGTGTCATTCAGTTCATCAGCGATATGAGTAATGGTGAGCAGCCCTACGACCTGGCCTATTGGGCCAATACTTCAAGCAACGATATTGTTAGGACCTTCTTTAACAAAGCCGGTGAAAATAGTAAGGCGCAAATTGAAACACTCCTAAATGGCGGCACTCTGATAAAAAGCCTGCGTCTATCCCTTACTTATGATGAGATATACGGCAATCCTGAAAACCTCTGGGACATTCTGTTTTTTACCGGTTATCTTACCATGAAACAAAAGGATATGAAGATAGAGAACAATATACCTGTTCCCGGCACCTCATGGCTTGAGCTTGAAATCCCGAACCTGGAAGTAAAAGCAATATACCTCTTGAAATTCAAGCAATGGTTTAGTGATACCATAGAAAATGTCCTTCATGAACAGCTCTATCAGGCATTGTTCTCGGGAGACACATTGGCTATGACAAAAGAGCTTAACGGTATGCTTATTGAGACAGTAAGTTTCATAGACAGCGCAGAAAACTTCTACCACGGCTTTATGGTGGGGGTGCTCAGTTCACTCTCAAAAATGAAATATTTTGTAAAGTCAAACCGGGAAACAGGTAAAGGCAGATGCGATATAATTGTATACAGCAGTACTAACAAGAGTTATGCGGCAATTCTGGAACTAAAGGTATGCAAGGAACAAAAAGAATTAGCTGCCTCTTGTGATGAAGCCCTGGCTCAAATAGAGAGAAATAACTATCAAGCGGAACTTGAATCCATGCTCTTTACCAAAGAAAACATCCACAAATTTGGTATAGCCTTTTGCGGCAAAGAATGCGCTGTCCGGATGGGGGTATAATAGCCTATGCAGAATGATTTTCAGTCTATTGTAGAAGGTCTTATAAAAAGTTACGGCGAACAGAGCGGCATTATCAACCTGGATAGGGATAATCAGCTTAACCGCAGTGTCATTATCGAGGTGGTTGATAACCTTCGCAGCCTTGTCTTCCCCGGCTTTTTTGGCAAAAAGCGTATTGGCCAGGAGGCATTGGAATTTTATGCGGGGAACCTCCTCGAAGATACCCGCTACCTGCTTTCGAGCCAAATCGAATCGGCCCTGCGTTTATGCGGCGTAGTTGTCCGGCTCGAACGGGATGCATTAAAAAAAGATGCAGACGATTTATGCATGGAATTTCTTTCCCATATAGGCGAGGTGCGTGCGGCCATTGCAGAAGATGTAGAGGCCACCTTTAATGGCGACCCTGCAGCAATTAACCGGGAAGAAGTTATTTCATCGTATCCGGGAATCTTTGCCATAATGATTTACCGTTTTGCCCATATCCTTGAACAGATGAGTATACCAATGCTGCCACGCATCATGAGCGAATATGTGCACAGCGTATCCGGCATTGATATTCACCCCGGCGCGCAAATCGGCAAGTCTTTTATGATAGACCATGGCACAGGGATTGTAATCGGGCAGACTACTATCATTGGGAATAATGTAAAGATTTATCAAGGCGTCACGCTTGGCGCCCTTTCTACCCGTGCAGGCCAGCGTTTGCGGAATATCAAACGGCACCCAACCATAGAAGACAATGTTACTATTTATGCCGGGGCCTCTATCCTTGGCGGCGAAACAGTTATCGGCGAGGGAAGCACCATTGGAAGCAATGCCTTTATTATCAGCTCTGTTCCCCCAAACAGTAAAATTAACAGTAGGGGGTAGGTCAGCTAGCCCAAGGGGTAGGTCGGTACTAAAAAAATGAACAAGTTTTATAGACAGGCCATAAAGCGAGATCGCAAACTCAGTGCAGAAAGTTTAAGCGCTATTCTGCAAAATGCAGTGCAGGATATTGAACGCCTTGAGTCTGCCTTTGATTCTTTAAACCAAGGCCTTTTGGTTTGCAACAAAACCCATCACTTAATACTGGAAAACATGTTCGCCCGCCGCTTCTTCCCCTTTATTCTTAAACAGGCAAACGAAGGCCCCATTTGGGATGCAATCGATAATGAAGAAATGAGTATCTTCCTGCGGCAAACCCTGGTCGACGAAGACCGCATCGAAGGCCGCGAATTTGAGACTGAGGTTCACGGTAAAACAAAGATATATGCACTCAGTGTGTATCCGCTTGTTGCCAATTCTCTTGTAGCAGGTTCACTTATTACAATAGAAGATACTACCGAACGCCGGGGGCGCGAAGCAAGATTGCGCCGTGCAGAAAACCTGGCCAGTCTTACTACACTGGCAGCAGGTGTCGCACATGAAATTAAAAACCCCCTTGCTGCAATGTCAATTCATTCCCAGCTTGCAGAAAAAGCATTAAGCAAAATTGAAGAAGGCGATAACACAAAAACTACAGTGCTCAGAAAATACCTTGGAGTAGTAAACGAAGAAATTGAAAGACTGAACAGCATTGTTGTCGATTTTCTTTTTGCCGTTCGTCCAATGGACATAACACTAATACGAAACGATATGAATGTTCTTCTTGAACGCCTCGCAGAATTTATACGCCCCGAAGCGGAAAAAGCAGGAATTGTGTTGATAAAAGAATTCGATAAAACACTCCCTCTTTTGGATTATGATGAACGCTACATGAAGCAGGTTCTCATTAATCTCTGCAAAAATGCAATTGCTGCAATGAAAGAAGGCGGCCTTCTGATTATCAATTCTGTTTACAGCGATACCGAAGCATTTATCAGCATAGTTGATACCGGTATTGGTATTGCAGAAGATGCCATGGCAAAAATATTCGACCCCTATTTTACTACCAAGTCTGAGGGAACAGGCCTTGGTTTAACCCTTGTGTATAAAATTATCAAAGAACATCGTGGCGATATCAGTGTTCGTTCAAAACCAGGAGAAGGTGCAGCTTTTACTATCAGCCTTCCTCTGCCACAAACGGATACCTTATTGATAAAGGAGGGCCCATGAAATTTACTATTCTTGTTGTTGATGATGAAAAAAACATTCGGAGCGGACTTGCAGCAGCGCTTGAACTTGAAGACTACAATGTAGCAGAGGCCGAAGACGGCAATGCCGGCTGGAAACGTTTCCAAAAAGGTGACATTGATTTAGTTATTACCGATTTAAAAATGCCCGGCCTTTCCGGCGAAGAATTATTGCGAAGAATTTCATCGGAAACGCCGGGAGTGCCGGTCATTGTTTTAACCGGACATGGCACGGTAGAAAATGCCGTTGAAGCAATGCGCGATGGCGCCTACGACTTTTTAACAAAACCGCTGAACATTGACCACCTGAATTTGATAGTCAAGCGTGCATTAGAAAACCGGCAAATGGTTCTGCGCCAACGCGAACTGGAAGAAAAAATAGCCAAAAAGAACCAATTCAACGAAATGATTGGCAATTCGGCTCCTATGTGCCGCATTTTCGACACCATTTCGCGTGTTGCCCCTTCAAAGGCCTCGGTATTAATTACCGGGGAATCAGGTGTTGGAAAGGAGCTCGTTGCGGATAGCATACATGCATTAAGCCCACGGAAAGATGCTCCTATAATAAAGGTGCATTGTGCGGCATTAGCGGCAAGCCTTTTGGAAAGCGAGCTCTTTGGTCATGAAAAAGGTGCATTCACCGGAGCAATTGCACGGCGAAGAGGCTGCTTTGAAAGGGCAAACGGCGGAACCCTCTTCCTTGATGAAATTGGCGAGATTGAGCAGAATGTGCAGATAAAACTTCTCCGTGTATTACAGGAAAAAAAGTTCGAACGTGTCGGTGGCGAAGAAACCATTGAAACAGATGTGCGTATCATTGCAGCAACAAACCGCGACCTAAAAGAAGAAATCAGCAAGGGTAATTTCCGCGAAGACCTCTTCTTCCGCCTTAATGTCGTAAATATATTTGTGCCACCTTTAAAGGAACGAAAAGAAGACATACCTTTAATGGTTGCCTCATTTATAAAAACACTTTCTGAAGAAAATGGTAAACAGATTGAAGGCATTGATGATAAGGCCCGGGCAATATTATACAACTACGACTGGCCGGGCAATGTCCGTGAACTTCGTAACTGCATCGAAAGCGCAGTGGTTATGGCACGAACAAAAATCATCACCGCCGATGACCTTCCCCCTACCCTATTACAAAGCAGCAGCCAAAACACTATCGCAATACCCTTTGGCATCAGCATGGAAGATGCTCAGAAAATTATTATTAATGAGACAATCGCCTGGTGCAAGGGAAACAAGTCAAAGGCTGCAGACAGCTTGGGCATTGGCCGAAAGACCCTGCACCGAAAAGAATAGCCTATTCCCACTCAATTGTAGCGGGGGGCTTGCTGGAAATATCGTAAACCACCCGGCCTACTTCGGGCACTGCATTGGTAATTAAGGTAGATATTTCAAGCAGGTCCTGCATGTTAAAAGGATATACATCGGCAGTCATGCCATCGGAAGAAGTAACTGCCCGAAGCGCTACTGTCCAGCCATACTTGCGAATATCACCTGCGACACCAACCGTGCGAACAGGGGTAAGAACAGCAAAGGCTTGCCATATAGCATCATACAAATTGCGTTTCTTTAATTCATCAATATAGATTGCATCTGCTTCACGGAGGATATCGCATTTTTCTTTTGTCACCTCGCCAAGAATACGCACCCCCAGGCCCGGTCCCGGGAAGGGATGTCGCCTGACTACATCTTCTGCCACATTGAGCAGGCGGCCCAATCGCCTGACCTCATCCTTATACAAGCCTGCCAATGGCTCAATGATTCTACCGGCATCCCGTTTGGCCGCAACCAAGGGGCTTGCCACATTATGGTGTGTCTTTATAACATGGGCTTTTTTGCCTACCCCCTTGCCGCTTTCGATAAGGTCTGTATACAAGGTTCCCTGTGCAAGGTAATAGGTATCGGGCAGGCCAAGCCGGGCTACTTCCCGTTCCTGCACCTTAATAAATAAATCGCCAATGGTTTTTCGTTTATCTTCCGGTTCGGAAAGGCCCTTTAATGCAGACAGGAATTCATCTTCTGCATGTATGATGTGCAAGTGTTTTGCCCCCAAGCGCTTCAGGCTTTCCTCCACCTGCATAGTTTCATTCTTTCGCATAAGGCCATTGTCGACATACATCAGGTGAACAAGCCCGGGGTCCAGAGCCTTAAGAAGCAAAGCCCCTGCCACAGTAGAATCAACCCCGCCAGAAATAAGAAGCAAGACCGGCGAGGCCCCAACCTGCTGGGGAAGGCTGCTTCGTATTTCCGCTATGTAATGTTCCATATCCCAGCCTTTTTCCGCATGGCAGAGATCAAAGGCAAAGGAGGCAAGTATTTCATCGCCATGTTCACAATGGGTCACCTCCGGGTGAAATTGCAGACCAAACCAGGGTTTGCTTTCATGTGCAAGAATGGCCGGGTAGCCTGTTTCAGAGGTGCCGGTTTGGATAAAGCCGGGAGCAAGGGCTGTGATTGTGTCACCGTGCGACATCCAGGCAGTGAAATCAGGCGGCATATGTAGGGGCGAATAATTATTCGCCCCTACATATGCCCCAATGCCAGACATTAATATTACCTTCTTTCGTCCGTATTCCCGCTCAGGCAGTGCCTCAACCTTACCGCCCAGGTCTTGTGTCATTCGTTGTATGCCGTAGCAGATTCCCAAAAGCGGCATCGGCTTGCCTTCAATCTCAAGGCCGTATATCTTTTTATCCGGTGCGGGGCTGCCTGGAACATACACCGACTCGGGGCCGCCGGAAAGGATAAGCCCTTTCACCTTATGCCCCTTCTCGGCCTGCTTCTGCAAAGCCTCATCAATAGCACTATCCCCAGGCAGAATCTCGGTATACACCCCCATATCCCGTATCCGTCGCCCGATAAGTTGTGTCGTCTGACTCCCAAAGTCAAGTATAAGTATTGTATCCATAATTATCCTTTATTAGCCACGAACTATGGTGGTCTCGACAAGCTTGACCACCGATGGGGGAATTTTAAACCCCGGTGGTCGAGCCTGTCGAGACCACTTTGTTCGTGGCTAAATTCTTAATTTCAAATGCAACACTGGAACCAGCCAGCCATACAAACTACCGATTGCCGCCCCTGCAAGAACATCGGTCATATAGTGGGCGCCTGCCGCTATACGCAAGCCGGCAACTGTTCCGGCCAGCAGATAGGAGCCTATAATGACCGGCCACTTCCATTTGGCGTCTCCACCGGATTCCTCCCAATCCCAGAGCATGTAGGCACTAAGGAAGGAGGCCGACATAAAGGCATAGGCGCTATGCCCCGAAGGAAAGCTTAAATAGTAATCATCTTCTTCGCCTGCCGGTATATAAGGGCTGCTTCCATTGCCATAATGAGTATAAGGCCGGTAGCGGCGAACGGCCAGCTTCAAAAGGTCCTTGGTGCCGGCTGTAAGCATAAAGGCCTCGGCATACATGGCCCCGAATGTCAGCACCGAATCCCAGCCGCGGCTGCCGGTCATTCCACCACTTTCATTCCAGTGTTGCAAGCCGGGAATTAAGGCAATAGCCGATAAGGCCATACCAGCAATCTGCATAACATCGCCTGCGGTATCAAGGCCTTTGTTAAAGGCAAAGGGGGTCATTGCCGCATCAAACTTATCAATAGAAGAAATTGATCCAAAGCCGGCAAGCGAAGGCGGCCTGGCTTCTATCAATTGCGAAGGAAGAAACAAACCAAGACCAACACCGCCAATTATCGGGTCGGCAATAGGGTGAAGGTTAAAAGCATTAAGCGATGAAAGGCCAAATCCAAGAAATAAAACAAATAAGATTTTAGGGTGCTTGACCGGGTTCGAACCGGCGACAACAAGATCCACAATCTTGCGCTCTACCACTGAACTACAAGCACCAAATAGAACCCTACGGGCTCTATCAGGAGTTTTCTGCGAAAACTCCATATAATTACAACCCATATGACTCATAATGACTTATTATAGGGATTATGGGGAAAAGTGTCAAGGGGGTTTGTGAAAAAATTTCTTCAGAGTAACTATTCTGAGGTATCAGAGGGCCGTAGCCCTCTGATTTTTGCCTTTCTTTCTGTGCAAAATTATTTTCCACCGGAGATTGGACTAAAGCCTATACTATCTCACTTTTTAGGAACCAAAAATGGCTTCTACAGCCGATAAAACGATTTATTGATGGGTAGAGGCTGATGGTTCCATTGAGATGCCATTTGATTTTCCATGATGGATTGTCTTTTGGGTTGAGGCATAATTCAATTTGTTTGCCACAACCACAGGGACAGTTAAATATGGCATACTGTGGAAAAAGTTTGTTACCCACAATATAAATGGTTTTTGCCTCTATCATAGCTGGAATATCATCCACAAGTTTTATTCTGTATTTACTGGTATGATTACTACAATATGCACACCAATCAATTAGTAGACTTTTCACACTACTCATAATTGCACTCCTAATAATAGGGCTATATCTCCCTCGCCAATATGCTCTGCTTCTGAATCATCTGGTTTAACCTGTTTATCAAGTAAAGTACACATTGCAGAAAATTAAACCTGAATCCTTCAATATGTTCATTCCTAAAGTCATCTACCCTGTATGGATGTATTCTCGTTAGAAATTCCAGGACAACAAAGCTTGCCATTGCCATATTGACACTTATCACTGCAGGACTATTTTCCACAACTCCTTTGATATATCCTTCTTTTTCCAAGTCTACATACTGTTCTGGATAAGCGCGTTTCTTTGAGTCAGCACTCAATTCATCTATTGTAATTACACCTCTGGCAAGTAAAGAAGCGTTATCAGGTATAATATGCTCGACAACGATGCTGCCTGTACCTGATGCCCCAGCTACACCAATGGTTAGTTCTGATAAGAGTTTGGCCTCGCTATTTCTTTAATTCCCAAGGTATTGTTTGTGTATTTACGATATCTATAAAATCTTTGTTAGAAATTGTATTCTCTAACCCAATCTTTATTTTTCCAGTATTTGTAAAATTAATATCCAAATGACTTGCAGGATGTATGGATTTTACATTCTTTTGATCGTTATCATAACGTAAATATCCAGGTTCAAATGAAAGTAATGTATGAACAAGTCGCCAAACAGTTTTCTCATCACAAAACGAGTCATTTTCTTCATCTAGTAATAATGCTAACTCCAAGGCATTGTCTAATGATGATAAACTGTCCTTTTTAAAAAATCTTAACAATAAGGCAATAATTTCATTATCAAACGTTGCATTATTTATACCATATACTATATTCTGATTTTTATTTGTTATTAATGAAAAAGGAAACAACATAGAATAGTATTTATTTTTACTGAATAGGAAAATACGATTCATTTTATCAATTCGTAGAAGCATTTTACCAGATGCTTTGTTTTTTGGAACATTTATTCCATATGTGATAAGCCTTACTATTTCAAGCATTACTAATATTACATCATTTCTTGATTGAATAGGAGAAAATAATTTATCCACAGAAATACTATTTAATCCATATTCAAGTTTTTTCATGCTATTTCCATCATGTTAAAATTCAGTTCAACCCATTGGGCAATTTTGGCATACTCGATTTCTTCATCTGAATCATATATTTGCATGTAGGCTTTCAATAATTTATGATATGATGGCATTGGTATTCTCCTGTCTTTGCAAATCTCAAGCATTATCTCTGGAAGCGGCTTCTGAGATTCTTTTGCTTCAAGCTTAATTTTTATTTCTTCTTTTTCTTCATCTGAAGGTTCTTTTACTTTTATGTAACCATTCTTCTGAATTTGCTTTATTCCCTCTTGCAGTTTGTCAGCCAAATTAGGCTCATATGTACCAGTTACTATAAGAATCGATTGAATAAATGATCTTGTCAGCATAGTGTATAAAGTATTTCTATATGAAAAATAAGGCACTATCTGTGAGGTTACACAGATTACAAAAGGGAACTCAAGGCCCTTAACATTGTTTGAATTTGATAGGAGTAATTTACCTTGTTCAACAGTTTTTGTCTCATAGGCTCTATTAACTTCCCAGCCATAGGTAGTCTCAATGCTAGTTGATAAATGCGCACCAATATCATAAATAGCACTTCCTTTATCAACAAATATTATTGCAATATCTTCTGGTTGAACTGAAACATTTTCATTCCTTATCATTTCCAACTGCTTCAATATTAACTGAATAGTATCATTTTGATTTAACTGATAGTTAAAGAACAACTTTACACTTTCAACACCTGATGCATCCAAATCTTCAAATCTTCGCAATGGTTCTCTTTGTAGAATATAATAGCCGTTTTCCTTTATATATTGATATCCACAAGCTTTCCATTGTTCATCTTCTAGCCATTGTAACTTCCTGTCCTCAAAAAGGCCCATAGCTAAAGCATGAGCAAACATTAGTGTTCTTGGATCAGTTCGATAGCATTTGCTTAATAGGAAATCAGGATTTTCATTAATTTCATTTCCATGTGAAAAAATGTCCTGAAAAATGTCACCGGCTACATAAACAGTAGCTTTTGTGACAAGACTTATTAATTCCAAAAAGGACTGAGGAAAATCTTGTGATTCATCAATAAAGCTATAATCAAACGCAAAAATAAAATTACTTGATGGATTCTCTTTTATGGTTTTGATTTCATCTACCGCATTACGACAAATATTTTCAAATGACTGACCACGCTCATATTTATAGAATTGGAGATTATAAAAATCACAAATATAGCTATAGGCCCCTGAAAATTTGTAAGCGCCTGAACCCCATGCTCGAAAACAAAATAAACGGCTATTCCATTCAATCTGTTGATCTACTTTCATAAAATTGAAGAACTGAGGGATTCTGTCTCGCAAAGATTTTGATAATACTTTATTCCAACATGTAAATAGTATTCTTGCTTCATCATCAACTATATATAATTCCTTGATTCGCTGTAGAAGTAACTCCGTTTTTCCTGTACCTGATAATCCTTGAATGATTATGTTTTTTGATTTCTTTTGGTTGTATATAAATCTTGTTTGATCGCCATCAAATAAGATAATTTTTTGTTTTACTTTATCTAATAGAGTAACAGGTGCATTTTTTTGTACACGTGATATATCATTGATACTTCCTGTTAATAATGAAATAACTAAATCACAAATTTTTTCATCATTAGGCTCATCTACACGCATTAGATCCAAAATATTTTCATAGGTAGTGACTTCTGGAATTTTTAGGGTTATTCTACTTTTCCATTCTTTAGGACGACCAAGAACATTTTTATAATCGTATTTATCAGATATGAATCCTAAATCCTCAATAAAATCTTCATAGAAATCATTATAATCATCAATGCTTTCACCAAGATTGATAAATGATATTTTTGATTTTGGGATCAATACAACACAAACCTTATCTTGCTTATAAGCATATTTGTTGTCACCAAGAGGCCTATTGATAAGATATATTTGGAGATGATTCTTTGCCGCATAAGACTCAAAAAAATCAATAGTTTTACTAAAAACTGCATTGTGCTCAATATCTGTATAAAAATAGCTGTTACTCATACAAAATTCCTCCTATAAATTACATAAAACTCATCCATATTTTTACTATTATCTCATATATTTACTTTTATGTCTAGTATGAATACATTTTCACCCCACAACCCTCCCAAACCGCTCCATCGCCTCCTTCAGGTTCCCCATAATCTCCGCTGCCAGTTCTTCTGGCTCGGGGAGGTTGTCGAGGTCGGTGAGGGAGTTATCTTTTACCCAGAAGATATCGAGGCTGGTTTTATCCCGGGTGATGATTTCGTTGTAGGTGAACTTCCGCCAGCGGCCTTCGGGGTTGGTTTCGCTCCAGGTTTGGCGGCGTTTGTGTCGGTCTTCGGGTTTGTAGCAGGTGATGAAATCTTGCAAATCCTCGTATTGCAGCGGGTTTTGTTTGAGGGTGAAGCGTTTGTTGGTACGAAAGTCGTAGACCCAGACTTCTTTTGTCCAGGGGTTTTTGCTGGCAGATTTGTTGTCAAAAAATATCACATTGGCCTTTACGCCCTGTTTGTAAAATACTCCGGTGGGCAGGCGTAAAATGGTGTGGAAGTCTGTTGTTTCAAGGAGTTTTTTGCGGACAATTTCTCCGGCGCCGCCTTCAAAAAGCACATTGTCCGGCACTACCACAGCGGCTTTCCCCTCTGTTTTTAGCAATGTGTGAATGTGCTGCACAAAGTTGAGTTGTTTATTTGAACTGGTCGCCCAAAAATCCTGCCGGTTATATACCAAATCTTCTGTTTCCTCATTACCTTCCTCGTTAGTAAAAGTCATGCTGCTTTTCTTACCGAAGGGCGGGTTAGTGAGAACATAATCAAAACGCTCGCCGGGGTCGGAAAGAAGGGCGTCGTTTCTGGTGATGAGCGGGTCGCCATCTATTGTGCCGATGTTGTGTAAAAACATGTTCATCAGGCAGAGGCGATAGGTGTTTGACACAATTTCCCAGCCCCGGAAAGTTTTGTTTTGCAGAAATTTCAACTCGCTTCTATCGAGTTGCATCTTACTGGTATCTGTCAGGTAATTATAGGCGGCAAGGAAAAAACCACCGGTGCCACAGGCGGGGTCGACAATAGTCTTTTTCGGTTCAAGGTGCAAGCATTCTACCATTGCGCGGATTAAAGGGCGTGGTGTAAAATACTGGCCGGCGCCGGATTTTGTGTCACTTGCATTCTTTTCCAGCAGCCCTTCGTAAATGTCGCCTTTAACATCGCTGCTCATTGACACCCAGTTTACCGAGCCTATCATATTGACGATTTTCTTTAATTTTGCCGCTTCGCTGATTTTATTTTGCGCTCCCTGAAAAATGCGGCCTAAAATGCCGCCCATACCAGCAAGGTTCTCCAATGTTGCCTTATACTGTTTTTCCAGTTCCGCGCCAGCAAGATTTTCAAGCCGTTCCCATGTATAGGTTTCCGGTATACCGAGGTTGCGGTCATAAGGGGTTTTCGCATATTCACTGGCCATTTTAAGGAAAATGAGGTAGGTGATTTGTTCAAGGTAATCGCCATAACTTACCCCGTCATCGTATAAAACGCCGCACATAGCCCACACTTTTTGTGTAATGGCAGATGCATTATTGTCATTGCTCATACAAGCTCTCCTCTGAATGCCTTTTTTAGTATGCTTTGTTTCAGCATTATCGCTTTTGCTAAACTGTCATCAATCAGTTTTTCTGTTGCATCACATGCGGTAAATTGTGTTTCGATGTTTGTTACGATTTTTTGTTGTTTTTGCAATGAACATAATGGGAATAAAAACTGTGAAAGTTTACTTGCGTTTATATTTGATTGATTTACGCCATCGGTTTTTGCGGAATTACATTGCTGTTTTGCAAATGGGCTATTCATAAAATAGTTAAGATAATCTGCATTAATGTTTTCCTTTTGGTTGATACGCATTAAGTAACCTGCAAATATGGCCGGTTTTTCGCCTTTATAAATTGCCGTTTTGCCAACTAATTCAGGACTGTTTGTCCGATTAAAAAGGACATCATTTTTATGCAAACTATATTTCTCTATTTCCTCATTATTATTTGTATATACTAATTCATCATAGATGAATTTCCCATTCTGTATGTTGCCCATGCGAAGAACAATTACTTTCCCTGTTTTTTCAGACTTTGAAGAAGTTCCATATTCAATGCCATTGGAAATATCAGCAATTTTAACCCATTCAATTCCTTCGCTGTTAAACTCTTTATTTAAAATCACCGCACGATACACCGACATCTGCACCTTTGCCCGCTTCAATGCCGCCACCCCTGCGTCCAGTTCGGCAAAGAAGGCGTCAAGGCGGGCGGCTATGCGTTGTTGTTCGGGGAGAGAGGGGCATGGAATACTTTCTTTCTCCAAATATTGATAGTGTCTGGCATAACCTCTATTTGTAATTTTAGTTGTCAAGAACACGATACAATAATAAAAAAATCTTGAATTAAAAGCATGTGGTATACTTAAAATTTTAATTCCATCTGCACCAGCACAAAAATCATATGTGATGTACTTTACAATTCTTGTGTGATCACCAAATACTATTACAGGTAATTTACAATTTATCTTTTTTGCTTCATCATTTGAATAACCGCCTATAAGACTATTGCCTTGATCTATAATAGGCAGGATTCCATTCGCTAAGTAATCCTTCTGTTTGATTTTTACATCATTATTTATAGATATTTTTCTTACTACATCTTTTAAAATATAATATTCCCACCCTTGTGCTAACTTCTTTGTGTCCTTAGCGTCCTTTGTGGTTAATCCACTATCACTCATTCTCTGCCTCATACTCTGCAACCCACTCGCTTAGCTTTTTCTGTAATAACTTTTTATCCGGCAAGTATAACTTATATTCCGATGCATAGATGTTTGAGTTATCCGGCAGGGTCATTTCAACGATACTGTCATTCTTCTCTTTACACAGAAGGATTCCGATGGTCGGTTTTTCAAAATCCTGTTTTACTTTTCTGTCATAGTAATTTACATACATCTGCATCTGACCTATATCCTGATGTTTTAATTCATCAGTTTTAAGGTCAATCAATACATAACATTGCAGCAGCCTGTTATAGAAAACTAAGTCAACAAAAAAGTTTTGTTCGTCATAGGAAAATCGTTTTTGACGGGCTTCAAAGAGGAAGCCTTTACCAAGTTCCAAAAGAAATTTTTGCAGTTTATCAATAATTGCCCCTTCAAGGTCTGTCTCGCTGTATCCTGCTTTTTCTTCAAGTCCCAGAAATTCCAGAACCATCGGCGTCTTCAGTATATCTTTGGGTTTGGCAAGCACATGGCCTTTTTTTGACAGTTCCAAGACACCATTTTTATCTTTACTCAATGCCAGACGCTCATAAAGGCTGCTGTGATACTGCCTTTTTAACTGCTCAACCGACCATTGCTGTTCTGCCGCTTCAAGTTCATAGAAATGCCGCTCTGCCGGGTCATCTATCCTCATCAAAATCTGATATTGAGACCAGCCGAGGGTGAATTCGGCAGACGGCATCTGCCGAATTTGAGGGGTTGTATTGAATTTAGCAGATGGCATCTGCTGAATTGAGTCCTTATAGACTTTATAAAATTTTCTGAAACTTCTGAGATTTGTTTCAGAATAACCCCGACCGTAGCGGGAAATCAAATAATTGGACAATTCGGCCAATAAACGGCTGCCATATTTTGCACGGGCGGCACCTCCCTGCTCCTCCTCGACAATACCTTTCCCAATATTGAAGTAAGTTATACACATCACCGTATCAACAGATTTGACCACCGTGTTTCTTGCCTGCTCAATAATCTGCGCTATAGAGGCAAAAAAATCATCTGCCTTAGCCGGTTTAATATCTTTCATCGCTGCTTCCTTCTTATATTGTCTACATTACGCTGCAAGCGCAAGGTTCATCTCGTCCAGAATACTCTCATATCTTGACCCGAAAACCGTGTAAAACTTGCCCAGGCCGCCACGGTCTGCAAATATGGGTAAGTCCAAATCATCTTTTGTGATGCTCAAATTGGTTGCTATAAAGTCCTTTATCGTCCGAAGCCAGTCCATTTGTTCATCGGTAAAATGAATATGCCCGGCGTTCTGC
This sequence comes from Spirochaetaceae bacterium, assembly GCA_031262035.1. Taxonomy (GTDB): domain Bacteria; phylum Spirochaetota; class Spirochaetia; order Treponematales; family Breznakiellaceae; genus JAISIL01. Next base: position 45 of record JAISIL010000117.1, on the reverse strand, counting down.
TTGAAAACCCAAGCCTGAAAATTCCTGTCTATTATATCAGAATAT
>JAISIL010000128.1 GCA_031262035.1 Spirochaetaceae bacterium | reverse complement strand
TTAAAAAAATATCGCTAAACTGCTTGACAAAAAACATAGGATAACACGAATGGCCTTTGGCCACACGAATTTTTGCTTACTTAACATAGATTATTCGTGTCGGCGAAGCCGATTCGTGTATATTCGTGGTTGTTTTTTATGATTTCAAAGTTAAATGATTTTGCCCTGCAATTTACCAATGGCCCCCTTGAAGTAATTTCGTAAACATGTTATACTACCCACATGAATTTTACTGAATTAAAAAATTATATTGATGCCATTCCTACAGTGTTTGGCGTGCCGGGTTGTGATTGCAGCGTTTACTTTAATCATAAGGAAGTGTTTCGTCATAGCGCCGGGGTGCGGGATAGCAGTAAGGGCGAGGCGGTGCGGGAGTCTGACCTTTACCGGATTTATTCTGCTACAAAGGTTTCTACCTGTGTGGCAGCCTTGCAGTTGGTCGAACAGGGGAAACTCAAACTTGATGAGCCTATTCAAAAGTATCTTCCCGAATACCGTTCGCCAAAAGGGACTATCGAAGACCTTTTTACCATGAGCGCCGGCCTTAACTACGACCGCGATACACTGGAACTCAATGCGCTTTATGCAAAAGGCGGGGCCGCTTCGGGAACAGTGCCGGTAATTAAGGCCTTCCTGAAAGGGCAGAAGCTCGATTTTGAACCGCATACCCATTATCAATACAGCATGTGCCATGATGTCCTAGGTGCAATAATCGAGATTGTGAGCGGGCAGAAGTTCGGCGACTATGTAAAGGAACAGGTAACCGGGCCTTTGGGTATGCAGCATTTTGATTATCACCTGGCCGATAAGGACAAGAGCGATTTTGCTTCAATTTATGAATACATTCCAGCAACCGGCGAGTTTAAAGATTTACAGATGAAGTTTGATGCAGAATTTACCTCTGAATACGAGAGCGGTGGCGGCGGCGGTGTTACCACAGTCAGCGATTATGTGCTCCTTGCAGATGCCCTTGCCAATGGCGACGTTGGAGCAAACGGTAAGTGTATATTAAAAGAAGAAACAATCAGCCTGATGAAGAAAAATCATCTTGATGCCGCGCGCCTTCTGGATTTCAGGCGCATGGCAAAATACGGCTACGGTTACGGCCTCGGTGTGCGGACCTTAATCAACAAGGCTGCATCCGAAAGCCCCCTCGGCGAATTCGGCTGGGACGGCGCCGCAGGCGCCTATTTCCTTGTCGACACGGAAAACAAGCTAGCTATCTTCTATGCACAGCATGTTCTAAACTACGGCGACCAATTTACTGTCATTCATCCCAATATAAGGGACCGGGTGTATCGGGGAATGCGGGGCTAGGTAAACAGAACGACAATAAGGCAATCGGCAATAAGGAGATAACATATGCCTACAGTACCCAAACCAACAAAAATCCAATATCAATGGCAGGAACGGGAGCGTCTTGCTTTTATTCACTTTGGTCCAAACACCTGGTGCGGCAAGGAATATGACGACATGCAGTTTCCGCCTTCTCAGATGGAAATGTCTGCTTTTAATCCCTCACAGTGGTGCGAGGCTGCCATATCCTGGGGTGCAAAGGAAATAATCTTTGTGGCAAAACATGCAGGGGGTTTCTGCTGGTGGCCGACTAAAACAACGGATTACAATGTGGCAGCTACGCCATACAAAAACGGAAAGGGGGATGTGGTTCGGGAAGTTCACGACGCCTGTATAAAACACGGCTTGGCATTCGGCCTTTATATTTCCCCTTGCGACCTTAATTTTGGCGCTTTTAATGGAGGCGGCGGGCGCACCTCAGACCCTTCAAAGCAGGACGCTTACAACAGTATTTTTCGTATTCAATTGGAAGAACTGCTTTCTTCCTATCCCGATACAGCAGAAATCTGGTTCGACGGCGGAATTGTGGCTCCGTTTCAGGATATTGTCAACAAATACACGCCTCATGCGATTGTTTTTCAGGGGAAAGAATTATCGTCTATCAGGTGGGCCGGAAATGAAGATGGGCTTATTCCCTATCCAAGCTGGGCTTCTCTTGATGCACAGGTGCTGCATACCGGCATTGCCACAGCAGCAAATAGCGACAAAGAGGGAAATGCCTATGCACCAATCGAAGTGAATACTACCTTGTATAATCACAATTGGTTTTGGAGTAAAGAAAATGAAAAGAAACGGCGCAGCCTTGAAGACTTGATGTATTTGTATTATACCAGCGTAGGGCGTGGAGGAAACTTTTTATTAAATATAAATCCTGATAACACCGGAGCTGTTCCGGAAGGCGATGTTCAAAGATATGCAGAATTCGGTAATGAAATTGAAAGACGTTTTGGCAAAGGCCGGGAACTTGCTTCAACAAAAGGAAGAGGCAGTGTTTTTCTCCTTGACATGGAAAATGAATGCGAGATAAACCATGTGCTCATTATGGAAGAATATCAGAATGGTGAAAATGTGCGGCGTTTTACCGTTGAAGCAAAATGTGGAAATGAATGGAAAACTATTGTCCACGAGGGCAGCATGATAGGTCATAAAGTTATTTTCCCATTTCCTGCAATCAAAACAAAAACTGTTCGCTTAAACGTCATTGAAACAGCCGAAGAGGACGCAGAAATTCGTTTCTTTGCAGCTTACAATGTTAGCGGCATCGACATAGAAAACCTTTGCGAAAAACTAAACCGGCCTACAGGAGTTTTCAATGGTATTCACCAGGCTAATTTACACATAAGCGATGAAGCAAAATCTGGAAAAACAGTAGAACAAACAGTGGATATTTCGTCCTGTGTGTTAAAAGCCGGGCAATATACCATTGAATTTAATCTGCCTCCCAATGTAGAAATGGAAATAAAGCAAATCAAATTGATACTTGAAGGGCAAACCACCGACACTTTTATTGAGACAATGGGAACAAACAAATACCGCATAACCCGTGCTGCCGGTGTTGATTCAAATGTCAACATGTCCACCGCTTTGCAACTACAATTCAGCCTTGCAGGCAAGGGAGTGAACATGATTTATTGGGGAATTGAGGTCCAGGTTCACTACATGGCGAAGATGATTTAGGAATAACTACCACGAATATACACGAATCGGCTTCGCCGACACGAATATTCTATGATAAGTAAGCAAAAATTCGTGTGGCCGAAGGCCATTCGTGTTATTCGTGGTTACTATAAAGTTAAACGATTTTACCCTGCATATTCCTCATTGCATGCTTGACAAAAAGCTAAAAATCTGCTATATTAATAAGTACGGAGGCAAAATATGCAGACATTGACAATTCAGGTTGATGATGATGTCCTAAGCGCCACAAAAATGAGCATAAAAGAACTGGGAAACAGCATGCTTGCCACTTTTGCTGCCTTGCTCTTTAAAGCCCGACAACTTACCCTGGTACAGTCCGCCCATCTGTGTAAGATGAATATTTATGACTTTATGGCATACTTAAAACAACACGATATACCGGTAATCAATTATTCCCCCAAGGAACTGGCAAAAGAATTGTTAGATTTGAAGGAAGAGCATGCTCATCATATGTGATTCATCGGCACTTATCGCATTGGCCGTTTGTGACATATTACATCTACTTGAAGACCTTTATGAGGAAGTTCTTATTCCCCAGAAGGTCTATGAAGAAATTCAAGTGCCCGGTAAGCCTGAATCTACCAAAATAAAGCAATGGGCAAGCAGTAAAGTAGCAAAAGCTACCATTGATAATCTTAGCAAGGCAAATAAATTAGGGCTTGACCCTGGCGAAACGGAAGCAATTGCCCTTTACTGGGATAAATCGGCAGACCGGCTTCTGATTGATGACGGTTTGGCACGAGAAGTAGCAAAACAAAATGGAATAAAAATCACAGGTTCAAGCGGTATTTTGCTTTTGGCAAAAGAACAAGGCCTTATACCGGCAGTAAAACCGTATATGGATATGATGTATAATTCAGAGGTTTATATCACAAAGGAATTTTACGATACGGTTCTTTTACTTGCCGGTGAAACTATATGACAGGGAACTTCCTTCACGGATAATGTCTACTAACTCTTGTGTGCTTACTTGTCTTTAGCGAATTATCCAATCTGGACAACCTCGTGTATTGAATCAAGCATACTGTAGAAATCACTGTCGTAATCGAAATCTACCAGGTCGGTTGGGGTGCGGATATTGCTGTCAAGTTCGCCGTAGGCATGAATAAAACGGTTTGGGGGAAGCCCGCGGATACCGAGGTCGATATCAGAATTATCACGGTAGTTTCCATTAGCAAGCGAACCAAAGAGGTAAACGGCCTTGCAGCCTTCGTTTTTGAGGAGTTTTACCGCTTTTTTAATATCATTTCTGTATTTTACAGGAAGCCTCTGTAAATCCATATCAGTACTATAGACTATATTCCCCTTTTTATCAAGTAGCGCCTGCATTCTTCCGCATCGCCGCTATTTGGGCCTTCCAGTCGGTGACGAGTTTGGCGGGTTTTAGGGGGTTGGCGAAGGCGCCTTTGGAGAGGGTCCATTCGAGGACTTTGGCGTATTGGGTTGAGGAAAAACTTACGATGACGCCGTCCGGGGTGTCTTCGTTTGTTTGGTCGTCGGCCCACTTGCGTTCTTTTGCCCAGAGGACAAAGTCGCCTGTGAACTTCACGCTAAAGTTATATTTCTTGTCGCCCGCATAGACGCCGAAGTAACTACCGCCCTGCATGATGCGGTAATCATAATCGGCAGGAAGGGTAAAGCGCACGGGAAGAATCTTGATGTCTTTTATACGCGAGAGCGAGAACATCCGCCTTCCGCCACGCTCGGCGGAGTATCCATACAGATACCAAGCGCCGACATCAAAAAGAAGTTGAAAGGGCTTGACGGCGCGTTTCTCGAAAGGCTTGTTCCAGACGCTCTGATACTTGAAGGAGAGCGAGCGGTTTTCGCTCATCGCCCGGATTATCGTGTTCCATATATCATCATCAACAGGATAGGAGGCGGGGAGCGGAGCGACAATCCGGTCTTCGGCGAGGGGGAACTTCCCGAAAGGCGAGAGAATGATATCCATAGCGCTGTGCGCAATATCATAAAGCGGCGAGCCGGAATACACGGCAAGAAGATTCTTGGCAAAACTCAGGGCAAGAATATCTTCTTTTTTGGCAAAAACCGGACTGAGGCGAAAATTTTTCTCGTAGTAAAAGCCCTTGTGGTCAAAGTCGTATATAATTGGGGCATGCAGATTGTGGCGCATGAACTCAATGTCCCGGCCGATCGTCGCCGTGCTGCAACCGTAAGCATGGGCTAAATCGACCGTATTCGGATAGCCGCCCTGTTGAATCTGCGAATCAATAAAATGAAAGCGGTCCCAGGCCGAACGGGAAATGGGAGGGTTTTTGTTTTTTTCGTTCATACTATAAGTATAGTGCATGTTTACAAGAAAAGCAAGTCACTACATCATAGTCTGATGTAGTAGATAAAAGTATAATCCCCCATCTTACCAAACGCCTATCTTTTCGTTATACTGTATATAGTCGCTTATGGAAGGTGCGGTAAAATTAACTGGACAAACAAATCTCTTGTCGGGCTGATATGGCCTTTGATTATAGACCAGATACTCCTCGTGCTTATCGGTATTGTCGATACGGTGATGGTGGGGCGCTTGGGAGAGGCTGCGGTAAGCGGGGTCTCGCTGGTTGATTCTATCAATGTGCTCATCACTATTCTTCTTTCCTCGCTGACAACAGGCGGCGCTGTGGTGACAAGCCAGTATCTGGGGCGGCGCGATACGGCGAATGCATCAGAGAGCGCCAAGCACTTGATTTATGCAAGCGCTCTTTTTGCTCTTGCCCTCTCGCTTGTTATGTTCTTTACCCGGAATGCCCTGCTGCATTTGATATACGGAAACCTTGCCCCCGATGTTATGCAGGAAGCGGAAACCTACTTTTTCTGGACGGCCTTTACCTATCCTTTTCTGGCGCTGAATACCGCAGGCTCGGCGCTGTTCCGCTGCATGGGAAACAGCCGGGTGGGTATGTGGATTTCTCTTTTGGTCAATGTCTTGAATTTTGCCGGGGACGCTTTTCTGATATTCGGCTGTCAACTTGGTGTTGCCGGGGCCGCTATTGCCACTCTGCTCAGCCGTTTTATTTCCGGTGTCGTCATCATCGGCCTTTTGTATGCACAAAAAAAAGGAATGCTTTCGTTGCGTGGCATTTTCCGGCCGCAGTTTTCTTTTGGTATTATCCGAAGCATCTTAAAAATTGCCGTTCCTTCGGGTGTTGAAGGGGCGATGTTTCAATTTGGAAAGATCGCCCTGGCACGTCTTGTCACTCTTTTTGGCACAACGGCTATTGCCGGAAATGCACTGGGGAATATTTTTATGACTATCGGCAACCTCCCCGGTGTGGCGGTGGGGAATGCCATGCTTGTTGTCGTCGGCCAGTGTCTGGGAGCCGGAGATACGGGCCTTGCAAAGGCATATACCAAAAAGCTTGTCGGCTGGAGCTATGCGATAATGATTGTGTTTAACAGCATTATCATTGCATCGATGCCGCTGATATTTCGTTTATTCCCCATGTCGCAAGAGGCCCTTGATTACGGGCGGCTTTTTGGAACAATCTTTTGCACAGCGGCAATGGTAGTCTGGATTCCCGCTTACGGCCTTCCCAATGCGCTTCGGGCTGCAGGCGATGCGGCATTCACCATGTGGGTGGCGGCCTTTGCCATGTGGCTTATTCGTGTCGGTGTGGCCTACCTCCTAGCCTATGCCTTTGGTGTCGGCGCCGTCTGTGTGTGGATTTCGATGGTCTGCGAATGGGCGGTGCGGGGAGCTTGCTTCACGATTCGCTGGGCTTCGGGGGCGTCAATTCGGAAGAAGGTGATATAAGAATAACAACCACGAATACACACGAATCCGCCTACGGCGGACACGAATAATCTATTCGTGGTTAATTCAACATCTTTGTCATCACATCTAATGCATGCAGGCCGCGGTCGCCGCTGGCGCGATGGGGCTTGTCCTGCTCTATCGACAATGCCATGTCGGTGAGGCCGATTCCGCGCCAGTTGTCGTTGGTAAGCCATTCGGGTTTTGCATAGGCGGGGGCGGTGAGCACTACATCATGCCATGATGCACTGCCGTCTTTTATGTCTTCTTTTTTGCAGATTTTAACCGGCGAGGTGAACCAATTGGGGTCGCCTATTTGCAGGGAACCTTCGCTGCCGTAAATTTCAATATGAGGCAGTGAATGCGTCCATATATCAAAACTGAAGATTGCAGTTGCCTTAACAGCATTTGTGCCATCATTAAAATCCAGCACAGATTGTATATGTGTAGGAGTTTTAACACTGATGCTATGACCGTCTTTTGCTGTTCGTGTATCAAAACTCTTTGATGCTTCACTTTTTACTGAGGTAACTTTTCCCAGCAACTCAAACAAGGTGTTTAAATAGTAGGGGGCCATATCAAGGACCGGGCCGCCGCCAATATCGTAGTAAAAGTCCGGGTTTGGGTGCCAGCTTTCCGGGCCGTGGTTCATCATAAAAAACACAGCGGCTACGGGTTTGCCGATTGCCCCTTCCTGAAGCAGCTTCTTTGCCGTTTGCACACCGGCGCCAAGGAAGGTGTCTGTTGCAGAACCGACCCGGAGGCCCTTTTCGTTTGCCAGCTTCATCAGAGCCTTGCCGTCTTCCAGGGTGGTGCATAGAGGCTTTTCATTGTAGACATGCTTACCGGCCTCTAATGCAGCACGGGCAACCGGGTAATGGGATGCAGGATTGGTGATATTAAGCACGATGTCTATATCCTTACGGGCGAGCAGAGATTCTACACTCGGTTCAAAGTCGATGCGATACTTTTCCGCCGCCTCTTTTGCCTTCTCGGGGAAACCGTCGGCAATGGCCTTTAATGTGATTTTGTCGGCAAACATGCCGCTCAGGTTCTTTAGATATATGCCGGAAATATTTCCCGCGCCTACTACACCTATGTTCATGATTACTCCTATTAATAGCTCACGCAAAGGCGCAAAGACGCCAAGATAAGGTTCTTTGCGGCTTTGCGTGAGATTCAAATCTCCATCTTATCGCCCAAATAATTGACGAACCAGCCATTTTCTGGCGGTATCTTTTTTTCGCCAGTGAATATCTGGTAAATACTTTCCGCTGTTACGGTTGGTTCTATCTGTGCATCGTTTCTACCCATTTCGGTGTTCATGCGGCCGGGGTGCATGGCGTAGATGTTGTAGGGGTAGCCTTTTTCTTCCATGGTTGCACGGAAGATGGCTACGAGTTTGTTCTCGCCTGCTTTTGTTATCGAATAGGCCGGGTAGCGGGTGCCGATGTTTGTCATGCTGCCTGCTTCTGAAGTAAGAATGATAAAAAAACCTCCTTTTTTTACCGACTTTTCAAAGTGCTTAATCACAATGGCGACACCCGCTACATTTACATCCAGCGCTTTTCGTAAATCCGCTATGCTGCATTCGGTAATGGAAAGTTCCCTATCACTGTTTGTAAGCACACCGGCAGTTACCAATATTGCATCGAGTTCACCGTCTTTGGCAATCTCTGCTGCAACTTTTTTTATCATATCTTCGTTTGTAACATCCATTTCGATGGGGATAATGTTTGTATCCTGTGCAGGAAAACTACCTACATAGCCTGCATACACGGTGTTGCCTTTTTGTGCGCAATGTTTTGCAAAGATTAAGCCTAGTCCCTGCGCTGCGCCTACTACTAATATACGCATAAATATTTCTCCTCTATTTATTAACCTTATAACCATGCAAATATGCAAGGGCGGGGCACGCCCCGCCCCTACGGCCTGTAGGCCGTATCTGCAATGGTTACATATTTATTCCTGCCTGTTTTGCCAGGCTTCTGAAATTTTCTGCTGCCTTGTCATACTCCGCTTCTGTTGCCAGGTGTTCCAGCATAACCGGTGTATCCTGTGGCAGTTTGTCAATTAAGTGCAGTAAATTGATGTAATCTATTGCACCTTCGCCGATGATGCGTTCAGTTAAATGCACAGTAAATGTGTCATTGTCTAAATCTATGTCCTTGATGTGGATTGAACAAATGGCATCGCCTAAAATGGCAAACTCTTTTTTGAAGAATTCGGCATTATTGTAGAGCAAACGAGGGCTTGCGATACAGTTTGTCGGGTCCAAATGAATACCGGCTGCAGGTCGGTCAATGGCCTTCAAAAGGCGCATATACTCCTCGGCACTGTCGATAAAGGCATTGGGCATAAGTTCAAAGGTCATTTTTGTGCGCACCGGCTTCACTGCATCAATCACCTGCCGTGCTGCAACAACAGCCGCATCGAAAAAGTCTTGTGTATAGTTTAATGCACTTGCCCCATCCCAGGATTCTTCAGACCATGAGCCTATTACATTTACTGCACACCTGGCACCGAGTTCTTCTGCTGTAGTTAAACGGCGAATTGAATAATCAATGGCCGCCTTTGCTTCGGCACTGTCTTTCGACAGCACATTCCGCCAAATGCCTACCTCGGCAAGGACGATGTTGTTTTTGTTTAAGGCATCGGTAAAGGCCTTACATGCAACCTTGTCCGTATCAGTGTTGAGCCAGTCCGGGCAATAAGCAGCCTTGTAGCCCTTTTTCACATGGGCCGCAACATAGGCATCGGGGTCGTGGCCGTCTATAAATACATTTCCACCTAATAGCATTGCGTTATTCCTTCTAATACAACCACGGATAACACAGATAGGGCTAAAGCCCTACGCGGATAATATTATAATTTTTATTTTTATCCGCGTGCACCGAAGGTGCATCTGCGTTATCTGTGGTTTATAAATCTTCTTTATGATACTCAGGATCGCTCAGTAATCGTGCCCGCTTACCCGTGTTGTCATCGTCGGTTTTGATGTTTATTTCGACGCCAAGCTGTTTCACTGCATCGGTGAAGGAATAGGTGCCGCCGGGCCAGTAGCCGATGTGGTAGGGCTTTGGCGCCCCAACTTCATCCAGGGCCTGCATTGCCTTTTTCCTGTCGGGGACGATGAAGCTGATGTGCTGCACACCCTCGCCGTCACGGTCGAGTTTGTCGCGCCAGGGGCCGGGGTTTTTGCCGGGTTCTGCAAGTTCAATTTGCACATTATCCAGTATGATGTTTGTTAAACGAACATCAGAATAATCACCGAGTTTCCCGTCGGTAAAACAGGGCACCTCATCCTTGGGGGGAATATAGCGCGGTTCATCAATCTTGATACCCAACACCTGCTCCCAGTTCTTGATTGTCTTTTCAATGTCGTTCACCAATATTGCTATGTGACATAATTTTGTTGTTCCTATAGTCATAATCTTACTCCTCATTCAACCACGAATATCACGAATGCGCCTAAAGGCGCACACGAATTTTTAATTCGTGTCGGCAAAGCCGATTCGTGTTCATTCGTGGTTAATTATTATCCTTTATTGCTTTCGCGTGCGGGCTTTTCGGGTCTATCTGCATCAACTCGATGCGGATGCCGTCGGGGTCTTTGAGCCATGCCTGGTAGTTGTAGTCTACACCCTGATTAGGCTGCACATCGAGTGTCCAGCCGCGGGCTTCGATGTCTTTGCACACTGCAAAAATATCATCAACACATAAACAGATGTGGTTCCAGCCGCGGTCGGCATCATCAAAACTGTAGGGCTTGACGCCGCCGTAAAACAGTTCTATAAATTGATTTCCGCCAACATAGATATACACAATCCAGGGGGAACCGTCTTTGGGGTTGGGAATTTCAAACACTTTTTTGAAACCCAAAACCCTTGTATAAAAGTCAAGCGACTTATCCATATCCTTAGCGGTAACCGCAAGGTGTGCAATACCTGTAATCTTTGCCATATAATCTCTCCTATAATTTAACCACGAATATCACGAATGCGCCTAAAGGCGCACACGAATTTTCACTTACTAATCATAGATTATTCGTGTAGGCCGTCAGGCCTATTCGTGTCATTCGTGGTTACTCCCAGTGTTCCAACAATTCCAGCACCAGTTTTAACTGCTTCTTTGCATCCAGATATGCATAACAGCCGGTGTCCCATTGGCCGCGTTGCAGGAGCTTGTAGCCCATTTTTTCGCTGGCCTCAATGCCATCCTTCATGCTTTTCACATTGAATGCAATGTGGTGAAAACCTTCGCCTTGTTTCTCAAGGTCTTGCCGCCAGGTTGAATTCATATCCTTATCCGGCTCAAGCAATTCAATGTCCACATTGGGGCCGACACTGAAGAATGCCTGCTTTGTCCGTGCTGCCGATGGCTTGCCTAAATACTCAGTCTTGGCGTCTTTTGCCTCGCCTGTCATTCCGGTAGGTGGAACTTCCACCCCCAGAAATTCCGCCCAATCTTTCTTGGTCTGCTCAATATCGTGGCAGAGTATACCAATCTGCACGACGATGTTGTTACCTAAAATCGGTTTGTCCATAATGTCTCCTATAATTAACCACGAATAACACGAATGGCCTTCGGCCACACGAATTTTTGATTACCAATCAGCTTATTCGTGTCGGCGAAGCCGATTCGTGCCATTCGTGGTTCTTAATCATTCCCTAATTTTTTCTGTCCTTTAAACAGTAAGAAAATAACTGCCAGCGCTATTACTAAGAGTATCCATGCCATGGCTGATGCGTAGCCCATTTTCATAAACTGGAAGGCGTTTTGGTAGAGATACAGTGAGTAGAGCAATGTTGAACGGTTCGGGCCGCCTTCGGTCATGGTAAAGGGTTCTGCAAATTGCTGGAATGCTGCGATGACCAGTGTTACTGCATTGTAAAGAATAACCGGCGATAACATCGGAATGGTGATGTGCAGTGATTTCTGCACAAAGTTTGCACCTTCTATGTCTGCCGATTCGTAAAGTGATTCCGGTATATCCTGCAAGCCTGCAAGGAATATGATAATAACATTACCGCAGCCCCAGACGGTCATTAAAATGAGGCCGGGTTTTGACCAACCAGGGTCGCCTAACCACGAAGGACCTTGTATACCAATGAGGCGGAGCAGAGCATTTATCATACCATTGTCATAGTTTAAAAGCCAAACCCACAAGATACAATTGATAATAAGCGGCACCAGGGTCGGCAAAAAGTATGCAACACGGAAGAAAGAAAAATTACGCAATTGTTTACTGTTCAGTAAGAGTGATATAACAAGGGCGGTAATCAATGTTAATGGCACGCCAACAGCAACCATAAACAAGGTGTTTTGCAGCGACCTCCAAAACAAAGCATCCTCGAACAAGTTTTTGTAATTTCTAAAGCCGATAAATTCAGGGGCTGAAAAAATCTTGTATTCAGTCAGTGAGTAGTAAAATGAATAGATAATCGGGCCGACGGTGAACCACAGTGTGCCGATAATCCAGGGGGCGATAAATATCATCGCTATCCAGAAATCCTTTCGGACTCCTTTTGATTTTGCAAAGGGTGAACTTCCTACCATAATAGTTACCTCCTCCTTAACCTTTGATGCCGCTCATAGCGACACCCTGTATAAAGTATTTCTGCAAGAGGAAGAATATAATCAACACCGGCAGAACCATAACGACGCCCAATGGCATCAGAATTTCCCAGTTAGGCTGCAAACGGCTGCGTATCATTTGTGCACCGATTGCAAGTGTGTATAATTTCTCGTTCGACAAGAAGATAAGCGGGCCGATAAAGTCGTTCCATGTTTTCATAAACGCGAATATGGACACTGTTGCCAGAACCGGAGTAGAGAGCGGAATAGTAATCTGTGCAAAGATTCTGAACTCCCCTGCCCCGTCAATTTTTGCCGCCTCGCTTAATTCCATAGGCAGAGCCATTAAGAACTGCCGCATCAAAAAGATATAGAATGCATTTCCAAAGAAGCAGGTTAAGGTAAGCGGCAGGAAGGTGCCAATCCAGCCCATCTGCTGAAAAATCATAAAGAGCGGCACCATTACTACCTGGAATGGCAGTATCATTGTTATAATAACAATGGTGAACACCTTTTCCCGTCCCTTCCAGTTCATTCGCGAAAAACCGTAAGCGATAAATGCGCTTGATGCCGTTGAACCGACGATATTAAAAAATACAATTATTAAAGTGTTCCGTAAATAACGCATAAACGGGAAGTAATTAAACATTTTTACATAGTTTTCCCAGTATAGATGGCTGGGAATCCATTTAACCGGCGATGCAAATAATTCTGCCGGTTCCTTAAAACTACAGGAGAGCAGCCAAAAAAGAGGCACAACGAACACGAAGGTCAATAAAATAAGCACCAACAACATCGCTGCAAATCCGACTTTCTCCATTACAATATTTCGTTTGTTAGTTACACTAACTTGTCCATTCATCATGGCTGCTCCTCCTATAATTTTAATTATTCGTAGCCTTGGTCAATGCCGGCTGCAGGTCGTTCTGCACTTTGGTAAGTTGTGCAAGCGGGTCGCCGCCGTCATAAATCATAGCGTCACGAACCTGCTTCAGGCGGGTATCGAGCTCTGCTGATACTGCGCACAAAGCGGGGTGGCCGGAATTCGGCGAATTTGCAATCTGCCTTTCAAGAAGGTAGGTGGGGTCGCCGGCCTTTGTCCAGGAAACATCATCAAACTCTGCATCGGTGCAGGGAATTGAACGCCACTGGTCAAAGTTATCAGCATTGATTGCCGCATTCTGGGTGAACTTGAAGAATGTTGCCGCAAGGTCGGGGCGCTTCGAGCCCTTCGGAATTGCGAAGACATTCGAGCCGAGTGTTGTTCCGCCGTAGCGTCCGCCTGCCGGTGCCGGAATAGGAACGCAGATGTATTTTACATTCGGTGCATAGTCGCGCAAGGGTTTGGTGGTCCAGTTACCGGAAACGGTCATGGCCAGTTTGCCCTGGAAGAAGGGGTGGTCGGGGCTGAAGAAGCCGCCTGCCGACTTGGTGAAGCCGTTTGCCACATTTACATCGATACCGAGCTTCTTGGGATAGTCCTTAAGCCACTGGAATGCTGCAACGCATTTGGGGTCTGTCAGTTCAAGGATACCTTTATCTGCATCGACCATGTCTGCGCCGAACATGAAGGGCCAGAGGGTGCCGTCATCGTTACCGCGGTCAATCCAGGGAAGGAAGCCGTAAGTGGTTGTTGTGCCTGCGGCATCTTTCTTGGTGAGTGCTGCTGCCCATTTCTCGAGGTCTTCCATGGTTTTGGGCGGGTTGTTTTTATAGTCAAGCCCTGCCGCATCTGCCATGTCAGTGTTGATGAACAACATATAGATGTTGGAATCCTGGGGAAGAAGATAGGGAACGCCCTTGAAGTTAATCAGGTTCTGGAAACCGGGAAGGAAGTCGCTAATCTTAAGGTCGATAGCATCCAGATACGGTGCCCATGATTCGAATGCGCCCTGCCCTGCCATACCGTAGGTGGGGACATAGTTATCTGCGGAGATAACATCCGGGGGATTGCCCGAGGCAATTGCCGCTGCGAGCTGGCCATTGGTAACGCCGGCGCTTTCAGGGACCGACTGCATGTTGACTGTGATGTTCGGATACTGCTTGCGGAATTCGCCGACACGCCATTCATCCCAGGTCTTGGAATCGCCTGTGAAGCATGACCAGTAATACAAAGTTCCCGAGAGCTCATTTATGTTCTGAGCGGTAACTTCTGCTGCCGGAGCTGCTGCTGTTTCAGCCTTTTTCTGACAACCTGTTACTACCAGCGCTGCAACCAAAAGCAGGCCGAGTAACACTAAACTTAATTTCTTCATATTATCCTCCTAATATGATTTTAGATAGGTGCATTGTAACAGAGAAAAAATTTATTGCTTACCGATTGTTGCCTAAACTACTCAAAAATTGCCCTTTTTGGAAAAAAATTTTAAAGCCGCCCTTTTTTTCCAAAGTGCTGCTGCACAAGGGCGCTGCCGTAAGGCATCTTTGTCTGATTCCGATACTGCGATGGGGTCATCTCTGTCTGCTCCTTGAACACCCGGTTAAAGGTTTGCAGGCTCCCAAAGCCGCAATCAAAGGCCACATCGATAATGGGCATCTCGCTTTCTGCAAGGTAATGTTTGGCAAAGTTTACCCGCATTGCCGTTAAATAGACATGAAAAGGCATCCCGGCCTGCTTTCTAAAGAAGCGTGTAAAATAAAACTTGCTTAACTGCACCCGCTCTGCCGCATCATCAAGGCTTAAATCGGGGTTCGAATAATTGCCGAACAAAAAGGCTTGCAATTGCTTCATGTAGGGGTTCACCGTAGCGGCGTCAAGAGCGGCATTGTGCCGGTCTTCGGGGCTTATTACCGGAGTATCGCGCAGCAGAACCAGCATCAGTTCATCCATTCTTGCCCGCACAGCTATCTGCCAGCCTGCCTTCTGCAGCCTGAATTCCCGTGCCATATCATTAAAAACCGTCTGTAAATGAATGTATATCTTTACATTTTCCTGTTTTGCTTCAAGGGCCCGCCTGCTGATATGTTCCTGGTCAAAAATTGCGCCCCGGAGTTCCATAAAAGAATTATCAAAAAAAGACATATCAAACTGCACAATCCTTATTACAGCGCCGGGACTCGGTTGAAAAAAACCATGCGTGGTCCCTGCATTAATCAGCACTATATCGCCCGGCTCAACTTCATGCATGCCCTCGTTTATCGAAGTAAGGAGCCGCCCCTTCAGAATATAGAGGATTTCAAAACAATCATGCCAATGGGGAGGAAAACCTGAATACTGGGGCACATCGGTTAATAAAAAAGGAAAATCATAGCCGAGCCGTTTCTTTTCGCGAACTGTCGGTTCAATTTTCGGCGTCGCTTCAATTTTTGGCGTCGGTTCAATTTTTGGCATAGAATACTATAGCACAGCGACAGCATTTTGTCTAGACGGCGAATTCTTGAAAAAATACTAAAAAACGCTTGACATTTTCGAAAAAGTGTGCTATCATATTAAGGTTAGCTAAAGTAATGCCCAGGGAACAGATAGCGCCTACAAAAAGCAATCTCATAAGGGTCAAGGAGCGGCTTGCCACAGCAACGGAGGGTTACGACCTTTTGGAGCAGAAGCGGGAAATCCTTGTTATGGAGATAATGCACAAGATTGAGCAGGTAAAGCTACTGGAAAAGGAACTGGACGAAAAAATTAGCAAGGCCTACCCGGCAATGCGGCGTATGCTGATTGTTGCCGGCATGGAAAAGGCAGGAAAGCTTTCGGAAAATATCAGCTATTCTTTTGATATTCGGGAGCAGCGGGTTTTTGCGGCGGGGATGAACCTGCCGAGCCTCGAGGTTCAGCTTCCTCAGCTTGAGCTGAAATATTCGCCGGCCGCCTCTTTTGCCGAGGTAGACGAGACGGCGGCGCTCTTTTTTGATGTGCTCAAGGTGGCCACCGAGCTGGCCTCGATTCGGACAATTGCCTGGCGGCTTGCCCGGGAGCTGCGGAAAACACAGAGGCGGGTCAATGCTTTGGAGAAAATGGTTATCCCGGAAGCACGGGAAACGATGAAATATATCGATAGCGCTTTGGAAGAAAAGGACCGCGACGCCTTTTTCTCGAGTAAATTGCTTAAACGGAGGTTACAATCGCAATGAAACCGCTTCATACTCATATTTTGGTTGCCGTTACCGGTTCAGACGCCTCAATTTCTGCTGCAAAGTATGCGATTGTAATGGCAAAACAGTATCATTCAAGGCTTACTGCCGTGTATGTTGTCGATATTGCTACAATCAGGCAATTAACCTTAAGCAAGATCTTTATAAAGGAAGAAAGTCAGGAATACGAAGAAAGCCTTGAGGCAAACGGCACCCGCTACCTCAATTTTGTAGAAGAATTGGCCCATGCAAAGGGGATTAAGCTGGAAAAGCAGATCCGGAAAGGCGCCGTCTACACGGAAATCCTCAATACCGCGGACGAATGCAAGGCCGACCTTATCGTTCTTGGCGGTTGGGAAAAAAACCGTAACCCCCGCGACACCATCGGGCATTCCCACAAAGAAATAATGATAAATTCCAAGTGTTCAGTGCTCCTGGTAAAAGAACAAAATGTAGATGTTTTATACAAACAGGCGTAACGGTGGTCGAGCTTGTCGAGACCACGAAGGTAGGAGGATAAATGAGAGTTGCAGTAATAAGCGCCCCGGCTTCGCGGCAAGCGCCGCCGGATTATGTTCAATCCTTGGCAAAGGGGATAGAGTCGATGGGCCACTCTGTTGAAGTTCTTGACGCCTGGACGGACGATGGCCATAGGCTGCCCGGCTTTGAATATATTGTCTGTTGTTCCGGGCAAACAGGCATTTTTGGCGGAAAACTGCCCGAATGCCTGGGAAATATGCTGGGAACCGTTACCTTGGAAGGTAAAAAAGGCGCCGCATTCCTGAAAAAGAACAGCCCCTTTAGCGGAAAAGCCATGGCAAACCTGATGCGCCTGATGGAAAAACAGGGCATGTTCGTCAACTGGAGCGAAATCCTCCTGAGCCCGACACAAGCGGAAGCTATAGGAAAGAGAATAGGAAGTTGAGCTAGTTGGGGCAGTTCTAAAACTCCCCGCCCGCTTGCGGGAGGGGTTGGGGGAGGGCCCCCACCCAACCTCCCCCAGAGGGGGAGGAGTACTTATAGTTAAACTAAATAAATGGAAAACTACTACAGTCTGCTGGGGATTACGCAAGAGGCAGAGCAGAGTGAAATAAAAAAGGCCTTTCGCGAAAAAGCGAAAAAACTTCACCCTGATATTGCAGGTTCTGAGGCCCAGGATTCTATGCGCCATCTGCTTGCCGCATACGAAGTCCTGATAGACAGCGGCCGGCGCGAGCGTTATGACCGTGCCTTAAACCGCTACCTCAATGCCGGTGGTTTTGACTATCGCAGTTATCTGAGGGATTTATTACATGACGAAGAAAGCGATGTTGCAGCCGAGGCCCGCGCTAAATTAATCTTTTTCGAGCTCCTTCATCTGGAAGAGGCCGAGGCGGTGCGCTATTGGAGGGAAGGCGGAGGCCTGGATTATCACTGGGAACATTACCTAGACCGGGAAGACTTTATGGACGGTGCCTTTATGCTGGCCGAAGAATTAATCAAACAGAAGGATTATTACAATGCCTTCATTCTTCTTGCCGAAATCCTTCGCGAAGAACGAAAAAAGCCCTACTTTAAGCACTTTACCGAGGATGTAGAAGCCCTTATAAAAGAGCTCGTTCGTGTAAACCTAAGGCGCAGTGTCGGCGAGGCCCGTTATGCAGACTGCCTTTTAATAATGCTGCAACTCGGCTTCCCCAGCACCGACGAAAAACGCTGGGAAAAAACTTTGAAAAAGATAAGGCAATAAGGACAAGATACATGATACGCTTAAAAAATGAGAAACAGATTGACGGTATACGGCAATCCTGCAAGGCCCTTGCACAGATGTATAGGGAAATGGAACCCTTGGTGCAGGTGGGCACTGAAACTATTGAACTGGACCGCTGGGCGCAAGCCTGGATAAAGAAAATAGGCGGCACCCCGGCCTTTATGGGCTATGGCGACAAGGACAACCCCTTTCCCGGAGCCCTATGTATTTCTGTAAACGAAGAGGTGATACACGGTATACCCAGCCGGCGAAAGATAAAAGAAGGCGACCTGGTGTCTATTGATTCGGGAATAAACCTGGGGGGTTATATTAGCGATAAAAGCATGACCTTTGAGGCCGGCAAGGTAAGCCCCGAGGCGGCAAAACTAAACGCCGTTACCAAAGAGTGCCTGGCACGGGGCATAGCGGCTGCAGTTGCCGGGCAGCGGCTTTTGCAAATAGCACGGGCGGTGCAGGGCTATGCAAAGGAATTCGGTTACGGAATAGTGTCATCGTATTGCGGCCATGGGGTTGGCCTTGATGTCCATGAAGACCCCCAGGTGCCTAACACCCCAAAAGGCCCCAACCCAAAAATGATGCGGGGAATGGTCCTTGCCATAGAACCAATGATAAACCTTGGCACCGGCGATGTAGACCTCCTTGATGACGGCTGGACCGTAATAACTGCCGACCGCAAACTTTCCGCCCATTGGGAAAACACCGTAGCCATCTTCGCCGACCACACCGAGGTGCTTACCGTGTAAAGCCCTTGACAAGTTCTTTCTTTTATGATATGATGGGGATTAATTATTTCTCTAACAAGGAGACTATTATGGTAAAAAACATTCCCGATGTAAAATTGGGTATCGTGGCGGTAAGCCGCGACTGTTTTGTGTTGTCCCTTTCGGAAAAAAGGCGCTCCGCTGTGGTGGCTGCCTGTAAGGCAAAGGGAATCGATGTTTTCGAAGCAAAAACGACTGTCGAAAACGAGGCCGATATGCTCAAGTCGGTCGAAGAAGTGAAGGCTGCAGGCTGTAATGCCCTCTTTGTCTTCCTTGGAAACTTCGGCCCTGAAACCCCTGAGACACTTATCGCGAAAAACTTCTGCGGCCCGGTTATGTTTGCCGCAGCAGCAGAGGAAAGCGCCTATGGAGCGGGGGGCTGCGACCTTATTGACGGACGTGGCGACGCCTACTGCGGCATGCTGAACTGCTCTTACAACCTTGGGCTCCGGAAAATCCCGGCAATTATCCCCGAGTATCCGGTTGGCACAGCAGAAGACCTGGCCGGCATGGTGGCAGACTTTATCCCCGTTGCCCGCGCCCTTATCGGTCTTTCTCAGTTGAAACTGATTACCTTCGGGCCTCGCCCTCAGGATTTCTTCGCCTGCAATGCCCCCATTAAAGGGCTTTACGATATCGGTGTAGAAATAGAAGAAAACAGCGAGCTCGATTTGCTGGTCAGCTACAAGGCCCATGCAAACGACCCGCGTATTGCCGATGTCGTCAAAGATATGGCAGCCGAACTGGGCGCAGACGCCAATCAGTATCCCGACTTCCTCCCCCGCATGGCTCAGCATGAAATTACCCTGCTCGATTGGGCGGAAAAACACAAGGGAGCCCGGAAGTATGTGGCCTTTGCCAACAAGTGCTGGCCTGCCTTCCCCGGCGAATTTGGTTTTGAACCCTGCTATGTAAATAGCCGCCTTGCAAGCCGCGGAATGCCCGTCTCCTGCGAAGTAGATATTTATGGCGCCTTAAGTGAATATATTGGTGCATGTATCACCGGAGACGCAGTAACCCTTTTGGACATTAACAATTCTGTTCCCCGTGACCTTTACGAAAAGGACATTAAGGGCAGCACAAAGTATAAGCTCAGCGATACTTTCATGGGCTTCCATTGCGGGAATACACCTTTCTGCAAGCTCCGCAAAGAGAAAAACACTGCGGTAAAGTATCAGCTTATTCAGCACCGCTTGCTCGAACCGAAGGGCAGCGACCCGGACTTTACCCGCGGCACCCTGGAAGGGGACATTGCAGCCGGGCCTATCACCTTCTTCCGCCTCCATGGGAATGCAGACGGTCAATTGCAGGCCTACATTGCACAGGGCGAGGTTCTTCCTGCGGCAACACACAGCTTTGGCGGCATCGGTATTTTTGCCATCCCCGAAATGGGCAGGTTCTACCGGCATGTCCTTATTGCCAAGCACTACCCCCACCACGGCGGCGTCGCCTTTGGCCATTGGGGCAAGGCCTTCTACACCGTGTTCAAGTATCTGGGCGTCTGTGATGTAGCATACAACCAGCCTGCGGGTGTGCTGTATAAGACAGAGAATCCATTCGCGTAATTTTAAAACCACGAATGGCACGAATCGGCTTCGCCGACACGAATAGTGAAAATTCGTGTTATTCGTGGTTGTTTAAGCTTCTAACAATTCCAAGAATTTAGCCCCGGTGATTGTTTCTTTTTCAAAAAGGTAGTTGGCTATTTCGGCTAGTTTATCTTTTTTGTCTTTCAGGATAGCAATTGCCTTTTCGTGGCAGCCTGTAAGGATGTGTTCTACTTCGGCGTCTACACCGGCGCTGCTCTGTTCGCTGCCGGTAAAGACATTGCGGCCATCCAGATACTGGTTCTGCTGATTTTCCAAAACCATAACGCCAAACTTATCGCTCATGCCGTATTGGGTAACCATTTGGCGGGCAAGTTTTGTGGCTCTTTCAAAGTCATTGCTTGCCCCGGTGCTTGCTTCGTTAAATTCAATTTCTTCGGCACAACGGCCGGCCAAAAGGGTAACAATTTGCGCCAAAAGTTCCGACTTTGTTAATAGATAGCGTTCTTCTTCCGGCATGTTCATTGTATAACCCAGGGCACCCATTGTTCGCGGCACAATCGTTATCTTTTGAACCGGAGCAGCAAGAGGCTCGCCTGCTTCGTTTTTCTGCAATGCGGAGGCCAGAGCATGGCCAACCTCGTGGTAGGCAACCATCTTTTTTTCTTTGGGGCTTAAAATACGGTCTTTTTTCTCCTTGCCGGCAATAACAACCTCGACGGCGTCCATTAAATCTTCCTGTTTTACCTTGTCGCGCCCCATACGGACTGCCCGTAGAGCCGCTTCGTTTACCATATTTGCCAAATCGGCCCCTGCAGCGCCGCTTGTTGCCAATGCAATCTCGTGTAAATCAACATCGGTATCCAGGCGGACCTTTTTTGCATGGACTTTAAGGATTGCCTCGCGCCCGGGAAGGTCAGGACGCTCCACAATAACCCGACGGTCAAAGCGGCCGGGGCGAAGGAGGGCCTTATCGAGCACTTCGGGGCGGTTTGTTGCAGCCAGCACCAAAATGGCCTTGGATGAATCAAAACCGTCCATTTCGGAAAGGAGTTGGTTCAAAGTCTGCTCGCGTTCGTCATTACTCATCATGGCATTGTCACGGCTCTTACCGATTGCGTCAATTTCATCAATAAAGATGATGCAGGGCGCGTGCTTTTGGGCTTCGGAAAAGAGGTCGCGCACACGGCTGGCCCCTACACCAACAAACATTTCGACAAATTCAGAACCACTGAGGCTAAAGAAGGGCACATTGGCCTCGCCTGCAACGGCTTTTGCAAGAAGGGTCTTACCGGTTCCCGGCGGGCCTACCAGCAGAGCGCCTTTTGGCTGTTTTGCCCCAATTTCCCGGTATTTTTCCGGATGATGCAGAAAATCAACCAGTTCCTGTAAACTTTCCTTGGCCTCTTCCTCGCCTGCAACATCGGCAAAGGTAATTCCCGTGCGTTTTTGCATATCATACTGCTTGGCACGGCTTTTTCCGATATTCATTATGCCGCCGAGGCCTCCCATGGCCCCTTCGCCGCCCATTCGTTTGGCCATACTCCGCATAAAAAGGAAGTAAAGGCCATAAATAATAACAAAAGGCAGTATCCACGAGGAAATAAATTGTAAAAGCGGGTTACTCCGTGTTATCGGCTTGTAAAAATCAACATCATATTGAATTAATCTATTGGTTAAATCGGGGTCGTTCACCAGGCCTGTGTAAAAAATGCCCCTTTGCACCAGGTTTTGTTCGGCCTGCTGCTCCCTTTGAATCAATTTTTCTTCCCTTTTCTGGGCTGCAGGGCTTAAATTCTTCCCCTTTGAAGCATCGCTTGCCGGCACAGGCAGGGCAAGAATACCCCGGACATCATCGACACGCACAGTATCCTTTAGGGTAAAGGAAAGTTCATCGACGCCAATTTCCACCTGTTTGACATTACCCGCTTCAAGGAGCTTTACAAACTGGTCATATTGCACCTGTGTTTTCGCCTGGGCTGTCATACTTACCATTAAATAATTAAGGCCAAAGGTCAATAAAAGACCAATAATGATAGCGCTCCACAAACTGGGCCGCTTACCACCGGCATCCCCCGAAGAGGACGCCCCAGTCTGCTGACTATGCTGATTCGTTTCTTCCATATATATAGTATAATACATTCTTAGAGAAAAGTGAAGGGCCGGATAAAATTTAACCACGAATAATACGAATGCGCCTGAGGGCGCACACAAATTTGTAGTTACCAATTATTGATTATTCGTGTCGGCGAAGCCGATTCGTGTTATTCGTGGTTGTATTATACCAATTTATGCTTTCGCGCAGCTTCCCATATTTGTTTATTCCAGTAGTTTTGGTTGGAGAAGCGGCGTTTGGTTTCGCTGTCGTCGATGCGGCTCGAGCGGCCTTGGAGGCGTTTAAAGGCTATGCTGATTGCCGTGTTTGCATCTACTTCCGGGGCGCCGGAATCTTTTAAGATGCAGTAGTTTGCAAAATAGAAAAAGGCGTCAAGCACATCGCTTGTTTGCACATTGTTTTTAAGGCAGGGACGAATGCTGTCGTTGGCTTTTTCGAAGTAGGCTGCATCGTTGTTGGCCTTGCCAATTTTTGCAAGGGAAAGGGCACGGTATGCAGACACCATGTTATAGATAAAACGATTATAAGGCTGCACCAGAAGTTCGCACTGGGCAAAACCGCTTCGCCAATCGGGCTGTTCAATAAGCGAGAATTCACTGCCGGTAATATTATGTATCAGATTCTCTGAATAGTTAAATGCTTCTTCATAACTTTTATGAAAGTAGGCGTCCTCTATCTGAAAAAGATAGCCGTCGTTGTGTAGTGTACCAGGCACACGGGGATAAATCTTTCCCATGTAAATTTCTGAACGGTAAGACCAGCTATCGATTAAATCACTCTGCACAGCATCTGTGTCTTTTAATGCCTGAAAGCCATCGTAACTTTCTGCATAAAAACCGGTTTCAAAAAGAAGGCGGGCTTCGAAAAATTTAAAACGGGTCGCCCAATCGTCCTTACCTGCAAGCCGTGCCGCTTCAATTGCCGTTGTTATAGAGCGTTTTGCCCCCGAAATATTACCATAGAGATAATTGGTTGCAGCAGAATAATAAGAAATAAGGCCTATTTCATGAGAATTGTTTAGTTTTTCGGCCTTTTCAATAGCAAAATTAAGATAATCAATAGCGTCGCGCAAACGGAAGTTTCTGATGTTTACCAGTGCATAAAGCCTTTGCGCCTGTGGCATTTCTTTTTCGTAGGCAGGTTCCTGCGCAATAAGCATTGCTTCTTTAAGGCTCTTGCCTGCTTCTTCGTTATTGCCGGTAGAAATATGATAACTTGCAATATCGGCCAGTATCTGTGTTCTGTAGAGTAAATTGGTATTCGATTCAGGCGGCGGCTCCAGGAATGCGGCACGAATCTCTGATTCACTGCCATGGTATAAGGCCTTGTTGGTATAAAAAATATAGGCAAGGTCCTTTGCCCTTTCTTTCCCGACAACCGAGGCAAAATTTTCTTTTGAAAATAAATTCCGGTCGTTAATTGCCATTTGCATTTCTTCACAATTTCCGCTTCGTGCATCGTTCAGGACTGCGTTCAGTATCAATTCGTCGCCGGCATCGCATTCCAGCCGGTGCAAGGCTGCTATAATATGGTAACTTGGTTTTACCTCTTTTTTATTAAGAGAGGCAAGAATAAGAGAAGCTACAAATGTCCGCACAGGCGAGGCACGCTTCCCCAGCGCATTGATGCATTCTTCTTCGCTAAAAGAAAGAGCCCTTGCCATAAAGAAGTTTCTGCTTCGGCTGACAATTTCGCTGTTCATTCCGGCAGAAGTAAAAAGGCTTTGAAAAGAGCGTTCAGGATAGAACTTTTTCATAAGCTCAAAACAATAAAAGAGTTCCCAAAGGCTCCCCGGAAAGGTCTCCGCGCTCCAAGGCCAATCGTTTGACTTTAAGCTAATAAGCTTTTTTAAACCGGCCGCATCTGCACCAAAAACAGCAAATGCCTGAAATTGTTCTGCATAGTCTGCATCAAACCAGATACCGCTGTGCAAGCTGGTGCAAAGGCGCATGGTGTCCTCATCATCAGAATTTTGCCGTATTACAATACAATAGCCAAAGGTATCGCGGGCCAGCTCCTCCATAAGGGCAATTGCTTTTTCGAGGAAGATTAAAACAGCAAGGTCAAAGCCGAGTTTGCTTTCATCAAAAACTGCCTGAATTATCTTTTTTTCAGAACGAACGACGCCGCCTGAAACCTCCATTGCATTGATTATCCCCATTTCAATTTTTTTGAACACCGATTCCCTGGTAAGCCTGAGCTGGGACTGGTAACGAAGAAAGAAATTAATTTTTAGCACTTGAGCAAATTCCTCTTTTATGTTATATTATCGGCATGAATATTGAATCTCTTAAAGGGCGTTCTCTTTTAACCTGGCTTGATTTTTCGGCCGAAGAGATTCGCCTTCTTCTGGACCTTGCCAAGCAACTGAAGCTTGAAAAGCAGGGTGGAAAAATCTATCAGCGCTGGGTAGGAAAGACCCTTGCCCTGCTTTTTGAAAAGCGTTCTACCCGAACCCGCTGTTCCTTCGAGACCTCTTTTGGCGAGGAGGGCGGGCATCCGGTCTTTCTGTCGATGCAGGACATACAACTGGGCGGCAAGGAAACAATAGAGGATACCGCCCGGGTGCTGGGGCGTATGTTCAGCGCTATTGAATTCCGTGGTTTCAAGCAGTCAACGGTAGAAACCCTTGCAAAATATTCCGGCGTGCCGGTCTTTAACGGCCTTACCGACGATTACCACCCCACACAGGCCCTCTGCGATATAATGACCCTGGAGGAATTTTGCTGCAAGGGCGGGGAAACCTGCAAGGGCAAGAAGCTCGTCTATTCAGGCGACGGCAGAAACAATGTGGCCAATTCCTTAATGGTTATTTCTGCAAAACTCGGGGCTCATTTTACGGTAATCAGCCCCTCGGAACTTGCCCCCGATAGCAAAATTGTAGATACCTGCACAAGGCTTGCAGCAGAATCCGGTGCAAGTATTACGGTCACAAGCGACCTTAATGCAGCAGAGGGCGCCGATGCCCTGTATACCGATGTCTGGACAAGCATGGGCGAGGAAGCAAAACATGATGAACGGGTCCGCCTGCTTAAACCCTACCAGGTAAACAGCAGCCTTATGGCCAAAACCGGCAAGAGCGATACAATCTTCCTCCACTGCCTTCCCGCAGTCCGTGGCGAAGAAGTAACAGCCGAAATAATCGACGGCCCGGCAAGCCACGTCTTCGACCAGGCCGAGAATCGGAAGTATACGATAAAGGCTATCATGCTGGCTATGATATAATAATTATTTAATAATTAACCACGAATAACACGAATCGGCTTTGCCGACACGAATAATCTATGATTACTAAATTAAAATTCGTGTTTCATTCGTGTAAATTCGTGGTTTAAAATGGGAGATATGTAATGTCACTAAAATTTGATGAACTCTACGAAGTAGTTCGCCGTTTGCGTGCCCCGGATGGCTGTCCTTGGGATAAGGAGCAGACGCCTGAAACACTATGCGATGACCTTTTGGAAGAAGCCGGGGAAGTAGTCGAGGCTATACAGGATACCGGCGCCGAAAAAACGGCATACAAGGACCATATAAAAGAAGAATTGGGCGATCTTTTATTCATGTGTGTCATGGTTTCCTACATGCACGAACAGGAAGGTTCTTTTACCGTAGAGGATGTGCTCCAGGGCGCCATTGATAAATTCATTCGCCGGCACCCCCATGTCTTTGGCGATGTCCAGGTGAAGGATACCGCAGAGGTATTACGCAACTGGGAGCGTATAAAAGTAGAGGTCGAAGGCCGTCCGCCAAAGCAAACCGCTTAAACCTTCCTATTCGTCGGCGCTTTCTACATAGAGTTGCAGTAACTGATAAAAGGTTGAGACCTTTTCGTAATCTTCTACCAGCCTTTGCGCTATCGGCGTGCGGGAAACCATATTCAGTTGCCGCCAGTTGATAATAATATCGCCGGGTTTTTTCTGACTGTCTTCCACCAGTTCCTTTAAGCGGCGGGTAAGGATTTCCATAGAACGGCTTGCCGATTCTACTATTTCCTGTGCGTCATCGTTAATGCTCCCTACCATATTGTTCACATAGTAGACCTGGCTATTATCATGTTCCACACGGGAAAGGGCTGCATTTAAACGCTGGCCTTCTTTACCGTCTTCGGAAAGAGAATCATCCAGGGCCCGGACGCCCTCGGTAAGTTTAATCAGTTCATAAAAGGCCTCGGACATTTCTTTTGATTGGTTCTGATTGGTCCACTGCCCGCGAACAAGCACAATGTCATAGAGTTCCTGCAATTCCCGCTTTGCAAAGTCTTCGATAAAAGCAAAAAGATAATTAAAAACCGCTGCATACTTAAAGGTATTTAATCCCTTGGATGCAAGGTCGTCTGAGGCACGGGTAGTATAATTCTGTAAGCGGTTAATATCGTAGGTGCCAAAGACCGAGTCGGCAAGGGCTGCCATTCTTTCATCCCTTTGCACAGAAATAATACGGTCGATAAGCCGCAATGATGCATCTTTTTTGGCAATGAGCCAATCGGATGCCAATTGACCCTGCGGGCCTGACTTCAGCACATTCACCCAGGAAGGGTTCTTTAAGGTATACTGAATTATCAGGTCGATAATGCCCGACGAACGAATATCCTGCAGGTCATTCAGCATTTTTACCGCATCATCCAGGGGAATTTGCATCTGAACAAGGGCATTGGCATTATTTAATACCAGTTTCCAGTCACCAGAAAGGTTCAATTGGGTTATTGCATGGCCAAAATGGGCAATATCACTCACAAGAGGCACTGCCTTTATCGGACGGAAAGCAGGCCGGTAATCCGGCTGGGGAAGAAACTTTTCGTCAAACTTGCTTAAAAAGGCCGTATAATTAAAGGATGCAAGGTTTAAAAGAGCCTGATTCATTATAAAAAGATGGTCTACCGTTGCGGTAAAAGAAGTGGTAAACTGTGCTTCCAGCTTGCTCACATCTTCTTTTAGCTCCATTGCCACCTCCGGATGACTCCGGTCGGTAGCGCTTTTTTCAATTGAATCGGGGTTAAGCCTTTCAATGGCCTCCACCATCGGCCGGTCAAGAAAGGTCTCCACCGAAAGAAGCTTCAGCCTTTCCAGGAGCCGGGGGTTGCCGGTAATTGCCTGTATCGGCCGAATAATACGATACAGGGAATAGATGGTTTCTGCAAAGGGAACATCAAGCTCTTCCTGCCTGACCCGGTAGAACTTTCCATACTTGTTTTGGGCTATATCCCGCTGCAATTTTTGTAATAAAAGACGCCGGTCACCTGCCTCGCCTTCCGTTCCTGAAATAAAATCAATAACTTTTCCAAAAATATCTTCTGCCATATTTCTATTATAACATATTTAAATCTTTTTTTCAAGTATGAAAAAATTGAATAGTTCTCAGAGGCTGCCGGCATACAGGCTTTGGTCGCCGTTGGTGTAGGTGGCATTTGTCCAGCCGGAGATGGCGGCAGTGTTGGCCGTAGAAGCAGCATTGCCATAGCGTTTTTGCTCAATTTTCCCCTGCGGCCAGGTAACTACCGGGGCAGCCTCCACCGTGTAGGTAGCGCTCGTTCCGAATGTTGTTCCTGCTTTTCCATAGATGATGCCGCCTGTAATACTAAAATCTGCCCCTGTATCAAGGTAGACACCACCGCCTGCACCGGCGCTCGCCGTATTGTTATATATCTCGCCGCCATTCAGCTTAAACTTCGCTGATGCAGCAAGATACACAGCGCCCCCATTTGCCGATGCCGTATTATAAGAGATAATTCCATTGTTCATAGCAAGGCTGCTCTGTGCATCAATGGCTACAGCGCCGCCGTTTACTGCGGAATTGCTGCCATTGTAGGTAGTGGTGGTTGCATTATTGGCGGTAACAGCATAAGTTCCCCCGATAATACCATTGTTGAATACAAAAGAAGCCCCATTACTCACAAATACCGCCCCGCCCTTCCCATTTGTTGAATGGCAGTCCTGAATGGCCCCTCCGTCCATGGTAAAAATTGCATTGCTACCGGCTACAAGTATACCGGCGCCGTTTCCCTGGTAAGTGTTTCCCCGGATAATTACCCCTTCATCATTAGTAATAAGGCCCGACCAATCTGCATATTCCCCAATGGTCAGTGTATTGCCCTCTCCGACATAAATTAAGGGGGAGGTATTGTCGTTCTTTCCGTTTATGGTTAAATCACCTTCCAAAACAACATCGATACCGGCCCCATCGGGAAGAGAAAGCAGATAACCTTCTGAGCTCAGATTTACTGCCGCTCCCCAGTTGGCGACACTCATACCCCGGACAATAATTTTCCCCCCGGTTCCCTGCAAATAATCCGCTTTATTGCTTCCAAGCAGATTAGGAAAACCGGTCCGGTCGGTATCAAAGTCTACTCCTGCACAGTTTATTGGATTATTGGTGGCGGTGGTTCCTTGAGGGTTCTCATAAGTCGTTACCCCTACATAATAAGAACTCTTTCGCGCACTGGGATTTTGGCTAAGGCCTACTTCCAAATATTTTAAACATTCATAGAGTGCATCTGTATTACCTGCGCTATAAGCCGGATACAGATTATCCTCCTCATAAATACCTATGGTATGAGGCGAATTACTCATATGAGTCCTCGCACCGGAGTTGATTGGAACAGGAATTCCACCGTTTGCATTCACCGGAAGCCCCTTGTAAGAGGCCTTTGCACCACTGATGCTTCCCGTATCGGCATCGTTAAATTTTGCATAGTCTGTGCCATAATCACCTACCGCATAGCCGGTAGCACTAATACCGTCAACCACCAGAGGGGTTTTTACATCGTCATTTAAACCAGGACGGATAATCCAATGAGGCACTTCGTCAAGAGCTTTGGGAGTATTAGTGCTGTCTATTATAAACTTTCGAAAATCACCATTTGCATCCTGCCAGGCTGTTTCATCCAGTTCAAAAGGCCGATAATCAATGCGAAACACAAAGCGGTAGGTCCAGGTAGCAATCTTATCCCACAGGGTTTTATCATCCCATGAAATATCCCCCGGGTTATTATACAGAGTAAACTGATAATTGCGGTTAATACCAATTCCCTGTTCAACAAGATTGGCAAAGGGAACAGTATCAGGATTGCAATCACCTGTGTCATTCCAATCCGGATTAGAATAATAATCTGCAAAAATATCCGCTTCGACAGGAGTCGGGTCGGGAACAGATAAATAGGCCATTGCATAGCCGTATCGGGGATAGCCCTCATTCCAAACAGTATTACCTGGGTCTGCCGTATTAAGATTTGTCGAAGAGCCTACAGCCCGTGCCGCATCTACCAAGGGGGCAAGGCCATCGCCTGAAACAATCTGCCGGGAATCCCCTGCCGAAAGTGCTGTTGCCCGGTTTCCAATATTTACCTGTGTTACATAGCTTTCCGGTATAGTTATTCCCGGGCTTAAGCGCCCCGGCTGCTGTAGTGTTGCTTCCCGGTTATTTGCCTCGTAAGATTCTACACCAATAACAAGCGGGGTGATAGTAAAAGTAACCATATCATTGGAAGCATCGGGGTAGAAGGTAACAAAAGAAGAACCAAGCAGGGTAGGATAATTTGAACCATACTGATTCCCTACCAGTAAGAGCGCATGGGTGCGCACCCCTTTACGCACGCGGACCTTTAATGTCGGACTTGTCGTTTGTTGAACCCGGCAAAAATCCATTATCTTTGTCCCTGAATTTGCATCAAGGGTAATTAATTCAAAGTAATTGCGTAAGGGACTTGGGGTATTTAAATCACTGCTCGTGCCGCTAAAGCCCGAAACCGAACGCCTCTCTGTCTTATCCTCAATAATAATGCTCAGTGTTCCCTCTGTAGCGCCCTCGGACAATTGAATACTGCCTTTATATGCTGCAGGGCCATCGGAAACTGCACCATTTTTTATACTATCTGAACCATCGCCTCCATCATCGATAATTACATTCCTGCAGGCAGAAAAGCTCAAGAGCAGAATAAATAAAATGCAGAGATGTATGAATTGTGTATAAAATTTACCTATCATAGTATCACCGCCTCTATAGTATCATCAATAACAATAAAGTTGTCCACTGTTGCACCCGACATCTGGTAGAACAATGAATGAAGCACCGGTGTTCTCTCAATGCCGCCTATAAAACCTTTGGTTCCGGAAGGCCAATAGGCACCCTTTTTTGAGTCCTGGGAATAGGCAAGATTCTTACCAGGGTCGTATGAGATATTCCCTGCTATTGTTCCCCCCTGCATCTTCAAAACACCGCTTCCTACACAGCAAACGCCGCCGCCATAAGCATAAAAATAATATGAATACACCACATTTTCTGTGACGCTGCTCGAATCTTCCATAATGAATTTACCCGCACCGGATACACCGCCTCCCCAGCCATTACCCGTAGTTGCATAATTATAATTTTTCCATACCTTGCTGTTTCCTTTAAGGCTCACAATACCGGTATGGATTGTTTGAATACCTGCTGCATTACTGCTTCCATTGTTTCCATTACGAAAGTTACATTCGACAACAGTATTATCAAGAGTAACAATGCCTCCAATATAAAGCAGGGGGAAATCCGTATTATCATTGTTGATTTTAGCCGCTTGATATTGAGCGCTATTCTGCGTGGGAAGCACATTAAAACTTACCCCGGAACTCCCATTAGAGCCGGCATAAAGGCCATGCAGGGTAATATCTTTCAGATTAAGAGTCACAAGAGAGGAGGGTAAGGCAAAGAGAGGCCCCTCTTCGGAAAGATAGAGGGTTGGATGAGCGTTCCCCTTAAGATTTATCGTTAAACCGGATTCTTTTACCAGTCCTCCAATACCCTCATGAGAATAAGGCGGATAGATACTTTGGCTATCGAAGGCAAGTGAATTCCCAAGATTAATCGGCCTTTGGGCGCGATCAGCCCTTTCCTCTATCTCAATACGATAAGTGCCAAATTTTGCCCCATCGCGATTAAGCAGTGCTGTATTCAGATATTCAACACAGTGGTCAAGAAGATTTGAGGAAGATGAAGCTTCGCCGCCATGAATAATAGGATATCTATTGCTTCCTTCGAAAAGGCCATAGCTTAAAGAACTGGTATCGCTCATAACCGCTATGGCAATACCCCCATTGGCATTAACGGGAATGCCGTCCTTTTTTGCAGTAGTGCCTACCCGGCTATTTGCATCCATTGCGGCAAAGGCCTGGAAATCCGTTCCGTAATCAAGAAGGCTATTTGCCTGGTCGGCCCTGTCGGTGCCCGGATAGCTTGTTGTATTTACCGCCATTACCGTTTGCAAAACATCATTTAAACCATTGCGGATAAACCAGGTAGGAATACTCTGCAATTGAGTGAGCACCCCATTTATCATAAAACTTCGCCAGACGCCGTTTGGGTCTCCGTCCTTTTTCCAACTGCTTTCCGGTAAGTCAAAAGGATTATAGGAGAGCCTAAAGACCGCCATCTTTAGGGTAGGCCCTGTAGTAACAGAGCCTGAGGGAATAGTAAAATAGTATGCCCGGTCGCCGTTTTCAGGATGCTCCACCTTGTTTGCAGGAATTCCTCCGCCGTCATCGGGGTTAAAGCTTCCCTGCAGGTCATACCAGGCATGTGCATTGGAAGCAGTATTACTGCTAAAGCCTATTCCTAAAGCTTCTGAAGCCTCTTGCAAAGGGCTTAAACCATCGCCTGTTACCGGCCTGAATACATCACCGGTATCGCCTACCGCCGCATTACTTGCCCAACCAATATTTACCTTCATGGTATAATTAGTATTAGGGCTGAGCATTATTCTTCTTGCTATACGGCCTGTTTCTGCAAGTGTTGCATCGCGGTTTCCCTCTACATAAAACTCAATGCCGCTTACAACAGGACTAATCACAAACTCTACCATATCACCGGAATTAAGCGGCCGGAATGAGGCATAGGCAGAACCAAGCAGGGTTGGTGTTTCCGTGCTGTTTTGAAAACCTGCCAGCAAAAGAACCTTTGTATCAACACCACGGCGCACCGGTACGGAGAGTGTCGGACTGGTATTGCCGCTTGCAATGCAGGCGTCCGCGATTGCATACCCTGAACTTGCATCAACAGTAATTAATTGATAGTAGTTACGCAAAGGAGACTCTACAAGGTCTACAGGAAGGTTCTCGGCAAGAATCCCTGTAATAGTGCGATTTACAGAGTTTGCATTCCCTGCACTACTGCCCACCTGTATAGTAAGTGTGCCTACATCCGAACCATCGGGTAAATCAATAGTGCCCGCACAGCCTTCCCTGACCGTATTCTGCACTACCGATGTCCCAGAAACACTAAGCATATTGCAGCAGCAGAGTGTTATTACAAATAGAGAGAGTGTTATAAATACTACTATAGCAGTAATTTTGTTCTTCATATATATATCCTATACTAGTCCTGAGCGGCTTATGCTCCCGTTCTGGGGAAGATAATCGTTATGGTAGCACTTGCTGCACCTGCCTGTGCCGGTGTTGTGTAAATACCGCCTGTAGTATCAGGCAGTGTATCAAGATCTGAAAGCCCAGAGACCTGTGTATAGGTGCTGACCACACCGGTATAACTGAATGTATCGGCCTTCATCTCGGGTAAGACCCATTTAGCTTTTGGCTTTATGGTAATGACCGCTTTATAGCGTGTTTTAATATCAAAACAGACCTTGCCGGTATCCACCAGAAAATTGAAATTACTGGGGAAGGTATGATCAACAGCAGACCAAGTCATTTTCATGTTATACTGTTCGCTTGAAACCGTATCTTCAATACTGAGTGCATCCGGTTCAACATTTGGCGTCGGCGACCAATCAGCAGGAAGCCTGCCATAGTTTGTCGTATACCAGGATATAATATCAACCTGCGAAAGAGCAGGAACAGGCATTGCATTTGCGGCAGGTTCATTTATCATAACCCAATTGAGGTTCATACTATTGATTGTGCCGCCTCCGCTGCTGCGGTCGTATAATTTATCGGCATAGACAGCACCACTAAGAGGAGAAGCGGTTATCATCACCTGAATATTACAGCCATTCCATTTAGACTGAAGGTTTAATACATCGCCATTGTGGGCTGCGTCTAAAGGCCCTTGCACTTGGGTAAAGTTTCTGTCACCTGCATTATCTACCGACCAGGTATAGCTGGGGGTATAGCTGGCTCCTGCAGTGCCGTATAGAACAGCGCTTGTGTCTGCTGCAAAGGTATCACCCAATTGGTCAATACTCACCAGGCCTGAAATATAGTTTCCGGCAATATCACCGGTAAGCACAAAGGTTTCTGCGTATATTGCACCGGTATAGCCTGCAGCAGTCACTTTTAGTTGTATGTAGCAGGCTTTATCGTCTTCAACCAGTGTATAGGAATTATCGGCATTTGCCTTTAAGGGAGTATCAAAATCACGGCCACCCCCCGAAGCCCTGGTCCATTCAAAGGTATAACGAGGAGGAGGCACAG
This sequence comes from Spirochaetaceae bacterium, assembly GCA_031262035.1. Taxonomy (GTDB): domain Bacteria; phylum Spirochaetota; class Spirochaetia; order Treponematales; family Breznakiellaceae; genus JAISIL01. The sequence continues at coordinate 3,784 of JAISIL010000128.1, read as the reverse complement.
CATCATCACTGTTTAAATCGCCGGTATCAGCAGAAAGGGCCTTACCGATTTCCATTATTGAATAGGTAGGAGAACCATCATAGAGAATAATAGCATTCCCGGTAAGGTTTATCTTAGTTACAGGTGATATATACAGCTTTGCCGACACATATCCTGCATAGCCGTCTGCGCTTATCTTCACCTGTATGTAGGTTTTATAATCAGTTTCGGCAAGGGTATATTCATTTGTTGTGCTTATTGGCGTCGCCCCAAAAGTGATATCATCTGTAGACTGTGTCCATTCATAAGTGTATTCAGGCGGAGGACTGTCGCTGTCGGCATTCAGCCCCGATGTATCAAGCGTCAATTTCTCGCCTGCGAGCATATTGCTATAATTCTCTGAATCTCTATAGAGTATAGTCAGATACCCGCTCAGTATCCTGACAATACCATCCTGCACAACAATCGCCTCGGTGCTCAGAGAACCGTTAAATTCAGAATCGCTTACTTGAGCGCTAATATATTTTCCGATATAGCTATAGGGCACTTCATAGGCCTGCTCTTTTGCTTCAGGAATTAAGTTCCATGAACCATCTGTAATATCCCCAGTGTCTGTATCCGAATAATACCAGCTATACAAGTTTGGTTTAATATTATAATCTATGTGTGAAATATCTATCTTTGCTATACTGCCTGCAGCAATTGCAGGCGAGGGGCTTAGTGATACAGAACCTGTTAGTTGTGGCATTACTCCTATCCCGTCAAGAAGACTACAGGAATTAAAACACACAATAAGGACAAGAACCAAAAGAGAACTCATTACAATGGGCAAGTGCTTTAATCTACTCATATTTCAGATATAGTAAATTCCGGAGAAAAAGTCAAGTTTTTTTTTCTATTTTTTTCTACTTTCTCCTGCTTTCTTGACCATTTTTTTGTTCTATACGATTAAATTTCCAATCTGAACCAGCAAAAAGGCCATAAGCCAGCCTAATGCAAAGAGGAATATAAATTCAAAGATAAGCCACTTCCAACCTAGTTCGTTTTTTATGGTAGCCAGTGCCGATATACAAGGCGGAATAAGCAGCATAAAAAGCATAAAGGCAAAACCGACAAGCGGCGTCATGCCGGTATCATTGCGTATTGCCTCCTCGGTAGCAGAAATATTGGTATCGTCATCTTCCCCGGAATAGAGCACATTCAGTGTCGACACCACTACTTCTTTTGCCGCAAACCCGGTGAGTGTAGCAACACTGAGTTTCCAGTTAAAGTGTAGCGGCCTAAAGACCGGTTCAATAAACTTCCCCGCCCTGCCTATATACGAATACTCCATCTGTTCTGCACCCTTCTCCTGACTGGACAGAGGAAAGAAGCCCAGAGCCCAAACAATAATTGATGAAGCAAGAATAATCATCCCGGCACGGCGAAGGTAATCGCTGGTTTTCTCCCACACATGGTAGCCAATGCCACGCCAGGTAGGCAGACGGTAAGGAGGCAGCTCCAGCACAAATGGTGTAGGCTTACCCCGCAGAGCAGTGTGTTGCAAAATCCATGCACAGATAAGAGAGGTGACTACACCGCAGGCATAAATCAGCATGACATAATTCCCTGCATATTCTCCGAAAAAAGCCCCGGCAATCAGCACATGAATAGGCAGTTTTGCACCGCAGCTCATCATCGGAGTAACCAGCACGGTGATAATTCTATCCCGTTTATTTTTTAAGGTCCGGCTTGCCATAATGGCAGGCACCGAACAGCCAAACCCCAGCATCATCGGGAATATAGACTGACCGTGGAGGCCCACCGCATGGAGCAGTTTGTCTGTTGCAAAAGCCGCACGGCTCATGTAGCCAAGGTCTTCCAGTATTGACAAAAAGAAAAAGAGAATCACAATCAGCGGCACAAAGCTTAAAACCCCGCCAACACCGGCAATAACGCCATTGACCAGCATGCTACGGAACCAGGTGTCGGGTAAATGTTGCACTGTTATATCCGATAGCCAGGTAAAAAAGCTTTCAAGCCAGCCCTGGGGGTAGGCCCCAATGCTAAAAGTTAGTTGAAAGATACAATACAAGACGACAAGAAAAAGGGGCAGCGCAAAAACCCTGTGCATAATAATATTGTCTATCTTTTGGCTGAGTGTTTCATTCTCCTGTTTTGTTCGGGTAAGCGCTTCACGAACCGCACCGCCAATATAACCATAGCGCTGTTCTGCAATAACAATCTCGCTTGTTTTACCGTAATGCCCTTCCAGCCATCGGACTGCATTTTCCGTTTCGCTTTTTATTGCAGACAGGTTCGTATGCTCTTTTAAAAGGGCCCCGGCGTGTTTATCCTTTTCCAGCAGCTTCACCGCAAGCCACCTCGCCGGAACAGGCAAGGTATCAGAAACAATCAATGGCTCCAATCGTGCCAGGCACTGTTCTACCTCCTCGCCATAATCGACGAAGGGATGCTTTTCCTCATCAATCTTCGGCAGGTATTTCTGGTAATTCAGCATGCAGTCAAAGAGTGAGTCCACACCTTTAGAGTTTTTCGCATTTATCTTGATAAAGGGAATATGCAAATCCCTTGCCAGGATATTTTCATCGACCGTAATGCCCTTCCGTGCCGCTTCTTCTACCATATTAAGCGCCGCAATCACCGGAATTTGCAGCTCTGCCAATTGCATTGTCAGGTTTAAATGCCGGGCAAGGTTGGTCATGTCTATAACATCAATAATAAAGTCGGGCTTTTCGCCCTTTAAACCAAGCAGAAAATCGCGGCTTACCACCTCGTCCTCGCTATAGGCAGTAAGGCTGTATATGCCGGGTAAATCGGTAAATACAAAATCACTGTTTCCCCGGCGGACAGTGCCTTCAGTCCGTTCAACGGTCACACCGGGATAATTCCCCACCTGTATGTGGCTGCCGGTAAGGGCATTAAACAGCGTCGTCTTGCCGCTATTGGGATTGCCCGCCAAACCGATGCGGATTGTGTGTTGGGCCGCCGGGGATTTATCCTTTGATGCCTTCCCTGCCTCCGGCATTTTGGGCATTGTCTGCCCTGAGCGCCCCTCTTTACTGTCTGCCTTTTTCGGGGGAACAATTGGCGCAGCCGCACCAACTTTCTCTATCACAATACCTTTCGCTTCGGAATAGCGTAAAAGAACCTCATAACCGATAATATTGACATCAATCGGACCATTCAGCACCTCGCGCCGGAGGATGGTCCCACCGGCCCCCCTGATAAAGCCCATATCAGCAAGCCTTCGGCCTACCTCATGCCCCAGCGTAACCGACACCACCCGAAACCGGTCCCCAACCTTTAAATCTGAAAGAAACATAGCATTACTCCTTTTGTTAGTCTCATCTAACAAAAGTCTACTATTTTTCATCTTTTGTGTCAAGTAGGGAAAAAAAATAAACCACAAATAACACAAATCCGCTTCTCGGACACGAATTCTTACTTACTTATCGTAGATTATTCGTGTCGGCTTAGCCGATTCGTGCTATTCGTGGTTGTATACAAGCTCACGCCAAGGCATGAATGAATAAATCAATGATTAGAGACTAATCATCGACAGAACCATGGTGAAAAGGGCGACGGTTTCGCAGATACCGACGATTGAGACATAGTTGGCAAAGCCCTTTCCTGTTTCACCCAGCGCATCGGCGCCCGCAGCGCCTGCCTGTCCCTGCGCAATGGCGCTAAAACAGATGGCAATTGCCGAAAAGATACCGATTGCCAGATACAAAAGGCCGTTTTCCGGATTTGCCAATGCGGCGGGTTTCATCATAATGAGCCCCAAGATGTAGCCGTAGAA
>JAISIL010000122.1 GCA_031262035.1 Spirochaetaceae bacterium | reverse complement strand
TTCCCTTGTCCACAGATGTCGCTGATACTGAAAGAGGGTTTGTCGGAGCCCCCTGCACATAGGAAGCGTCTTCGGGTTGCACAGTAATTGCAGGCGGCAGGGCGTCAATTACTGTATTGAAAATATCCTGAACAAAAGGTGATGGACAGCTTGTAAGGCTCAGTGTTACATACAAGGCACAGAGTAAGATTAAACTATAGAAAAAGTTAGTCTTTTTCATTTTTTTTCATCGTCTTGGCAGTCTTTTTCAGGCCGATTTCACCTACCAGCGAAATCCCATAGGTTAAACCATAAGGGTATGTATATATAATATAAGGCTCCAGACAGAAAAAGTCAAGTACTCGGACGCGAATTCCTGCGGTGCCGCCTGCCAAAAGGGAAAGATACATTGAACCGTCCTTAAAGGTAAGCGGGCCGGGTAAAAATGCCTTGTAGCCATCGAGCCTGGTAAACAGTGTAAGGCCGACACTAAGCCCTGCAAATGCACGCATGCGCCAGAATTCAGGGGTAAAGGCACGCAGGAGAATGCTTGCCTGCGGAATAAGAATGTTTTCAAAGTCATAGGCAGCCAGTAATTTTAAGCCGGCAGAAAAATAGAGGTTTGGTGCATAATCAAACTGAAAGCTTAGTGCAGGCAGAAAAGCACCCTTGTAGTCGTAGAAGCCAAATTCTGCGCCTGTTGCAAGGCTCAGGAAGCCATTGCTTCTTGCATTGTGATATTCTAATGTATCAAGGCTGTTCTTCGCAGCATCAAGTTCAGTCTTTAATTTGTTGTTTTCATCTTTCAATGTATTCTTATCGTTTTCCAGTGCGTTCTTGTCTTTTTCCAATGCAGCTTTTTCGTCTTCCAGCCTTGCCTTGTCGCTTTCTGCTTTTGCCTTTTCGTTTTCTGCTTTTGTTTTATCACTTTCTGTTGCGGCAAGTTGTGCTTGTAGTCGAGCTTTTTCATTTTCCAATGCAGTGTAGTTATTTTGTAATTCCTTGTAGGGTTCTTCAAGGGGGTTCTTTTGTGGCGGCATTACAATAGAAAAATAGTTCCAGGATGAAGGGTCGCCTGCAAAACCAAGGCGGTTATACACCGTAACCCTTGAACGGTAGCGGCCTTCGTAAAAAGTATTTTCGTATACCGGCCTTGTCGTTTCGCTTTGCAGATAAGGATGATACACTGTATCGGGTCCGCGCAGTTCTATTTCAATGCTGTATTTTGCAGCGCCTGATACTGCACGCCATTCAATTCTTTTTCGTTCGGTGTAGGCCGTATTTGAATTCGTATTTGTATTCATATTGCTATTTGTGTTATTTTGCTGTGCAGAGAGATTTGATACAAGAACAAAGAGAGACAGTATCAGTAAGTATAGTAATTTACTAGAGAGCGTCCTCTTCATCTATTAACACCCTCTGTTTCTATTCTGATAATCGAGGTAGAGCCGGGGGCTGATATATCTACTATAAAATAACTCTCTGCCGGGTGGCCGCCTTTGAGGAGGCCGCCGGTGTCACTGCGTTCTTCTGCACTTACCTGCCAGTTTACCCGTATTGGGGTAGACGGAGCAACAGTGCCGATGTCCAAAAGGCTGAGCATATTGGCAATTTGTATACGGGTGCTGCTAATCCCCTGTCTTGACAAAAGCGGCCTGTCAATAGAATCTGTCCAGACGCTTACTGTGTAGGTATCTGCCCCATCAACGGCATCCCAGGAAAGCTGTAGACCAAGGCTTCTTTCCAGGACGGCATTGGTCATGCGGTATGCGGCTTGGGGCCTTAGGTTTGCAGGCGCTGCAAGAGGCTCAGGCGGGGGTGGGGGAGGCGGCGGCGGAATAGGCTCGGGTTCTGTAATTGCTTCTTCGGTAACGGACACCTTTTGCCCTTCTTCTACGGTTTGCCTTGTTTCCTGGCCTTCTGTTACATTTACTACAGATGCCTTACCCTTGGTTACTTCTACATCAACATCGCCTGTTTCTTTGACTGCCGTTTTGGCAGAAGCCCCTGCTTCTACTACAATCTTTTTTTCGCCGGCATTAATGGTCATGGCTTTGCCGCTGGAGGCTGTGCCTGAAACGGTGCCGCTTGAAACATTTGCCTCAACACCGGTGTCCGGTGTCCAGTTGACTTGCACAAAGCTGTTCGCTCCCAGTTGCAACTCATCGCCATTGGTGAAGGTAATAGCTAAATCGGAATCATTGGCAGTGCGCACTACATCGCCTGAATAAATGGGCGCCTCGGTGCGCAATTGGTCCCACATCAGCCTTTCCCTAAAGTGCCTTTGCACATCATTTGTTTTTAGAGAGACAAGGGCGATGGGGTTTTCGTTTGTTTTGCTGAATGTAGCGTTCAGGTCGCGGTAAAAGAGAAGAAAGGCAAGAATGGCTATTCCAAGAAAGGTAAATGAGTAAAGTATATCATTTTTTAACCGCCTTTTTGCCGTTCGCATGTTTTTCTCTTCTTATATTATCGTCATTTAAAAGCCGGTATTTAATTTCTTCGTTCGCAGTATCAATTTTTGATAAATCGGGCTTTGGAATTTCGATAAGAGCGCGCAACTCAGCGAGGCTGCGGGGGCCCCAGGGGCCGACATATTTTTCTGCCCGGTCTATATCGATATTTGGAAGCGATGAGAGCGTTTTTACAAGCCAAACATATTCTTTTTTATCGATTACATTGACTAAAGCATACATTCGTATCTTATTTGAGCTATTAAGGCCTGGTTTTTCAATAATTGAAGGCATTTCTTCAAATAAAAAATACTTTTCAACGAGTTTATAGGTATTTTCGGTGACTAGTATCTGTGTGCCGAAGGTCTTGTTAAATGCTTCAGTGCGGTCGGTCAGGGTAACGGCATCGCCAATAATAGTGAACATAAGCCTTTCATCGCTGCCTATTTGCCCGGCTGCAACTCTTCCGGTGTTTATTCCCATGCCTATTTTTATTATGGGCTCGGTATTATCGCCGCTTCGTCCGGCATTAAAGCAGGCAAGCGCTGCACGCATCAAAAGGGCGGTTCTACAGGCAGAAAGGGCATTAAATGCATCGGCGTCCATATCCTCGGGCGGGGGAGTCGGGCTGGGAACAGCGCCCCAATGGGCAAAAACTGCATCACCAATAAACTTATCAATGGCTCCACCGCTTGCAAGCACGCAACGAACCATTCTATCCAGGTAATCATTCAGAAAATGCACCACTTCTTCTGCTTCGAGTTTTTCCGAAATGCCGGTGAAGCCGCGAATGTCCGAAAAGAAAATCGTTGCCGTTTTTTCTTCGCCGCCAAGGGAGAGCTTGCCCTGCCGTGCAAGACGGGAAAGTTCCTTGTTGGTAAGCCTTTCAAAGTTAAGAAGGGTAGTGCTCATCGACTGCACATTTCTGGTAAGAAGACCTGTTTCATCTTTATTTTTACTTGCCAGCTTGATATTATAATTGCCGTCTTCGATTTCTCTGGTTGCCTCATGCAGTTTTTCCAGCGGGGTAGTGATGCTTCGCGAAAAAAAACGGAGCATAAGCATTGCCAGTGCCCATATACCCAATGCAATATACAAATTACGCCTTGCCGTAGCGGCAACACCTTCGAATACGACATTCTTCGGTATGCTGGTGACAAGATAGGTGGTCTCGACAGGCTCGACCACCGGGGGTGTAGCGGTGGTCGAGCTTGTCGAGACCACAGTGCTTGCGGTAAAATTCCCCAGGTCTGCATTGCTGTCTACAATAAGTATTGCCGCCTTTAGCACCGTCATTACGGGGTCTTCATTTTCTGCTACAGCCTTATAGTTCGAAACCAAAACCGACTGATTCGCCCCGCCGGTAAACAATTCTGACAGCCCTTCATTTATTTCATCTTTTTGACCGTTTATCTCGTTTACCGCATTCATCGCTGCCCAGGCAGAAAGCCTGTTTACCGTGACATTATTGTTTCGTGCATTTTCTTCTACACCAAGCCCGGCAAGGAGATACACCAGCGCCGTTACCAAAAGGAGCGATACCAGGAGCACGATGCTGGCTACAAGGGCAATGCTTTTTCCCAGGCTAGCTTTCATTTTGCAACCTCGATATACTGAGCGCTTTTCTCAGGAGCGATGGCCTTCTCTCTTTCAGGCGGAGGACTGTCCAGCTTCGTAAAGCTTCGCTCTTTCCCTTTACCTTAATGGCAGGCATTTCTCTGCAAAGGGCCGTCCCTTGCAGCAGGGTATAAATATTTTCTGTAATAAGCAGATCGGTCTTAAAAAGGTCGTTTGGCCCCTGAAGCCGTGCTGCAAGGTTTACCGTATCGCCAATAACGGTATACTCAAGACGGTCTTCTCCGCCTATTTGCCCTGCTACCAATTCACCGCAGTTGACGGCACAACCAATTTGCACATCCTTGTTGTTTTGTTTGTTAAATTGTTCTACTGCATCGCGCATTAAAAGGCTTGCATGCACTGCATTATAGGCATTGTCTCTTGGGCTTGTGTCAATCAGTGTGCCCCATACGGCCATTACGATAACACCGCCCTGTGTAAGAAACTTGTCTACTACACCCTCTGTTGCACTAATACAGGGAACAATGCACTGTAAAAAACTGTTTACAAAAGATACTACTTCTTCTGCATCAGAATTTTCCCAGCGTGTTTCAAAGTCTTTAATAAAGGCAAATAAGACTGCTGCATTTTTGGTTGTGCCGCTTCGGGTTAAAAAGCCTTTGCGTGCCATTTTGACAACCATTTTGTTGGTAAATTTTTCAAAGTTTTCAAGACCGGTCTCCATACCGATAAAACTTGATTGTAAATCGCCTATTTCGTCTTTACGGTGAACCTTGAGCTTCTGTTTATAATCGCCTTCTTCAATTCTGTTTGCTACAAACACTAATCGTTTTAGTGAATGGCTTATGCCCTGGGAAAAAATAATAATGAAAAAGGCAGAAAGAAGCAGTACTGCCACTGATATATACAAAATCTGCTGCACTAGGTTCCTTACCAGTGCATCTATGTTCGATTCGGGGAGCACAGTAACTATGGCCTTTGCCGCATTGTTTGTGTTTGTGGTGTTAAGCTTTTCGAATGCACAAAGGTAGTGTCCCACTCTCTGCTGACGGCTGGCATCATCGGATGCAAGCTCTGTGCGTATGAAAGGGGCCACCAGGCTTATGCTTATAGGAGAGCCAATGCGGACAAGGGATGTAGCATTTTCATCGATAATAAACACTGTGGCATCGGTATTGCTTAAAAGGCTCTGCATTTCTTTTGCAAATGCTTTCCAGTCCGGTTTAGCGGTTTTTTTGGCAAATTCAGCGGCATTAAAGGCAATACGGTGGTTCAAATTAAAGTTATTGTCTTCCGAGGTAGCACGGGTATCGGAACCGAGGAGGAAGACCAGGGAAACGGTCATTCCGGCAAGGGCAATGAATAAAAAGCCGAGAATGATGGACACGAGTTTTAATGCAATAGGCCGTCTGACCTTGATCCTTTTCCTCATTTATCCTTGACTTAAGTATTTATCCTCGCCGGTTTTTTCTTATCTGTTCTGCGTTGAACAGAAAGATAATAGTCTCTTTCTTTTCTTATCTCGACTATATCCTTTACGGTAAGTTTTCCTTCTTTTTCAGTCAGAAATTTATTTTCAAGAACCTTGTTGCGTGCTATTTCAATTTGTTCGCCTTCAAGGCCAATCATTTTGGAAAGTTCAGTAAGGCCAAATTTAAATGTATACGATTCATCTTCATCGGCACGGTCTTTCTCAAAGTGCATAACTATTGCATCGAACATTCTTCCTGCAGGGTCTTTTATATGCAGATTGGCAAATTGCTTGTCCATATACCAGAGCCTTTCGGCCAGTGTCTGGGTAATTCGTTTTATTACCGCAGGCTGTGCCTTTGTTAATTCCTGAAAACCCTGCTTATTCACCGCAGTAAGGGTGCAGTCTTCGTTTGCTATAGCGGCAGCAGAGCGCGGAGCATTGTCCAGTAAAGCCATTTCGCCAAAGATGTCGCCGGGTTTGTCGACAGCAAAAATCAATTCTTTATCGCCTGCGACTTTGCCAATTTTAACGGTTCCTTCTGTGACAATATAGAGCATATCGCCTGCTTCACCTTCTGCAAATATCATGCTGTCTTTTTTATATTTTCGAACCAGTCCGTTTTGCTCATAGGCAGGTTTGGAATTTCCTTCTTTAAATGATAAAACACGGAGCCGGCAATCTTCGGCAGCAGGGCCTGAGGGAAATGATTCCATATACTTGTCGTAGCAATACCATGCCGCTCCCATATTATTATGTGATTCATAATACATGCCGGTATTATACAGAATAGAGGCAAAGTCCGGTTTTTCTTCGTTTGTCCCCTTTCCTAAAAGGCTTGCAAGGCCGTCATTTAATATTCTTTGCCTTTGGGAAAAACCCTGTAGAATAGTAAAAGCAATAGAAGGGTTTTCCCGCACTATTGTTTCAAACTGATCATTGGTGATAAATATGAGGTGGACCTTACTTAGAGCAGTAACTGAAAGCAACTGTGGTTGTTCGCAGAGAGCTGCTATTACTCCTACCATATCACCTTTTTTGATGCTTGTCTCTGAATCATCATCCGGTGTTTCAATATTTTTTGAAACATCAACCTGACCATCGACAAAAATGAAAAAGCGCTTTTCATGTTTACCTTCAAGAAAAATGCTTTGTCCGGGTTGAAACTCTGTTACATGATAATTAGTCATTTTGTCTCCTCACTGTAATACTTGTTCCCTCTTTTGCCATAATAAGCAAGGGGGATATTTTTTGTGCTATACTATCCAGCATTGCATCGCTGTGCAAAGGATTGTAGTGAAAGGCTGCCAATTGCTTTGCCCCTGTTCGCCGGGCAGTAATCTGGGCCATTTGGTAGCTTGAATGCCCAAAACCTTTTACCGGTGTAGTCCGGCTTGCATATTCTTCTTCGCTATACATCATATCATGAATCAAAAGGTCTGCATTCTTTGCAAAGGTAAGTAATGCCTGGTATTCATTTGCAAGAGCTTCATCTTGGTAGGCAATCTCTATGTCCCAGATGCAGACAAGCCTTGCCCCATCTTCACTGTCGCTTATCCGGTAATACAGGGCGCCCGGTTCGGGGTGCAGCCTTGAGGAAGCCTTAAACACATCAATCTGAAACAAGGGCTCCATCGCAGCGCCTGAAGGCTTTTGCTCTAATGGTTCGCCGTTTTGGCCAATATAAAAAGTGTTCCGGCTTGCAAAAAAGCTCTTTTGCGCAGGCAGCTTTTCGAAGGCGACCGGAAAAAAAGGCTGCTGCATATAGGCAGAAAGGCATTTTTCGGGAGAATACTTCTCTTCGGCAAAGCCGCTCAGGTAGGCATGGACATTGGGCAGAAAAAAAGGTGCAAAAAACGGTGTTCCTTCAATGTGGTCAAGGTGCATATGCGTCCAGAGTAGGGTAAAACTGGGTGAAATGCTCCCTTCTTGTATGCCCTTTGCCAAATCATGGCCCAAAGCGATTGCTCCATTGCCGGTGTCGATAACAAGGGGAACCATAAGGCCGGCCTTGTTCTTTTTGAAGACAGCAACACAGCTGGTAGAGCCGCCATAGCCCATCATTTCCCTCCTCGGCGTGCAATAAGAACCACGAACACCATAAAATTTCACATCAAACATTTTTCTTTCCTTTACATTACCGTTAGTATAACATGAATTGACAAAAGATGCAAGATGTCCTATAATTGAGAAAATGGCAGAGGAATCGAAGACGAGCTATATCAGAAAGGCCTCTCTTATTGCCCTTGTGGGGAATTCCGTCCTGGCTGCCCTTAAACTGATTGCCGGTTATGTTTCGGGGAGCCTTGCTGTTGTGGGCGACGGCATTGATTCTATTGTCGATGTGGCCATTGCCATAATGATACTCTTTGTGTCCCGCTTTGTTGCCCAGCCTGCCGATAAGGAACATCCCTGGGGGCATGGCCGTGCAGAAACCGTGGCAAGCCTTGTTCTTGCCTGCATGCTTTTTTTTGCAGGCGCAGAACTTGTTCGCTCCTCCATTGTGAACCTTGTTCAAAGGCCCGGCCGTGAACTCCCTGATATAATGGCCATCATTGTAACACTGGTGTCTATTGCAGGGAAGACGCTGCTGGCTTTAAGCCAAAAGCACTATGCTAAAAAAGCTGCTTCGCCCCTGCTTCGTGCCAATGCAAAAGATATGCTGGCCGATGTTCTGCTTTCAGTTGGTGTGCTTATCGGTCTTGTTTTTAGCTATGTATTCCGGACGAGTATTATTGATACTATAGCAGCAATACTGGTCGGCCTCTGGGTCATTAAATCTTCTATTGAAGTATTCACCGAAA
>JAISIL010000120.1 GCA_031262035.1 Spirochaetaceae bacterium | reverse complement strand
TAGGTAGACGAGAATGCTAAGTTTGGGTTCATTAACAGCGCTAGTAACTAGTGCCCCCATATTCCTTCTCATCGCTGTTCGTGCGTTTGCCATGATACAGACGGCGCCGGTATTTTCCTCTACGGCTATTCCGATGGTTGCAAAGGTGGCATTGGCAGGCTGTGCAGCGTATTGTGCTTTTCCGGTGGCCTCTGTTGCGCAGGGCTGGCAGGGCATTGATGCAGGAAGTTTAAGTTTTGTGTTTTTAGTTATAGGGGAAGGAGCAATCGGAATAATTATTGGTTTTTTCATAACAATTCTCTTTTCTGCATTCGGAACAGCGGGGCAGTTTTTTGCCTTTCAAATGGGTTTTGCCATGGCGGAAAGTTTTGACCCCTTATCGCAGGTAGAAAACCCGCTGATCGGCCAGTTCCTCAACCTTGTTGCCATGCTTATTTTTATTGTCATTGGTGGTATGCAAACTCTTTTATTAGGCTTTGAAAGGAGCCTTCAGAGTTTAAGCATTGTGAGCGTTATTGCAGGGCGGCAATCGGTAATAGATTTATTGGCAGGCGGCCTTACCAATTTATTTTTGGATGCAGCAACAATCGCAATGCCCATTATGGGAACATTATTTCTGGTAAACCTTGCCACCGGCCTTATCGGCAAGGCAGCCCCGCAAATAAACATCATGACAGAAGGCTTCCCCATCAGCATCGGCGTGGCCTTTATCCTCATGTTCGGCATCATGCCCTTCATGGTAGAAGCCTTCGGCCGTGTCATAGATTCCGGGTTTTATGCAATACAAGACCTGTTCATAAAAATCGGGGTGGCAATATGATGAAATGGGTAATGCAAATGTGGCAGTGTGTTATCCATGTAGGGGCGTTGCGCGCAACGCCCCTACGTAGGGACAGGGCTAGCCCTGTCCCTACCACACATTCCGGTGTTGCATCACAGTCGTTTTATATAGGCCTGCAACATTTCGCTGCCGCCGATGAGGGCCGCACAGAGGACCCTACCGAGAGAAAAATACGCAAGGCCCGTGAAGAAGGGCGTGTTGCGAAAAGCCAGGAACTTGTTGGCGCTTTGGTGCTGCTCTTTCCTGCTGCCGCTATCTGGATAATGGGGCAGTATATTTTCCGCACCTGCCTTGAAATGCTCGATTTCTTTTTCAATAGGGCTGTTAGCTTAGACCCGGTTACAAATCCTACTATAGCACCAATTTGCGCAATGTATTTTTTACGAATGGCCGCTCCGATTATTGGTATTGCACTGGCTGCAGGGGTTATTGCAAATGTTGCACAGGTTGGCTGGCTTTTTACTACCAAGCCTTTAACGCCGGATTTTTCGAAGATTGTGCCGCATTTTGGCCGTTATTTCCAGAAAACCATTGGTTCTGTTGAAGGATTGTTCAATTTATTTAAATCAATCTTTAAGATGATTGTTATTGGTATTGTCGCCTATTTTCTTATTTCAAGTGAGGTTGAAAAATTTCGCGGGCTGCAATCGGTGTCTATCTGGAATGGGCTAACACTCACCGCCTCATTGGGTGCGCGGCTTCTTATTGTTGTTGCCCTTCTGCTCCTTGCATTGAGTATTCCCGATATTTTTATTCAGAAGTGGCAATTTAAGGAACAGATGAAGATGACGCCGCAGGAAGTAAAGCAGGAGCGAAAAGAAGAAGAAGGCGACCCGCAGGTGCAAGCCCGTATTCGCCAGCGTATGCGCGAAATGATTAGCCGTAATATGATAGCGAATGTGCCCAAGGCCGATGTAGTAGTTACAAACCCTACACACTATGCAGTTGCCCTTGAGTATAACCGCGAAAGGGATACAACGCCCCGTGTTACTGCAAAGGGCGCCGACGAAATTGCCCGGCGTATCAGGGAAGTGGCAAAGGAAAATGAGGTGCCCGTTATCGAAAACCCGCCTTTGGCACGGTTTTTGTATGCAAATGTAGAAATTGGGGATAATATTGATAAAGTTCCCTATGAATATATCACTGCTGTTGCAGCAGTTTTGAATACCGTTTATGCAATGAAGGAGCGTAGTGCTTATGTCTGATATGTCATTAAGGCCAGGGGCGGGAACACCGCCGGGGCCACGATTAAATTTAAGTTCGATTTTTAGTAACACAAGGGACTTAGCCCTTGCAGCAGGTGTCGTCGCCGTTGTATTAATGATGATGATTCCGCTTCCCACCGTGCTGCTCGATACCCTGATGGCTAGCAATTTGATATTGAGCCTTTTGATTCTCCTTGTTGCACTGTATACCAGAAAGGCTACAGACTTTAGTGTCTTCCCGACACTCTTGCTGGTGATTACTGTTTTTGGTATAGCACTAAATGTATCATCTACCCGATTAATACTCGGTCAGGGGGCAGCCTTTAACGGCAGAATGATTCGTGCCTTTGCAAGCTTTGTTGTAGGCTCAGGCGGCACCGAAGGTTTAGTCATAGGACTGATTATCTTTATTGTTATAATTGCTGTGCAGATGATTGTTATCACAAAGGGTGCGACAAGAATTTCAGAAGTTGCAGCCCGTTTTACTTTGGATAAAATGCCGACAAAACAAATGGCAATCGAAGCGGAATTAAACTCCGGTGCTATTACCGAAGAAGAAGCAAAACTAAAAAAAGAAGAGGTAGAAAAAGAATCGGGCTTCTATGGTTCAATGGACGGCGCCAGTAAATTTGTTTCGGGGAATGTTAAGTTTGGTATACTGGTTACCTTAATTAACATCATCGGTGGTATGATTATTGGTATTACCCTCCATGGTGAAGATATTTCGCAGGTGGCAGGAACCTATATCGCCTTCGCAATAGGCGACGGTCTTCTTACCCAGTTCCCCGCCTTGCTTGTATCTGTTGCATCGGGCTTACTGGTTACCCGGTCTGTATCTAACGGCACCTTCAGCGAAGATGTAAGCAATGAGCTTTCCAAAGATGAGCGCATCTTCTTTATCGGCGCTGCAGTGCTCCTTCTCTTTGCCCTTTTGCCGGGCTTTCCCTGGTATATACTTATTCCCATGTCTGCTTTGCTGGCCTTTGCCGGTTGGCGCATACATTTGAGCAATACGAAAAAGGCGGCCCTTAAAGCAGGCGGCATGGCAGGCCTTGTTGCGAAGAAGCCTGAAAAAACAGGCGAGGCCGAAGTGTCGGCAGTGACGCCCCTTGAACCGCTTACCCTGGAACTCGGTTACGGTTTGGTGCCCCTTGTCGACAAGGAGAAAGGTGCAGAACTCCTTGAAAGAATTCATCGGGTGCGCCGGGAAACAGCCCTTGATATGGGCCTTAAAATTCCTTCTATTAGAATCATCGATAATATGCGGCTTGATTCCATGGAATACTGCTTCAAGATTAAGGGAATGGATGTGGGCCGGGGAAAAATCCGTGCCAGTGCCTATCTCTGTATCTTACCGCCGGGCGGGGTGCAGGAAGAAATCGAGGGCGAGAAGACCCGCGAGCCGGCTTTCGGGCTCCCTGCAGTCTGGGTGAGCGAAGACAAGCGTGAAGAAGCAGAGCGGGCCGGTTACACGGTCATCGACCCGCCGTCACTTGTGGCAACTCATCTGACTGAAATCATCAAGCGGCATGGCGCTGAGATTCTTGGCCGCCAGGAGACGGACGATATTCTCAGCACGCTCGCCGACCAGTATCCTGCGGTAGTAAAAGAAGTGCGCGAAGGGCTCAGCCTCGGGCAAATTCAGAAGGTCTTCCAGAACCTCCTTTCCGAGCGGGTCTCTATCAGAAACTATGTATCAATTTTGGAAACACTTGCAGATTATGCGAAGGTGACAAAATACACCTGGGTGCTTACCGAAAAGGCCCGGCAGGCGCTTGGCCGGCAAATCTGTCTGCAATACGCTACCGAGGATCCCGATACCGGCCAGCACAGCCTCCATGTGCTCACCCTTGAACAGCAGCTTGAGCAGAAGATTAACGATAGCCGGGTAGAAGACGCCGGAGGCGTCCATGTGGCTCTGGAACCGGGCGCGCGAACTGCCTTTACCAGGGCGCTGAACAAGGCAATGGAGGGAATGCAGAACCTCGGCTATATTCCGGTGATTCTCTGTAGCGAGGCGACAAGGCCGTTGGTGAAGCAGCTTACGGCGATGGACGCTCCGGCGCTTGCCGTCCTCTCCGTGCCGGAAATTGCAATGGACATGAAGGTAGAGTCTATCGGGGTTATTAGGGAATAAGTAGGAAGTAGCAGGTAGCAGGTAGCAAGGAATAAGGGGTATAGATATGGAATATTTTACAGAAAGAGGTAGGACACTTGATGAGTGTATGAAGAAAGTTACATCGCTCTACGGCGAGCGGGCTGATGTGAAGGATCACAAGAAGGTGGTGCTTAATCCGGGGTTTTTGGGGTTTGGGCGGAAAGAAGGGGTGGAAGTTTCCGGGTTTTTGCGGACAAGCTCTTCGGTGGGGTTGCCCCGTCCACAGAAAACGGCTTTGAGCAATGTCGAGCCTTTCGATTTGGAGACGGCGAAGGAGCAGATTCTTGCTATTTCCGGTAAGGGCGAGGCTGTGCGGATTAGAAATATTGAGGATATGCTCAAAGAAATGCGGAATAAGTTAGATGATTTACCTTCTGCAAAAGAAAACACTGCTTTTGAGCATGAAAACCTCGATAAGATTGATGCACTTCTTGAAGAAAATGATTTTAGTGAAGACTACCGCAAGGATATTTTGAACCGGCTTAAAAGAGAATGCACCATAGATGATTTGGAGGACTATTTATCTTTACAACAAAAAGTGATACAATGGATTGCAGACAGTATCAGTATTTATGACGAAGGCGCTTTTGCAAAAAAGCCCCGTATCATGGTGCTGATAGGCCCAACCGGCGTGGGAAAAACCACTACCATTGCCAAATTGGCGGCCATTTATGGCACCGATGCGGCAGGAAGGCGGCCCTTGCAGGTGCGGCTTATCAATATTGATACCTACCGGATTGGTGCAAAGCAGCAAATTGAAAAATACGGCGGTATAATGGAAATTCCTGTATCGTCGGTAAATGATTTTAATGAATTAAAAAAGGAAATTACTTTGTTTGGCGACAGCACAGACCTTATTCTTGTTGACACAATCGGAAGGAGCCCGCGAAAAGGGGCCGAGTTAGGCCAAATGAAGGACCTCCTTGCCGCATGCCCCAATGCCGAGTTCCATTTGGTGATGATGGCCGGAACAAAAACACGGGATATAAACGAAATACTGCAAAACTTTGACCTTTTTGGCTACCGTTCCGTGCTGGTTACCAAAATGGACGAATCCACCAGGCCGGGGAATATGATTAGTGCCCTGGCCGAAAGGGGAAAGCCCGTTTCCTTCATCACCAACGGCCAACAGGTGCCCAAGGACATAGAAAAGGCCGGCCCAATCCATTTCCTGCAAAACCTTGACGGTTTCACCGTAGATTGGACCAAAATACAGATAAACGAGAATCAACAAATACAATGGAAATAAACTATAGGAGAAAATATGGAAGACCAGGCAGAACAATTACGAGAGATGATGCGAAACCGGGTTGCCAGGCCTGTAGGCACAGCAGCTACAAACGATGACGCACGAGCCGGCATTGAACGAGGACGGCGAAAAACAAGAATAATCACCGTTACTTCGGGGAAAGGCGGCGTTGGCAAGACCAATGTGTCGGTTAATTTAGCTTTAGCCTATTCGCGCATTGGGAAAAAGGTTGTCGTTATGGACGCAGACCTTGGTTTAGCCAATGTCAATGTTATTTTGGGGAGTATTCCGAAGTTTAACCTCTATCATGTTATCCGCAAACAGAAAACAATGCAGGAAATCATGATGCAGACCCCTTACGGCATTTCTATTGTGGCCGGGGCCTCAGGTTTTTCCAAGATTGCCAACCTTAATGAAGAAGAAAGGCAGAGTTTTATTACGGAACTTGACACTTTAACAAATGCAGATATAATTATTATAGACACTGCAGCAGGTGTTTCCGATAATGTCCTGGACTTTGTCGCCTGTGCGGAAGATGTGCTTATCGTTACCACACCGGAACCGACGGCAATTACCGACGCCTATGGAATCATCAAAATTATTGCAACAGAGATTGATAACCTGAATATGAGCCTTAAACTCGTGGTAAACAGGGTAAAATCCTATGCCGAGGCAAAAAAGGTGGCCGACCGGATGACCAGCATTGCAGGCCAGTTTCTTAATCTAAAGGTTGAATACTTAGGCTGCATCTTTGACGACCAGGTTGTGTCGCAGGCGGTCTTGAAACAGAAGCCTTTTATGGTGGTTGACCCAAAATGCAAGGCAAGCCAGTGTGTGCAGCACCTTGTCGGCCGTATGGAAAAGAGCGAAATTAAAGGCCAGGGAAGTTTTTCCGGCATGATGAGACGTTTTTTTGGAAGAGAGGGCTAGCTTTTGAACTTGAAACCGGGTATTATCGCAGGAGCCATCGGTTTTGTTCTGTCTCTTATCATTGCCCTTGCCAGCGGGGCAGGGGGATTGGCTTTTTTGCGGGCTCTTATCTCCGGGGTGGTGTTTTTTGCTGTAGTCGAGCTGGCATATCTTGTTCTAAAGCAAATTATGCCCGATATGTTTGAAGGTATTGCTCCTCCCCCGCAAAATGAAGCAGATGACGGCACTGCTCCTCCAGGTCAGCAGGTAAATATCTCTATAAATGATGATTATGATGCAGCGGCAAAGACCGAAAGCGAGGAAAGGCCGCCCCCTGATGAGGGGCCGCCTGCTGATACAGGGCCCTTGCCTGATGAGGCGCCACCCTCTGATGAAGGCTCGCCGCTTGACCAGACGCCTCCGGCGGCTGAAATACCTCCTTCTGAAGACTCTTCTGAGCCTGTAGAAAAAAAACTTTTTGAGGGGCTAGACCAAAATCAAAAAAAGGTATATAATAAAGAGAATTCGTTTGTGCCAATGGCCTTTGAGACGCTCAATAGCGATCCTGAAAAGAAACAGGCGGCAATGAGCATGTCGGCGGGCATTAGCGCAAATGACACAGCGGCTCACATCAAGGACCAGTATGGTGCCCATGATATAGCCAAGGCTGTAGAGACTATTATAAAACACGAAGGATAATCTATGGCGGACGACCAAGAGACCAAAGCTGCTGAAGCAGCTCGAACAGCGGAAGCAGAACAAGCTGCAGCTTTGGTGGAACAGGAAACGCAAAAATGGCGTGACTATATTGCCACAAAGGACCAAAAAATACGGGACTATTTTGCCGTCCAGTATGCGCCTCTGGTAAAGTATGTCGCAGGTAAGGTTGCCGTGGCCATGCCGCATAGTGTTGAATATGATGACCTTGTTGGTTTTGGCACCTTTGGTTTGCTCGATGCAATAGAAAAATTTGACCCCGATAAAAAAGTAAAGTTCAAGACCTATGCCGTTACCCGTATTCGCGGGGCAATTTTCGACGGCCTGCGTTCTATAGACATGGTTCCCCGTTCAATCAGGCAAAAGGCAAGGGAAATTGAAGGGATTATTGGCGAGCTGGAATCGCATTTAGGCAGAACGGCAAGCGATTCGGAAATAGCTGCTGCAATGGGTATTAGCGAAAGCGAATATACCAAAACGCTGATGAAAATATCTGCAACAAGCGTCATTTCGATTAATGATGTCTGGTATGCAGGCGATGATAGCGACCGGGTGTCTGTGGGCGATACCATTGAATCACCTGCAAGCCTTAACCCCGATGTGCAGGTAGAAAGAGAAGAAATCAGGCAGATTATCATTCAGGCGATAAAGGAACTGCCCGATAAAGAAAAGAAAGTGCTTGTTCTCTACTATTATGAGGATCAAACCTTAAAGGAAATAGGAAAAATCCTTGATGTAACGGAATCAAGGGTGTCGCAGCTGCATACCAGAGCGATTTTAAGGCTTCGCGGCCGTCTTACCAATGCCAGAAAAGGCATTATCTAATGAACCGGGGTCATTATGGTTGATTTTATCCGTCTGCAGGAAACTATCAAACATAAGCTTGATGCAGACAGGTCAATCAAAAACATCGAAGCAACAGCGCCTACCTTAAAAGAGGCGGTTACTCAGGCTGCAGCGCTCTTGAATATTCCCATCAGTAAAATGGAGTATCAGGTTTCCGAAAAAGGGGCCAATGGCTTTTTGGGTTTTGGAAGAAAAGCCTGGACTATTCGAGCCTATCCTTCACAGAATATTTTGGTTCAGGGAATGGAACTTGAGGACGATGGCCTCTCGCTCGATTCTGGCTTTGGCTTTGATACTTCCACTCTGAACTCGCAGGATGGCGACTGCTTTGTCCGCCTCTGGTCTGACGGTGTATATCTGAAAGTAACGCCGCCTATCGGGAACGGAAGAGAGGTAAGCACGAAGGATGCCCTCAATGCCCTGGAAGAACGAAATCAGCAGGACTATGACAAGGAACTTGTTGGCCGTATTGCGCAAGAATCGGAAGGAATATACATCAAGGTAGGCGTTTTCCAGGCAAATGAGGCGGTGAATGCCGGTGTGCAGATAAGTGTAATTGATCAGGATATGAAGGCTACGGCAACGCTCTCGTCGCCCGGCCCCAATGGTTGTG
>JAISIL010000062.1 GCA_031262035.1 Spirochaetaceae bacterium | reverse complement strand
AATATACACGAATCGGCTTCGCCGACACGAATATTCTATGATAAGTAAGTAAAAATTCGTGTGGCCGAAGGCCATTCGTGTTATTCGTGGTTACTATAAAGTTAAATGATTTTGCCCTGTCCCCCGGCGACAATGCTCGAATTTCTAATTGCTCTCAAACTTCTGCAGTTCCAGCAATTGGTCGAGTTGTTTGAGGGCAAAATCCTGGAATTCGGGGCGGAGATTGTCGAAGAGCTGTATAATTCTTTTTGCCTTATCTTCCGGGCTTTTTATAAACATATCCCCTGTGCCTTCTTTAAGCCATTCTTCGCTGACCCCATAAGTTAGCGCAATCAGGTGGATTATTCGGTCGTTGACTTGCCGGTGGTTGTTTTCCATGTCTGCGATGTAACTTCCGGCAAGGCGGATAGACAGGCCAAACTGAACCTGGGTCATTTTCAGAGTTTTTCGGACTATTCTAATCCGCTCATTTATTGACATTTATCCATTTTATCATACTTTGACCCTTTATGCAATGAATCTTTTTCAGAAATTTTATTTTTTTTTGTAAAAGGGCTTGACAAACATTGCATATCGAGTTATAATTGTGCAATGCAATATTACGAGCAAGAGACTTCAGTTTTGGATAAAAGAAACAGATTTGTATCTGAGGTTGAAAAATTAGTGCCTATGAACCAGGACCGGCTTTTGGGGTATATGGAAGGGCTGTATCAGGAGGAGTTGGGTTTGGTAAGAAAAGACGAATGCGGTCTAGCAAGGATGGCGAGAATAGCGGACTTTAGAAAGAGGTAAATGGGAAAGAAGTGAGAATAAAAGAGAAAAACCGGTAAGTATGGTGTTTAAAGTCCTCTTGAGGATTATAAGCAACAGTCTTCATAGAAGGCTGATATATCAAATAGTGCATTTACAAATGGAAAATGCAAAAAGGAGTTCATTATGAAGGACATGTTAGTTAGAAAAGTATTCTTCCTATTGGTCGTAAGTTTGGTGTTTTGTTTATCAACAACGCTTTATGCCCAAACACCTAACCCACAAAGTGATTTTATGGTTAAATTAAACGATGCTGGTGATGGTGTTGTCATTACAAACTATATCGGTAAAGCGGCTTCTGTAGTAATTCCATCAGAAATGGAAGGCTTTCCTGTAGTTGAATTAGGGGAAAAAGCCTTTGGTAGCCTCGATACCGAAAACATTAAAGATATATCTGATGTTTCTATCCCAGATTCAGTTAAAATAATCGGTGAATTTTGTTTTGCAAACTTAGCTCTTACTTCTATTACAATACCGGCATCAGTTGAAAGTGTTGGAGAACGTGCATTTTACGAAATGAGAAATCTCACTACTGTGGTTATTGAAAACGGAGAAACTAGATTTGGTAGACAGCCTTTTGGTATTTGTAAAAATATACAAAATATAACACTTCCGGATAATATGGCAAGGATACCCAGTCTCTTTTCTGGATGTAGTAAATTAGTATCAATCAAATTGCCGTCTAATCTAAAATCAATTGATGGTGGAGCATTTAGTAGATGTGGGCTCACTTCACTAGAATTACCTGAAACTCTTGAAACTATTGGGGATAGAGCTTTCGCATATAATGAAATCACATCGCTCATTTTACCATCAAGCCTAAAAGAAATAGGCGACTCTGCTTTTTCTGGTAATAGCATAACAGATATAACTTTTCCAGAAGATACTACAAATTTGAAGATTGCTAGCTCTGCCTTTGGCGGGAATAGTAAGTTAAGTCTAAAAACACAAGCAACTCTAAAGAAGTTGCTTGGTAATTAAGGAGGATGTATATTATGGAGCTGAATACATTAAAAGGTATAAGAATTGTTGGCAGTATTGCAAATATCGCTGTAGAACTTGATGTCAAGATTAAATATGACCAATTAGCTCAGATATTAAATATTTTTGGTCATCCAACAAGCCTTAACGAAGAATATAAAAATCCATCTGAACTTGTAAAAAGAGCTATTACACAATTTAAAGAAGATGGCTATATGCAAACGGCAAGAAATATCGAAAATACTTTAAAAAAATCTGAGGTAGATTTAAGCCTTTTGGATTGACTATGAAAAAATATTATATTTTCTTTATTGTTATGATTGTATCTTGCTCGGTTTTATTTGCACAAACAGACAAATCTGTTGCATGGGATACAGGCGAAAAGGAACTATTTTTAGGTCTTGAGCCTGTAGTCTGAGCGCAGATATCAGATATAGGTGGAACAGTAAAAGGTTTTTTCTATGATACCAAACGTAATTTTACCGTTGAACAACCTCTCAAAGTTGGTAAAGGTAAATATACGATACGATGCGTTATAGGTTCTGAATACAATGATGACAAAACATATTTAACTTTTAATTTTGTGCGAATTTCTGAAACTGATGTATTGATACAATCAATATTAATAGATGGTATTCGGGCAAGCACAGGCCAAAGGTCGCAACAACTTGCATCACCATTTGAAGAGAAAATGTATCTTCTAATGAGTTTCTTCTCATAAGGTCATTGATATCAAGTCATTCAAAGATGAGATTACAAGTTAGATAGCCACGAACAACACAAACCCCACGAACATCCGATGAGAGAGCAAGACTTGCGGACAACAAGTTTGTAGGGTTGGTGTGATTTGCCGTAGGCAACATCATTCGTGGCTAATTATACAGCATCCTTGTATTGCTCCACATAACCTGTTAGGACACGATTTATCATGGTCTGATAGGGAGTGTGGGTTTTTATGGATAGTTTTTTGAAGTATTCTATGTTTGTATTGTCCAGTAAAATAGATACCCGGATTTTATGCTTTTCAGATTTAGCCAGCTTGGCAGGTGGAAGCTCCAGATGTTTTCGTAATTCGTAACCGGGAAGTTCTTCAATTGGTACTTCAAAATGCTCCGCTTCTTCTTCAAGAGTAAGGATATGCCCCTGCTTCATCGCTTCGTCAACACCCCGTGGAGCCTTGGTATATTTAACGGTTCCTATTCGCTGCTTCATAGATAATTGCGCCTGTTTCCCAGTATCCTGCACCGAAGATACGTGTTTTGTGATTCTTTTTCGTGTAGCGGACTGTGAGGATGCCCTGTCCGTCGAAACCGTAACAATAGTATCTGTCTTCATTGCTTTTATTCCTCCTTCTGGAATGTTTTGTATCTTTGACAATCAATCTGTATGGATCAAAAAAAGCCTTGGTTGCCTGTTTAAAAGAAACATGATGCTTTTCAATGTTATCTCGATTTCTTGTTTCGCTCCATTCAAATTGTATATCCATATATATAAAGTATATATATGGATATACAATTTGTCAAGTGGTTTTGAGAAAAAATTTTTCTTAGAGCAATCACTCTATTGTTTTGGGGTGAAAACGGTTGTAAATTCTTTCTATACAACACTATACAACACTTTAGCGTTGCTGGGTGGTTGTTCCATTATTTTATGGTTTTCGGGGTGTTGGCGGAAGTGTTAGCAAAATTCTGTAAATATCCTGGAAAAGAGAGGGTTTTATGGACCATTTGGATTTGAGAAGCACGGGGCTTCTCTCTAAGACGGAAGTTCAGCGTTTGTTCGGCGCCGACTGGCAGGGTATTTGGGCTTTGTTCTGTTCGGATGCGGCAGGTAAAGAGGCTGTGAAAGGGGGTGTGCTATGAGGATTAGAAATGATTATTCTGTATGGCCTCGGAAGATACCTAAAAGCGGGCGGATTGTGTTTTATTATCAGACCTATGATGAGAACGGCAAGCGGACTGTTCCCCGTTCTACAGGTAAGGCGACAAAGACAGAGGCGGTGCGGTATTGCAATAGCCTTATGCGTGAAGGTTCTTTAGTTCCGCTGCCTAAGATACAGACTTTCAGGGAGTTTGCCGCAGGCTGGTGGGATTTGGAAACATGCGAATACTGCCAGAGCAAGGCCGCAAGAAAGCCGATAACCCAGAGTTATTTAAGACTGAAACGGCAAAGCCTCAATAATCAGATTCTGCCCCAGTTTGGCGAAAGGAAATTAACCGAGATTACCAATGAGGAAGTTGAAAGTTGGATTGTAGGACTGACAAGAAAGGGTTACAAGAACTCGTCGATTAACACTCATTTCTTCACTTTCCGTGAAATGCTCGAAGTGGCGGTGAAGCGGGGTCTTATACGGACCAATCCGGCGCAGGGCATCAGAAAACTGACCGAGGAAGACAAGAAGCGAAAACTTTTGACGCTTGATGAACTGAAAGCCCTGTTCCCGCCCGATATTGACCGGATATGGCGGAACAGGATGGCTGCTATGGCTAATATGCTGGCCGCTTACACCGGAATGAGGCTTGGCGAGATTGCCGGGCTTCGGGGTGAATTTGTGTTCCCCACTTATTTGAGCGTGAAAATGCAATACAATTCTGACGGTGAATACACAAAGACCAAAACCAAAAAAGAGCGTGATATTCCGATAACCCCGGCGATATACCGTGAACTGGAAAGCCTTATCAGACTGAATGGCGACGGCTATATCTTTTCGATTGACGGCGGGAAAACTCCTTTTGCACGGGAGCAGATATTTCACGGCTTATGCGAGGCATTGCACATCATCGGTATTGACGAGAAGGAGCGGAAGGAGCGTGGCTTGACCTTTCATGCCTGGCGGCATTTCTTCATCACGGTGATGAGGATGGGAAATGTTTCGGATAAGAAAGCCCGTGATGTGGCAGGGCATAGTTCGGCACAGATGAGCGACCATTACACACATCTTGACACGAGGGAATTTGACGAGGTGCGTGATGTTCAGAATAATCTTGCCATAATCGGACCAGACAGGGTCTCTGATATTGCAGTCTTTGATGTTACCCCACAAGAGGCGGCTCCGGTTTTCAGAAAGAGGGGAAGGCCGAGAAAGTATTAAGATAGCCTACTGGCTGACTGGCCGCTTCGGTGGAAACATCGGGGCGGCTTTTTTGTTTTAAGGCCTCGACTTCTTTCAGGCTTTTTTCTCATCTTGAATTTGCGGACAGTGATTACTCATTCCGCTCCGCTTTCCAGTGCATTTGGGAGGTATCGGAGGGCCGTGGCCCTCTGATTATTGCCTTTCTTCCTGCGGCTCTTTGTTGCAGGCCGGGCACTGGCTTCGCCCTTTCCCGATTTCGTCCCTTGCACCCCTCTGCCTCATTCCTTGCCCCGCCGTTACGGGCTTTGTGATTGGGTGATTATTTCCGGTAGAAATATTTTTTCGCAAATTGCGGAAACCCCCTAAATGAATTCTCATTGGTTAAGGCTATATTTGATGTATCGGATTAAAAGAAACCAGGACTGATGTGAAAATATTTTTTTGAAATTAGGGCATTTGCCCTATAGGGATTCGGGTTTATGGTTTGTATATTTGAGATATAGGATTTGGGAAAAAACTTTCTCAATTTTTTTCTGAAATTAGTGCATGTGCACTATATAGCGGTCCTGAAATTTTTTGTAGATTTATAGTGAATTTGCGGATTTCCGTAAGTTACATAGTTTCGTGTTTTTGATAGATTTGATGTGGAACAAACAATGCAAAAAATAGGGGATTCCCTCTATATGAGGGCGTTTAAGTATTTTGTATGTTTGATTTATCTGATTTTGAGAGGAGTTTATTTTATGGCTGTAGTTATGAACATTGAGGAATTGTCGGCGAAAGTTAAGGTTTCGGTTTCGACTTTGCGGAAGAAGGTTATGCGGAAGGAGATACCGCATATAAAGATTGGGAGCAGTGTCAGATTTCTTGAGGCTGATATTGACAGGTGGATTGAAGAACAGGCGGTAAAGGCCGTTGTCTGAGATTTTAGGTTTAAGGTTTGGGAGAGTTATGAGTAATTTACTTTTCAAGGGATTGCGGGTTCTTATTGTAAGCAAGGTTTCATTTATTGTAGGCAATATGGCGGCGTTTATTCGAGGGGTTAGAGACGATGTGTCTATCAATATTGCTGAAACGGTTGAGGGTATTCATCAGTCTTTGCAGAAACAAAAATCGTCCTACCTCATTTTACAGGATAACTTTAATGATGGGGCGACGAGTGTTCTGGTAAAGGAACTGAGCGAGAAATACCGGGATTTGAAAATCATTGTTTTCAGTGTCGGGGAATGTGGGTTGTATGAGATTTCTGATTTCAGGTATCTGGGGGCTTTCGGGTATCTTGATATGAAAACCGATGAGAAAATTAGAACAGAAAGGACAAGAAAAATGCTTACCGGACAAGGTTATTTTCCACCGGATATCGACAGGCTGGGGGAAAACTCTGTCTGGTATTCTGTGCTTGAAAGAAAGGGTCTTACAAAAAGACAGATAGAAGTTTTGAAACTGGTAATTGCAGGTAAGAAGAATGACGGTATTGGGAAAATTCTTGCTATATCGGCTAAGACGGTGAATATTCACCGGACTAAGGCATATCGGGCTATCGGCGCTCATTGTATTGGTGATGTGCATAAGTATGCTATTAAGTATGGGATTTGGTCGTATGGAAAGACAGGGCGAGAGGGAATGGAAGAGTTAGGGGCGGCGTGAAACCGAAATGAGGTCTATTTCTGTTATTAATGCTTTTTCTGTAATATCGCCTTCTGTTTCTGGAAATATACATCCAGTGCCCTTTTGCAAACCTTCATACGGAATTCTCGCAAATCCTGCTCATCGGGGTCCATACCGATAGCGGTCATGCCGTTTTTCAGCCTTGTTGGGTGTCCCGCCATAGCTACAACAAAACCATCCTTGGGCATTTCCCGGTAACGGAACGGCGGCGCGTGTGAGACAATGGCGGTAGCCTGCTTGTATTCCTCTGGCTTCTCTATCAGGTCAAGGCAGTTGAAAGCGTCGTCATACTCCATAAGCGCGGTTTCATAACTTTTGATGGCGGCAGTTTCTTTTGGTCGTGCTCCTTCAAGGTCTTTTACCAAAAAAGTATTTTCACAGAGCAACATACAGAACAAGTCATTCTCGTTGTAGGCTTGGGTATAAAGTTCCATTGCTAAAAGTATACCATCGTGAAAGTCTATACGCCCTTGTTCCGTTTTGCCTTCCGTCCGAAGCCCAATACGCCCACGGGTAATGAGTTCAACAGCATTGTTGATGCTATCGATTAAGCCAATCTGGTCCAAATTTTGCCTCCGCTTCTGCTAAATTCCAGCCGCTTTTTAAAAGCGCTTGTGCCCCCAAGCGTTTTTTGTAAAGAGCACAAAGCGCCGGGGAAAGAGGAATGGTTTTTGCCAGTTCCATTGCCTCATCCATCTTCCCTGCTTCCCGCAGGTCGTGGCAACGCATATCGATTGCCAGCTTTTCATCGAATGTCATAAGTTGTCCTGTGGTCATTATGTAGCCTCCGTAATATTTAGTTTGGTTTGATTTTTGACATTTTCTTATAATGTTCGGAGTAACCTTGTTCTACAAAGACAAGCTTAAAGGCTTCTCTGAACATCTCATAGTCAAAATCTTTGAAATCAAACACATTCTGTCCCAGCGAATGTGATTCTCGATTTATATATCGGTAAAATGCTTGGTATTTATTTTGTTTGAGAGGTTCTTTTTGAAATACATTGTTCAGTTCTGCTTTTTCTATAAAGTTGTAGAAATATTCTATAATATTTCGCATACAGTTAGCGATTAGTGCTGGTGGTTGGTTTTTATCGTTCACAATATACCAATATGATTGATATTCGTTTTGTATTTCCTGATACTTCATATTCAAAATACTACTGCCATTAGTATTCTTAATAATACGAAAAAGTTTCTGGTACTGGTCTCTGCGCTCATTATTTATGTCTGTCATTTCATAAAAGAAATACAAATTATGGGTAAGAAGAAATATTTGTAAATAAGGACTATCCTTATTGGTAAATTCATGTTTGATTAATTCTGCAATGTTAAAAACAAAAATATGTGACAATGATGATATAGGATCATCAATTACTATAATTTTATTATTAGTAATTTCTGTAGCATCTGCTTTGCCACGACAGAGTTCAACAAAGTAGAGGAAACTAATAATCATTTTCTCTCCTTCACTCAATGTTGAAAAAGTGTTGCTTTCATCGTTTCCACGAGTAATTCTATATAATGATTCAGAATGTTGAATAATCCTAAAAGAATCAATACCTAACTCCAACAGAGCATTGTTAATATGTTCAATAGATTCTGTGATGTTTATGGTCTGTTTTTGCTGTTCAGATATTTTTTTCTTCAATGTTCTTGTTGAGTCTGAAATGGCCGTTAATTCCCCTTTAAGTTGTGCTGTTTTATTGTCTATATCTGCTTTTGTAACAGCAAATGCGGATAAGGTTTGGTCATATTTATACCGCATTATTTGCCAGAAGGTGTTTTTGATTTTAGCCAATTCTGTTGTTTTGTTATCGATCCGGTCATTGTTAATTTTAATTTGTGAATTGATTTCTGCCAGATACTTATTGAAACCCTCGATACTTGCTTTGATACCAGTAATGGTGATTTGTTTGCTTGGCGACGTTAGTTTTTCCTTAATTGCATGGATAGCACTTTGCAGAGAAATTTGGATTTTGTCATATAATGAATCAAAAGCTGTTCTGCTGGCTTCGATAAACGGATTATTAAGATACGTAGATTTGACAGGAATATGGCTGAACAGCGATTCAGCTTTTGTGAGCACGGACGACAGGGATTCAATGTCATTTTGGTAGGATTCATCAAAATAATTTTTTATCTGCTCAATGAAAGGAGGCGCAATCGTGTTTTCTTGACAAAATGGACATTGTATTTTATCAGTGTCGCTATAATCCGTTGGAATATACGCTAGTCCCTGTTGAACCCAATCAGCATTGCCAAGTTTTTTGATTAATCCCGATATTGAACTATTTTCATTGCCAATTATTACTTTGCTCAGCAATTCATTTGATTCTATGCTTGTAGATTCATCAATAATGGCGGCAGCGATTAAATTATATTGTTCATATTTTTGAGCGTTTGCTCCTTTTATTGATTCGACATCTTTCTTTAAATCATCAACAGTTTTTTGAGGCTCACTAGTTGGGTTTGTAAAAGAAAGCAGATAGTTAAACAAAGATTCTTTACTACCAGCAACATGGGCCTCAGTTAAGCAGTATTCAAGCAATCTATCTCCGCCATAATATTTTGTTTTTATATCCCAGGTCTTCTTTTCAGCATCTTCTTTCTTTTTGGCCAAGTCATTGATAAGAGATTGTATAGTTCCTTGTTTAACTTTCTCAGTTTCACCATTTTGCTCTATTAACTCTTCTTCTGCTTTGATTTGTTTTTCGATGTCCGCATTCGTTTTTGATAAAGTAAATATACCTTTCTGCTCATCGCGCGCATGAAATTCATCATTGATAAATTGCTGATTATAGACAAGCATCTTATCATTATTCGTTAAGCCATCTATGGAGCAATGAGAATATCTAGGGTCATCTCTATGATAGAGATAGCCAGATAATGTACTTTTACCTGTTCCATTGAGACCATAAATTATATTGACCTTTTTGTCGGTCTCGAGAGAGGTTTCTGTTTTATAGCTTGCGACTTGTGAAAGGCTTATCTTGGTAATCATTATTTTCCTTCCCTACATAATACTTTCTATAAAAGAAAGAAGTTCATCAAGGCTACAATTTCTTGCACGAACACCTATATAAACGTTTGCATAATCCATATTATTTACAGTTCTTTGTATTTGCTTTTTCGTCTTATGGTATGCCAATCCTGCGTGTTGATATATTTTATTCAAGGTATCGGCAGGATGTATAATTACTTCGGTCGATTGTTTGGTAATATCTATTCCTGCTTCCTGGTTGGCTAATGATATATTCAGTTGAGAACTAATTGCAGAATAATGGTTTTCTTCAGCCAAGAACCATGATTCAATTTCGTTAACGGCCAATACAATTTTTATTGATAATGGAGTTGCCGGGATACCCAGATAAAGAAATTTCCTCAGCAGCCCAATTTGTGAGTTATTTGGATAAACATCACGAATACCAATAACGTGAGAATATGAGGCAGTAATTAATGACGAAATGTGGTCAATTATATCTGTTTTAACTCTTTCATCATTTCCGCAATCATATATCATAAAGTAATACTGGGTTTGTAAATCTGGTGAGGCTATATGCATCTCGACTATTTGTCGTGGTATCTTCTTACCTCCTGCTAATTTTGCAGTAGAGATAACCAGCCCTCTCTGTCCAATTATCTGTTTTAGGAGTTCCTGAACAAAGTATTGTTCCGTTTGGCCTTCAACGAATATTGCTACTTTCTTCATCATTCCACTCCGCATTGAGAAAATCCGTCTTTAAGAAATCAAAATTCGACAAGCCTGTAAATTTAAACTCGTCAAACTTCTTTTTTGAGTTTTCATAATTATAAATGTTACAGTTACCGCCTTTTCGTTGAATAACCTGCCAATAATCAAGTGGGATATTATTCATAACAAATCTATCATTGGTTGACATAATTAGCTGTATATCATTGTTTTGCGCTAGGTCCATAAGCGATTGGATTGTGTTTGTTGAACGTTCATAATCAAGCCCTTCGCCAATATCATCAATCAGAACGGTAGTTGAAACTTTCTTGAGAACATTATAGATAACCTGAATAACTAGTGATAAAGCACGGAACATACCTTGCGACATACCTTGCTGAAATACAGGGGTCTGTATATCTTTTTCACCTACATAAAGCATTAAAAAAGAAGAACTGTCGGCAATATGGGTCATGCTTTTTACTGATGCTGGAGATATTGCAGGATTTGATATAACACCTATGTTTGTTAAATCATATCCAATATTTTTCATTGCCGCTATTACTTTTTTCCTAAAATCATTTGGAAATTCATGCTCACCTTTTACATAAAGAGGAACAACAGAATTCATATCTCTTGGATTGACCACAAAATTATTCATATCGTTTGTAGAAAAGACTGTGTCTTGTCCTAATTTTGAACTAAAAGCATACATTCTCTGTCCGCCAGCCCATTCAGACAGCTTTTCCAGATACGGGTGCTGTATAGCGTCTCGCTTAGAGACAATTACTAACTGATTGGGAGACAGCTTGAAATTCATAGGCTGTTCAGGAAACTGTGCTGCAACAATATGCCCCGTCCCTTGGTTGTCGCGTATAAATTTTTCTTCGCCGTTGATGCTTAATTTCTCAAGGACAACACAATTTTTTTCTAATTTCAAAGTATAATTATAGGTATCAGTTTCATCAGAGAATTCTGTTTCGTAAGAGGCAGAATTAAGTAACTGAGGTTGTAAGCCTGCGAGCATGCTTGCAAGCCAGTTTATTTTTGTAATTGTATTTGTTTTACCAGTTGCATTTTTCCCTACTAGCAGGTTTATCTTGCCAAGTGACAAGCCTTCTAAAGACCATTGCGTAGGTCGTCCATCAAATTCACAATATGTGAGTTTTCTAAGTATCATATTTTACCTCTTGAATATATATACATCTTTATATCTTCGGTTAGAATCGTATTAAACTTTAACTTTCCTTGAGTGCTGTTTACAAACTTCATTTCTTCCCCTCCACCACCGCAATCTCCTCCTCCGTCAGCCCATACAACTCATACACCAGCGCATCTATCTTATCTTCCTGCTCTTTAGTGTCGGCAGCCGGGTTGGTTTTCTTTGCGGCAAGTATTTTATCAACAAGGGCGATGGTTTTATCCACGAATGAACGCGAATTATCGCAAATAATCGGTATTGGAAATTGCTGTAATTCATTTATCTTAAATTGTGGAAATAGTCCCCGTTGTAGCTTGCCGAATTTATTTGCAAACCAAAAAGACAAAAGTTTTGAATTTAAACAGCCCAAAACTAACTGGTAAGGAAGCGTTATATTTATGATATTCATTGAGTTTAGATCATTCAACAATATTTCATCTGTGTAACAGGCGTTGATGCAATAGGGTAAGGGCGAAGGAATCTGCCTTACCAAAATACGAGGCGTTGAAAAAAGGTCAAAACTGCCACGAGGCGCAGCCAAATTATTTCCATATTTTAAATATTCGCCGCTCCATTTGAGTGTATAGCGGCAAACATCTTTTCCATTTAGATATTTAGTAAAGCCTTTTTGCGCTGTAGTAGAATGGTAAACACGATTCGTTACCATTTTTTCTGTTTGTGCTGGCGTTCCTTTTCCACGTTCATAAGCTTTTAACCCTGCCTTTACAATGGCTATTTGGGATAATGGAATTGTATTGTGTTCAATACTGTTCATTATTGTTATAAGTTCCGCATTTTTTACCAAATCAATGTTTATTACGCAATCTTTTTGGGATTTGAAAATAGATTTTGGTAATACGCCTAAGTAGTGAAGATTATCTGTCCATTCAAGTAGATCAATATTCTCACGATCATTACTCACAACATCTTTTTTAAAAATAATAACAGCAGCGTCAACGTCAGCACTTTCAAATACTCTTTTATAAAAATTCAAGATTGAGATTTCAGACTGTGCTAATACGAACTGTCGCAATAATTTATTCGTATTTAAAGTAAGCCAATTATTAGGTGTAATAAAACACAATACGCCACTTGTGTTTAGAAGATTTGTTCCTTTTTCAATAAAGAGCGGATATAAATTTATTTGATATTCAGCAAGTTTATAATTTGTATAATAGTCTGCTTTGGCCTTTTGAGTAAGCCCTTTTATCTCACTATTGCGCGCAAAAACATACGGCGGATTCCCAATCACCACATCAAAGCCATCCTTCACCCCAAACATCCACTCGGCATCAAAAATAGGCGCGGTGCCGTTCTGATCGTAGGGGTTCCATGCCGCCATCTGTATTGCATCGGTGGGCGGATAGAAATGTTCTTCTTCCAGCAGCTTAATCAATTCATTAGTTTTTTCTCTATCTCTATCCCGTAATTCTCGTTTCTGTTTACTAGTTTTAGCATTAAAATGTTCATGCCTAATTTTAAGGAGTTCTCCTTGCACTTTATCAACTTCCTGATCTGGCAGGATATCTTTATTTCTATGAACCCCAATCAATGTATTTGCCGCTACAAACTTAGTTTCAAGATTTGGTAGAGGGCGTATGCCATAGTTTTGCGTTTTATCTGTATTGGCTTTTTGCTCCACAATTAAGGAAATGAAAAAGCGCAGTTTACTTATCTGTATGGCAATAGGCTGTATATCAATGCCATAAATACAGTTCTCAATCAAAAATAATTTACGGCTGTAATCATCTTTGTTTTTACTCTTTTCAAAAATTTCGCTTATTTCAAGCAGTCGCGCGTCTCGTTCCGCCTTGTTGCCAATTTTGTATGCCTCTTCTGTCTCGGTAATAGCTCGCTGTCTCTGTGCTTCCTGCCATTCTTTGTTATCCGGGTCAAGTTTTTGGAGTAGGAACACCAGGCGTTGTAATACGCCCATCGGGAAAGCGCCGGAGCCGCAAGCAGGGTCAAGAATTTTGGCACGGTTGATTGCGTCAATCAGGGTTTTGGTTTCATCAGGATTGAATGGGTTGCCTTCGGTGTCATAGGAAAAAAGAATGTCAAGTTTTGCAGTGGTTTCGACAGGCTCAACCACCGTATTGTTCGCGTGGTTGGCGTGGTTCGCGGTTAATTTTTCTTTCAAATACTCCTTAAGGCTCGCATCTACCATATAATTGACAATCTCTCTCGGCGTATAGAAAGAGCCGGTAGCCTTGCGCGCGCTCTCGTTAGTTTCAGGATTATAGGAAGCCAGCAGGTTTTCAAATGCCTTTCCCAATAGTTCCGGGTCTAGCGCTACTTCCACATCTTGAGGCGTATTTTCCTCTACGGTAAAATTGTAGAGGTTAAACAATTCCAACAATCCAAAATGCTCTTTCCCCTCAGCATCATCACTGGAACCGTCGCCAAAAAACAGGGCATTTGGCACAAATGCTTGCCGTGTCTTTTCACGGCTGAATCCATCAATGTATTCCTGTTTATCTTCCAGATGGTCAAGACACTCAAAAAGCCCACCGTTCAGGAAAGGAACCGTTTCCAGTTTTTTTATAAACTCATGGTGGCTTATCGCAAAATATGATTTAACATTCACATTATCGCGGTACTTAGTCTTGATGCCATAATCTTCTTTTCTTGCGGCAGCATTACCTTCATTGGCAAATTCTCGTTCTTCAACTGGTTTGTTTAGAGTAGCAAAAAAGAGATTCTGGAGAATGGCGTTGTAGTAGTTGCCGTCTGCTGTGCTGGCACTGTTAAACTTTGCCAGCACCCTGCCAAGTTCCTCTTTTTCAAATATCCATTCAGGAACCAGGCCTTTCTGTTTTATGAACCAGACAAAGATGAGGCGTGTAATAAGGCGAATCAGATGAATTCTGTTTTCATCGCCTTGTACAAGGTCAACCTTAGAGCCAAAACCCTTGGGAAACTTAACCAGTTTGATTGCCCACTTATCATACCAGGTAAAGAGGTCGGTATAGAATTCCTTTGTCAGGACTTCTACCGAAAAGCGATTTTTCAGGTCATTGTAATCTGTTATGCGTTTTGCTAAATACTGCTCAGGCGTCTTCGTCTTCGCACCTTGCCCCAGGACAAATGAATAACGGCGCGGGTTGGAAAACTCACGATGAGTTTTGCCGCTTTGCGTATCAACAATCGGCGTAAACTCAACAAAGGAAAAGCGATAATGGCTGCCCACGGAGGTTGAGCCTGTCGAAACCTCGGGCACAAATAAGACTAATGCCCTATTATATCCGGTATAATCACAAATCAGCCGTGCCGCTTCTTTTGTCAAGCCTACACGGGCGTCATTGTATGAAGAATGCTTTATTTCCATAACCGATAATCCCAGTGATGGACACTCACCCAAGAGATAAACTTGTTTGGTATGTTTCAGTGCAGAGGAATAGTTTATTTGCTTTACCTGCTCATCAAAGTCATCGGGAAGCAAAGAATCTGCAAGAAAAGAAAGCCAGTCCTGCCTATTGTAAGATTTGTTGAAGTCAATCATGCGCTTCCAACTCCTTCTCTATTTCTTCAATACTCGGCAGGCTTGCCTTCAAGTCATCGGGCAATACAGTTGTTAGCTGTGTTTGCCAATCCGCTACGCCTATCGGCTTTTTATTTCCGGCCAGTGAATACTCGACTACTGTTTTATTTTTTCCCTTCACCAGTAAAAGACCAATAGTAGGCTTATCATCAGGATGACGCAATATGTCATCGACAACATTTTGGTAAAAATTGAGTTGTCCTATAAATTCAGGTTCAAATTCACATGCTTTTAATTCAATTACTACATAGCAACGCAATGCAAGATGGTAAAAGAGCAAGTCAATATAAAAATCATGGTTTTCTACTTCAAGATGAACCTGCCGTCCGACAAACGCAAAGCCCTGCCCCAGTTCCAAAAGAAATTTCTGAATATGTTCGACGAGTTGGTTTTCAACTTCCCGCTCGCGGCGTGTTCCATCTGTGCCTACAAAGTCAAACAGATAGGGGTCTTTGAAAATATGGTTTGCCATATCTGAATCAAGCGGAGGAAGCGTTACGGCAAAATTATTTACCGATTTCCCGCTCCGTTCCACTGTTTTATTATCGATATGGAACCGCAACATATCGCCGCTCCAACCATTTTTCAGAGTCTCATCGGCGTAGAGAAGGCGCATCCCATTGTCCTTTAGTTTGTCCATTAGGGCTATTACACTCCTCCATTGTAATTTTGCAACGGAGCGTTGCAAAATTAGAGGGTCAGGGAAAAGAGACGCAAATCGTTTCATGTAGCCTAAATTTCTTGGTGAAAAGCCTTTCATATCAGGAAAACTGTGTGATAAATCAGCCGAGAGGCGGTCTATTACTTTTGCCCCCCAGCCTTCTTTGGTCTGCCGGGTTAGAATATCGTTGCCGATGTCCCAATACATGGTAATCATTTCGGTATTTGCTGCCTCAACAACCTTTAGGCGCGTTTTACCGATTCTTTCTTTGATTAATGCCAATAATTCAAAATAAGAAGCATCCATCTCGGCGAGTGGCGGAGTGGCTGGTATTATAACTCCTTTCTTGCGTTTTCCCAAATGTTTTCTGTCGTCCATTACCGCAGCTCCTCCGAAAGTATTATGCTGGTTTTCCCCTCGTCAACTTCACGGGACATCTTCGTTACCCTATCCAGGAAATCCTGTTCTATATTGAGAGGCAGGTCTTTATAATCTTTTGGCTTAATTTGCGTAATAAAGCGCATGGCAAAGCCGGACAGAGCACCTAGTTTGGCAGCCAGCATAAGGGCATTGGTATATTCAAAAGGTAACACATTACTGTTTTGAATTGCCGTTATTTTGTCCAGCACCGCTCTTTTCTGCTTGTCAATCTTTTCAAGAGACTCATTACTTGTAAAGAGATTTGCTTTTATATTTTGATACACACTGTCAAATTCCTCAGAGACAGGATGTGCTTGTTCAATAATATCAGCCTCAAGCAATTCAAAAGCTCTTTCCGGTGTAAGTATTTCAGAATGCTCTGTGTCTTCATTTTCTTCCAAAGCAAAAAGTTTGCCCATCTTGAAAACGCAAGTGTCTTTCTTCCTGCCAAAGACTAAGATGCCTTTTTCACCCTTATTAACAGTTCTGCTTACTTTAGACCGGTGAGGAATTGCTAGTGCGGTTTCATACTCTGTACTTGGCTTGCCAAGTGATGTCCACTTAGCCTTATTGAGTATTTCACGGTATCTTGTTTCCCAGTTTTCCACTTCATCCTGTTTTACAAGTGAGCGATACTGTTCGGCAAAATAGGATTGTAGTTCAATATCTGGGGTCAAGACTTTAGTGTCTTCACCAATAATGGCATTTATCATAGCCATTTTGAGAGTGGCAATTTCTTTGGTCTTGGTTTCATTCTCGCCAATGGCAGTGGGGAAGTAGTTGTAAATATATAGTTTTTCAAACACCTTTTTATTGATACGATTGATACGGCACACACGCTGGATAACACGGGTGGGATTATAGGGTATATCATAATTGAAAATTGTCCCGGCCCGATGTAGGTTATAGCCTTCCGAGATAGCGTCTGTGGCAACAAGGACATCATACTTGTCTTCCTGGCTTTCTGGTTTCACGCCTGCATCAAAATTGAGCCTGATAGTTTCTTTGTTAGCTTTGCTTGCCTCGTTTGAAGTATACTTGAATACATTTATCCCGCTCTTGTGTAATTCATCATACAAATCATTTATGGTATCGGCAAATGAACTAAACACAACTATTTTCCGTTTAGAGTTAGCTTTAATTTGCTTCTTTAATATTTCTGCAAAATGCTCTTTCTTGGGGTCCGGCAACGCCATTTTACCACCAAACCATTTTTGCTGAATATCTTTCAGAATCGCAATATCGCTCTGAATATCATCAATAAATGCA
The DNA here is from genome assembly GCA_031262035.1 of Spirochaetaceae bacterium. Taxonomy (GTDB): domain Bacteria; phylum Spirochaetota; class Spirochaetia; order Treponematales; family Breznakiellaceae; genus JAISIL01. The sequence goes on along the minus strand of JAISIL010000062.1, from coordinate 50 downwards.
CTTTCAAGATATTGAGTCTCAATCTCAAAAAGGTCTTTATACTTTTCTTT
>JAISIL010000029.1 GCA_031262035.1 Spirochaetaceae bacterium | reverse complement strand
ATGAATAAAGAAGAGTATGATTCCGGTATAAAGATTAAATCTGTATTTTGTTTTGTAATATCTCCTAACATGCGAAGAAAAGGCATAAGTAAATTATTATTAGAGCAAGTATGTAAAGACGCGGAACTGGATGGATTTAATTATGTTGAAGGACAACCTAATATAAAATTTATTAGTAAAAACAGCGACTTTTTTGGGCCAAAAACATTATATGAAAAATGTGGATTTTATAAACATCAGGAATATCCCGATAGAATAATTATGAGGAAAAAATACAATGAAAATATAGGGAAATGAATATGACACATTATATTATAATCTTGGTGATATGAAAGAAGGCAACAATGGTCAATTTCATTATCCGTATTTTGATACAAAACTACCATTTACATTCAGCCTTAAAGCCAGGTTAATAAAGAGGGCAATATATTGTTCAGAATCTCTTGAATTATATTATTGATATATATAAAGATAAAGGATATAAACGATTGGGTGTTGATTTTGAAAGTTTTAATCCTTACCCTAACACCAATTCCCAGTCGCCGACATCCAATAGGCGGTTTTTTTTGAAGCCTACTTCGTGGTAATGTGCAACTTTTTTGAAGCCGAATTTTTCATGCAGGGCAATGCTCGCAGGATGCGGTAGGGCTATGCAGGCAACGAGGACATGTATGTCGCTGTTTTTATTTTCTTCAAGAAGTTGCTCGAGAAGTATTGTTCCGATACCACGACCTTCACTGCCATGCTTTAGATAAATAGAAACTTCAGCGGTATGCCGGTAAGAAATCCGTTCTTTCCATTTTGAAAGATAGGCATAACCCAGCACGATGCCGTTTTCTTCGTATACCAGCCAGGGAAAGTCTGCCCGGACCTTCTCAATTCTTGCTTTCATTTCCTCTGTACTTACCGGGCTTTCCTCAAAACTTACTGTCGTGTTGACAATATAGTAGTTATAAATTTCAGCTATCGCCGCTGCATCAGCAAGGGTTACCAAGCGAACCATTTTATCCATCATACTAGCACTATACCACAGAAAAAGAAATTTATCAAGTCAGAAAGAAGGTGAAGGGCAAAAACATTTACTTTTAAATCACAAGAAAAACAACCACGAATAGCACGAATGATATTGCCTACGGCAAATCACACGAATTTTTGTTTACTTATCGTAGATTATTCGTGTCGGCGTAGCCGATTCGTGCTATTCGTGGTTGTATAATAAGTAAATATTTTTGGCCTGAAAGTGAACAAGGGCTATACAAGGAATCTATTTCTTGCTATACTCAAACATTATTTTATGAAAATTGATATTGACAAAATCCACACCACAGCATTGGGAGCCGAACGGATTAGACGCAATCTGGCGTTGGCTGTAGATGATGTGGTAGAATGGTGCAAGAATGAAATAGAAAACGCAGATTCTTCAGCGATAACACGCAGGGGAAAAAACTGGTATGTATATGGGAAAGATTATGTATTGACCATTAATGCTTATAGCTATACCATTATCACGGGGCATAAGAGATAAAAATGAAACACATACCAAATACCTGGAGCATTAATCAAACAAAACTCAAAACCCTGTTGTCAAAAGAGGCGGATTTTGATGAGGGTATCAGTCTGCTGCTTGATATGCACAGTTTGCTGCATGAAGGAAAAGTGAGCGGCATAAGTGAGACCTTTTATGATAACTTGTGGGAGGGCCTCAAAGCGGAAACCTGCAAGGTCATTTCAAATAAAGAGACCTCGATAATCTGGGATATTTGGCATATTACCCGCATAGAAGACATTGTTACAAATACACTGATTGGAAATACACCGGAAATTCTCAGCGATGCATTATTAAAAAAGATGCACATACCTATCCGTGATACCGGTAATGCAATGAACTATGATGAAATTGCACAATTAAATAACAGCATCAATATATCCGCATTGAATGAGTATCGTTTAAAAACCGGTATACAAACACAAAAGATTATCCGGAAACTCACATTTGCTGACATGAAACGAAAAGTGACATCTGCACAACTTGCACAAATCAAAGAATCCGGCGGAGTGCTTGAGAACGAAAAATCAGCCTGGCTTCTTGATTTTTGGGGCAAGAAAAATGTGCTGGGATTAATTATGATGCCTATTACAAGACATCAGACTGTGCATTTAAATGATTGTTTTAGTATCAAAGAAAAATATAATAAGTAGACCAGCCAATCATCTTGCATGGCCCTGATTTGAAAGGTTAGGAATACGCCTTTCTTCCATACATAAGCGCCCCTGTTGCTACTGTAAGCGGGGCGACCAGGACCAGGCCGAAGCTTCCCGCAATGGTGTGGAGGATTTCAGCCGCCATGTAATTCATGTTCAGCACATTCACCATTGAGTAGCCCTGCCGCATACAATACATCAGAAAGGCAAGGTAACTGCCGCTGTATGCCAGAAGCAGTGTGGTGGTCATGGTGCCGATAACCGAACGGCCGATGTTGTTTCCGGCCTTCCACAGTTGTTTGCGCGAAAGTGGCTCTGCTCCAATTTCTTTTGCCGATGCGGATAGTTCGTGCAGGGCGGCGGAGATGTCCATGGAGAGGTCCATCACCGCGCCTGAAGCAGAGAGCACCACGCCGGCCAGAAGCAGGCTGGAAAGCGAAACGCCGCTAAGCCCAGTGTTCAACAAGGCCTGCGCAAAAGGCCGCACCGCCCCGGTCACATGGAAGGGGCCGGCGAATATGAAAGCCAGCACTGCCGTGACTAAAAGGCCGAGCGATGAGCCGATAAAGGCTACGAGGCCCTTTTTGTTTATGCCTGCAACCAGAAACAGTATAGCCGCCGATAAGAGCCAGGATATAGCGACAGAAAGCAGCACCGGATTAATTCCGCGCAGCATCGCCGGCACCAGTATTTTTATCAATACCAACAGGGTGAATACAAAGGACAGTATTGCCTGGAAACCATAGAAGCCGCCGTAGAACAAGAGGAAGGCACAAAAGAGGACGACGAACACGGTTTCAATCCCCACACGGTAGTGGTCGCTTGCAAAGGCACGCGTTACTGTGCCGTCAGAGACCGATATATTGACCAGGCACTGGTCGCCCGGCTCGAACACATGGTCAAATTCCATGGAACCGACAAAGTTGTTGCCGGTGCGGAATGTTTGGCCCTTATACTCACCGCTCTGTATTTCTACCAAAAGACCCTGTGCACCGGACACTACAAAGCCGTGCTTTTCCATGTTTGCGTTGTCCGTTTCCAGAACCCGCCCCCGTGCGGTGATGGTATTGTCCTGCTGTCGCTCCTCAAAGCCGCTCGGTATGAACCAGAGAACAACACAGAGGAGGAGCACTACCAGGGAGAAGATGATGTCTTTATTTATCCACACCACTTATTGCCGCCATCTTTTTGTATATATCGGTGTTATCATACCAGCCGTCGAATTGTTCTGCACCTGCGCCGATAGCAAAGACCGGTGTGGGAAGCCCGGTGTGCGAGTAGGTGGTAAAACTGATGCCCGCCTTCTCGCCCATGATGTGTGTCAGTGTTACCGTGAGCGGCTCGTATCCGCCGTAGAGCAGGTAGCCCTCGTCGGTGGAAGACGCTGTTGCCATGTCGCTGGTGAAGGTTTCGGCAAAAGCTTTTTCAATATCAGCATACTCATAGTCCTTGAGCGCCATGCCAATTTTTTCGAAAGCCGCCGCGTCACCCTGCTTTGCCTGTGCGTCCAGTGCGGCATATTCATCGGCTGAATAACGATAGAGGCCGAAGAAATCGCTGATAGTCGGCATAAAATCGGCAAGAGTGATATTGGGATTTGCCTTTTTCTGCTCGGCAATTATCGCATTGAAGGCGTCGAACGAACCTTTCTGGTTTTGCAGCTTTTTAAGGAAGGCATCGTAGTGGGTGCCGGCAAAACCGAGTGTCATGCCGCCTGTCTCGTGGTCACCTGTTATCACGATGAGTGTTTCATCGGGGTGTTTTTCGTAAAACTTCAGCGCTTCCCGCACGGCAAGGTCCATGGTTTGCACATCATTAATTACCGCCACGGCATCGTTGGCATGGCATGCCCAGTCGATCTTGCCGCATTCTGACATCAGGAAAAAACCGTTTGGATTGTCCAGCGTTTCAATTGCCTTGCCTACAAACTCTTCGAAATGTATCTGTTTGGGGCCGCCGCTTGCGTCGCTCCGCTCTTGGTCGATGCGGTAGGGAATGGCCTGCGCGCTGTCCAGCACGGGGTTGATGGCAAGCACTTTTGTGTCTCCGTTTTTGATTGAATCAAATCTGGCCCGATCGCGGTGGACGGTATAACCGGCTTCGGCAAATACGCTCATGATATCCTTTGTATAATCCACACCGTCTTTTGGATTACTGCCGCCGTTTTTATTTTTCGAAAGTTCTGCGAGGAAACCGCCGCCACCAAAGAAGTCGTAGCCGCTTGAGGCCGCCTGCAAGGCAATGTTGTAATAGTTGTTGCGGTGAACTTCGTTCGCATAGAAGGCTGCCGGGGTAGCATGGTCAAGAGACACGGTGCTTACCACACCAACTTTGTAGCCCTTCGCCTGCAGTTGCTTGGCAATGGAAGTGAAGGGCTTCTGCGCCGCGGCATCCATTCCCACCACGCCGTCCCGTGTTTTATTTCCGGTGGAAATAGCCGTGGCGGAGGAAGATGAATCGGTGATGAGCGAATTGGCCGAATAGGTGGTGCTAATCCCGTGCGCCGGAAACCCACTGAACACCAGCCGCTTGATTGCCGGGGTAAAGTCCGCCACGCCGTTACCAGAGGGGAACTTGCCTTCTTCCCGTGCCAGCGCGTTTGTCAAATTGACCGGTGCGTCAAGACCTGCAAGATACATTTCCGTGGCGTTAATCTGCGGAATTGATGTTCCGTCGCCGATAAACAGGAAAATGTACTTTGCACGCACATTTTGCTCAGCCCTGGCAGCTGTTTGTGCAGGACTTTCCTGAATTGCTTCGGCAAAAGCAAAACCACAAGTTATTGATAGCATAATAGCTAGCAATACCGTCAACATAATGATTTTTTTCTTCATATATTACTCCTATAATATTTTTTCCAGTGTTAGCACATTCTTACCGTCTTTTCTTTCGTATTGGACGGTATCCATCCATTTTTTTGTTATGAAGATACCCAGGCCGCCAATAGGACGATCTTCGATGTCGGCGCTGATATCCGGGTCGCTTTTTTCCAGGGGGTTGAAGGGGACACCCCTATCATTAAATGATAGGGTCAGTTTGTTGTCATGAATATCAAGAGTGATATCGGCTACTGCCTCATTCGCCGAAATGTTCTGTTCCTTGTAGGCATATTGGGCAATGTTGATGAACACTTCTTCACTTACCACTTTAATGCGGCCTATCGTTTTATTGTCTACGGCATTATTCTCAAGTATATGCTCTACCCAATCCAAAACCGTATCAAGGTTTGATTCTGAGGCTCCTATATGGAGGCTGTTTGTATAATTGTTCATCGGCGGACCTTCTTTATAAAATGAAAAGCAATACTGGTTATATCATCGGACTGTTCTGCTCCTTCTGTCCATTTACCCAGGGCTTCCCTGATATGATTATCAAATTCTTCCGGCTCATCGTTTATATAGCGATTGGCTTCGGCAATAAAGCGTTCGTTCCCCCATTCTTCTCCATCTATGTTCATTGCCTCGTTGATGCCATCGGTATAAAAATAAATCCTATCACCTTCATGTAACTGTATAGTAGAAAGTTGATACTTTGCTGTGTCGAACATTCCCGGTGGGATACCTTTTTTCAGTTTCATAAATTCATAGTTCTGCCCATCAATGCTTATAAGCGGCGCATTGTGTCCGCCGTTTGCAAAGAGAGTAAAACCGCTTTCCAAATCCAGGCATATGATGAAGGTTGTCACAAACATATTGCGTGGGTTATCTTCGCAGAGCACACGATTAACAGATTTGAGCGCTTCCGCCGGGTCGCCAACATGCTGCATCTGTTGTTTAATCAGTGTTTTTGCAATGACCATAAAAAGGGCAGCCGGAACGCCCTTGCCGGAAACATCGGCAATAACCATAACGAGTTTTGTTTTTGCCTCGTCCAGGAAGAAGAAATCATAAAAATCACCGCCCACTTCTTTTGCAGGAATCATCTTTGCATATATATTGAAGTTTTCACTCCCCGTATACACAGGAAAGATGCGGGGCAGCATATCATTCTGTATTTCAGAGGCAATCGACAGTTCTGAGGCTACGCGCTGCTTTTCTGCCGTAATTGTTTGTATGCTGTCAATCATCTGGTTAAAACTGTTTCCTAACTCTTCGATTTCATCGCCTGTTTTAACATCCAGTTTGTGTTCCAGATTGCCGGCAGAAATAATCTGAGCGTCTTCTGACAGTTTAATAACAGGCTCTGATATGCTGCGGGAAAGATAACCGCCGATAACAAATGTTGCTACAACCGCTATTAGTATAACAACGATTATCGCTATCACTACATACATGATGGTAGATGCAATTTTATCCACTGAACTTTCAGTGAGGGCCAGTATAGTATTCTGTATCTGCGCAGCCGGTTCCGCTATTTCTTCTGTTTTTGCGACTATGCCAAAAATCCAGTCAATATTTTGCAAAGGTGAGTAGGCGACATACACCGGTTCATCGTTTAATGTTGTTTCGATAAATCCCGCTTCCTTGTCTATCCTATCAAATAGATAGGTATTGATAATATCCTGATTTGAAGAAAGCAGTACTTTGCCCTTGCTATCCATTATAAACGCATAACCTGTTGTCCCGATGTTGCTCGAATCAATCAGAGCCTGCACGGCTGCGTCAAGTGTTGCAGAAGTGCTTGCAACGCCCTTAAATACCGGTGTAGGACCGGAATAATCATAAAATGGCATGGGACAGGTTATTGCAGCCCCCCGGCCTTCGGCAGTGGTAAAAATATCAGACCATACCAGACGGCCCGCGTCCCGCGCGGGACCATACCAGACACGCTGCGTGTGGTCATAATCGTTCGCGTTGGCCATTGTCTCATTGTTGTTATACATTATCATAAAACCGCTTTCAGTTCCAATGAACGTGGCGTCAATGCCACTCCCCTCTTTAAGCGCTACCTGTTTCAAGGTGTCCCCCACATTTGCCAGCAGGTAGACTTCGCTCCTGATTGTATTCAGGTTTGCCCAAGGCGCCGTTCGCAGGCTTAAAGCGGCTGTTCCCAGCTCGTCAGGATGTAAATAGTCAATAAAACGCTCTTTGTAATTTTCGGGGTGGGTGTATATTTCGGATGCCAGGGTTGCCACAGCCTCTGTCTGTTCCATGATAGCCTTGAGCCTTTCATCGGTGATGTCCGCGCGGTCATTTGCAAGCATGGTCAGTTCTTCCTTTACCTGAGAAAGGAGGGCGTTCTGGCTGTCATTGGCCGCGCTTTGACCAATATTTGTGCTGTCAGACAACACCGTATTCTGCATACGCATCAGGGCAATAAACATTGTCACAGACAATGCAACAATTACGCCCAAGGAAAGCGCAAGAATACTCCGTAATACCTTAGTTCTGATAGTTTTCATTTTTATACTCCATTTTATACTCCATCTACAGTCCGGATTTAAAAATGGCTTCTGCCATTTTATCATTTCTTTTTCTCCTGTCAATGCTGCCTTGCCAGCGTTCGCCGCCAGGCAAGTTATTTGGCGCTGTGCCAAATTGTAGACCTCTTCTATCAATTTTTCCATTGCGGTTAAGCGGTAACTTATCAAGTTGAAAAATCCGCGATGGAATCATATAATCGGGTATTTTACCGCTCAGCGCCGTATGAATATCCTGTTCCTTAAGTTGAGTATCCGCGGTAATCACCGCATACAAGACAACGTTGCTGTCTTCGTCTGTCCAGCCTTTAACAACCGCCTCATTTACTCCGGCGAATTGGGCAAGCGCGTTTTCAACATCAGATGGTTCAAGAAGATGGCCTTTAATTTTAATTTGCTGGTCTTTTCGCCTTATAAAATAAAAAATGCCGTCTTCGCAGGAACCAATATCGCCTGAACGGAAAAATGTTTTCCCCTCATATTGAATAAATCTTTCCCGTGTGAGTTTTTCTTCGTGCAGATATCCGTCGGCAATAGGCCCGCTGACGATTATCTCTCCGTCGTCAAGGAGCCGCATGTCAGAGCCGGGCATAGGACGGCCCATAGGAGTGCCATGCGGATAAGGTTTATCAATTTTAAACATTGTTCCCACTGCCGCTGTTTCTGTCGCTCCATAGTAATTGTAAATCATGGTTTTTTCGCTGTATATATTCACGCTCGGCTCACCGACAATAATCAAAATGCGCAAGAGGCCGTCTCCCCCATGCTTTAAAAAATCTTTTGCACGGGAAGGAAGCATAGACATGGCGCTTATATGATGTTCCTTGATATATGAGCAGAGGATGTCCCGATTAGCCCGCATTTCGGCTGTTTGCACATGCTGTGTCGCGCCCTGAGCAAGCGCTACAAAAACGATATTTAAGTTTGAAGCAAAGGTGTTCATGCCGTTTGTAAGCCACAGATCATCCCCCTTTGCAAAGGCCGTATTCAGCCAGCCAGCATTCACGGCAAAAAGACTGTTCCGCGAAATGACCACACCGCGAGAATTTCTGGTTGAACCGGAAGTATAGTAGACCGCAGCAGGTAGAGTGCCATCGATGCCCCCCCACCCAACCTCCCCCCCAAGGGGGGAGGAGTTAACTTTATTCCCCTCCCCTCCAAAGGGTGAGAAGTTTTGGAACAAACTCAATTCTTCAAAGAAATGCATATCCACCATGAATTTTGCGTTTGTATCCTTCATTATGTGATTCAGGTTTTCTTCTGGTGCGCCCTCGTCCATAAAGCAGAAAGCCACTCCCGCTTTGATGCAGCCAAACATATAGACAAAGGCTTCAATATTATGCGGAAGGGAAGCAGGGATTATATCGCCCGGCACAGCGCCTTTCTTAATAAGAAGCGCGGCTGTTGTATCCGTTAATGCGTCAAATTCGCAAAAGGTGATAGAGCGCCCTTCTTCCTGGAATGCTTTTTTATCTTTGTTTGCTTTAAAAACTTCACAAAAGCCTTTTACATTCATTTTAATTCTCCTATTGCTGCCTTTGTAGCAACAAAAACTATCAAATTATTTAGTCCCAGTATTTCACTGTATTCAATTTTATCGGCCATTTTGACTATCATGGCGAGTCCCAGTGTTTCATCAAAACCTTCTTCCGTATCTTTTACATTGTAGTAATACTCTATAGGGTTAAAATATGTTCCGGCATTTCGTATACGCATGATGATTTGGCCTGCATTAATGCTCAGACGCACATCTATAAATGTTTTTTTGCCGGGTTTGATAGAATACTTATTTATCATGATTAACATTTCCTCAATAGCGTGACTTATCTTGGTCGCTGTTTTTGTGTCTATATTATTTTCATTACAGAAACTTCCTGTTTTAATTGCCGCATCGCTAATGGCATCCACATTGTTTTCCACAGAAATATCGATAGTTTTAATTTTTTCAATCAATCTGATATTCAAAAGAAACACCGGTGTAAGATAGGTGTTATGCCGCCGCACAACTGCTGTCCAACCCAGAATAATCAAGAGTGTTAATACCTCGGCAATAACAAAACTATACCAGAGCGCCGTGGCTCCCATTGTGCCAAACAAAAGAACACAGGGAATGAAGACCAAGAGGAGGAGGCGCAGCAACACAATGATATTCGCCAATGCTTTACGCCGTGTGGCGGAAAAATAACTGGAGAAAAGATTGTTCACAAAACCCAAATTAAGTGAAAAGGCAAAAATCACCAGACCGATTACTGTTTCGTTTGATAGTGCCGCATCTGTCATACCAAAAAGTGCAGGCATAAAAGCGCTCAAGGCAATGACAAGAAGGGAAATAATAGCCATAATAATATTGCCCGCAAACAAGGCCTTCTTCATTATTATTTTTATGCTGCGGTAATCGCGTTCGCCAAAAGAGACGCCCACCAAAGGAAGTGCCGCCTGCCCAATCCCTAAGGAAAAAGCCAGAAGAAAGGTAGAAATGCTGTTTACTATGGAAAAACTGGCAATAAAGGCCTGTGCACCCATAAGGCCAAAATAGATATTCACAAAATAATTCTGGCCTGCCCTTGATAAATTATTCAGGGCAGAGGCCGCACCGGTGGGCAAAATTTCACGCAGGTTTACATACACATTATGGGGCAGCACAAATTTGAAGCGCTTGAAACCCAGAGCCTTCATGCAATAGCATAAAGCCGCAAGGCCTCCAATCCCCTGCGCCAGCGCCATACCGCCAATGCCCATATCTAGCACATTGACACATAAAAAAATACCGGCGACGGTAAAGGCAGCCAACAAAAGCAGCGATACCATAGCGGCATTCGGTTTACCGGCAATGCGTAGGTAGTTCAAGGGGATATAGCTGAGAAGAGTAAACCAGCCGCTTGCCAGATACCAGGTACAAAATTCTTTTACATAAGGCAGGGTTTCCCCGGAAGCGCCCAAGAGGCGAACCAGGCCGTCCAGGTTTAGAAGGCCGGCAACTGTCAGCACAAGGGAAATGCCAAGCGCAACTATCCAGGCAAGGGAGTAGACCTGATTGCAGACAGACTTCTCGTTACGGCCCAAGGCTATACTGGAAATAACAGAAGAACCCACGCCGATAAGCGAACCCAGCGAAAGGTAGAGCAGGTTGAGAGGCCCGGTGATAGATACCACACTTAAACCAAGGCTCCCAAAATGCCGCCCCACAAGGATACTTATTACCACCCCGCTGGATTGTGCGCCCAGAAGTGCACATATTGATGGGGCAATATACCGGTAGACAAGCCCTTTTATCAGAGTATCATTTGCTGTTAATGCTGTTAACCTGGTATCATTCAAATTCTTAGTTCTCCTAAAATCCAACCTTGCCGGTCATATCATCTATATAAGGCAGCACCCGTGTTTTACCCTTTTCAATGAAACTGTCAATCAATTCCTGTGAAGCGCCTTTTACCATAGTCGGCAGACAAAAGCCCAGGCGGAACTGGTGGGCAAAATTTATTTCTTTCAGGCGTTCACCAAGGTATGTTTCATCATCTGTGCTAAAATAGTCACGAATAAAACGGTTCCAAAAAGGTTTTCGCAAAGGTTCATCAATGCCGCAGAAAAAATTGTTTTCAGAGTCTACCTGTGCATTGAAAATACCACATAAATCGAAGAGCGGATGCCCATAGCAAATATCGCCCATATCTATCATTATACATTCATTGTCAAGGAGCATCACATTTTTGGTGTGTATATCATTGTGAACAAAAGTGGGACACTCAGGTATTGCATCTACATAGGCAATTGCTTTATCAATTTCTGTTTTGGTATAATAGGCGTCGAGGTTTTGCACCCATTCACGCCACTGGTCTTTGCAACTGGGCAATGCTACTCCGCTCATATCAATAGCATGGGCTTCCCGGACCATTTTGGCAAGAAGGCTTGCGTAAAAATCCACCTGTTCCGGTGCAGCATTTACCGCTTCGGCTACCGTTGTTGCATTGATAAGTTCAAATACTGTAGCATAACAATCGCCGCATTTGACAATGTCAAAAGTGATGGCTGTTGGTATGCCCCGTTTAAAAGCCTCTTTTGAACGCGCCGATTCTTCTCTTATATCGACAGGCTCTACCCCGGGCTTGTAGACCTTGGCAATAGTCTCAGGTCCTATACGGTAAACCGTGCCGGTAGCGCCTTGGCCGATAACCGGACAGCCTTCTACAGATATGTCCCGCAGTCTTTTTTCCACATGAATTATGTCATCAATGCCGGTAACCGTAAAGACATCGTAAACGGCAGGCGCCGCATTTATCACCTTAAACTTATCACCGAGTTTCTTTTGTATAGATACCAGCACCCGTAAACCTGCACTGGAAATATAACCTAATGCGTTCATATCAAGCAGCAGTTCTGTATCAGTATCGCCCCATGTTTCATTGAAGGTTTGCATCAAAGCCGGTGCGCTATTTGCATCAAGGCTTCCTGCCGCCTCTATTGTCAACAGGCCGTCGTTCCGATGTTCACGGGTAATAAAATCGCTCATTTTACTCTCCTCGCTTTCATTAAATATCAATAGTTAAACAATTATTGCCATTATCATAATTGTATTCTATTTTTTGTGCAGAATTTTGCACAATACTTAAGGACATTTCATCGGCATCCTTATCGTCCAAAGGATTATATGCCTTGCCCTCATAGTTGAATATCACTTTATAAGTCTCCTGATTTTCGGGGAATTGCACATCTACGGTCATATTAGTATGCAGCGGCCGGAGAAGAGTCATCACCATTTCCTCGCTCAAAAGATTAATCTTGTTTCGCTTCTTTCGTTCCACCGTATTTTTCTGACAGAAATTGTCTATACCATTGAGGTATTCAACATAGTCAAATCCTTCGATAGGTATATCATAATGAAAACTCTTTAAGCGCATAATAAAGGCACGGGTTTTTTGTTTCTGCGGATTATCAAAAATCTGCTCCGGTTTTCCTTCTTCATAAATAATCCCTTCATCCATGTAGAACACCCGGCTTGAAACATTCTTTGCAAAGTTCATCTCGTGGGTAACG
>JAISIL010000017.1 GCA_031262035.1 Spirochaetaceae bacterium | reverse complement strand
GTTCATCGGGGCGGGGCTTAACATGCTGCTCGACCCGATTTTCATCATCGTGCTGGGGATGGGAGTTGAAGGGGCTGCCTGGGCGACGATTATTTCCCAATTTGCCTCTATGATATGGCTTTTGAGTTTTAGCATGTCGAAGAAGGCTGTTATCCGGCTTGACCTGAGAAAGTTTTCTTTTAAGGGACAGATGGTTACCAAAATTGCCGCCTATGGTTCTGCACAGTTTCTTTTACAATTTATCATGAGCGCTGTGCAGCTTCTGGTTAATATGAGTATCGGCTGGTATGGGGCGGCGGCTCTTGGTGTTGCCAATGGCGGGGATATTGCCCTTTCCGGCATGACAATTATCGGTTCGGTGAACCAGCTCTTTTTCATGCCGATTTTTGGAATTAATCAGGGGGCGCAACCGATTCTGGGGTATAATTACGGCGCTCAAAAGTATGACCGTGTGCGCCATGCCTATAGGGTGGCAGTTTTGTCGGCAAGCTGTGTTTGCACCCTGGGTTTTTTGGTGCTGGAACTTTTTCCCCTGCCGATTATTCACCTTTTTTCCCCGGATGCAAGCCCCGCGCTTATTCAGTTTGCTCCAACTGCAATGCGCTATATGATGATATTTATGCCCTTTGCCGGCTTTCAAATTGTATCATCAAACTTTTTTGTGGTTACCGGCCGGCCGAGGATGTCTATCTTTCTTACTACCCTCAGGCAGTGCATTGCCTTTATTCCCTGCCTTTTAATTTTTGGACGCCTCTGGGGCCTTTGGGGAATAGTTGCAGCCCAGCCTGTAGCCGACTGTTTCTCTCTCATAATCACCGCCATCTTCATCGGCTTTGAATTGAAGCGCTTGAGTAAGCAAATAAAAGAACAGAAAAATGTCTCTTAACTGGAAAGAAATTAATTTAGTATTGGATGAATTGCAGCTTGAAGGATTGCAGATTCAAAAATGTGTGCAGAGTGCTTATGATATACTGCTCTTTGAACTCTATGGAGAGGGTCTATCATTAAATGATAGGGCAAGAAAAATCAAATTGATGATAGCCTTAACCCCAGGCGCCTGTAGAATGCATGCAACAGATGCGCCCCTGGTAAAAACCGACAAGCCCCTTCGTTTTGCAGAATTTTGTAAGTCGCATTTGGTAGGCCAGCATATAGAAAAGATTGAGCAACTGGGGGATAATCGTATTGTTCAAATTACTACACAACACTATTACTGTTATATCAGGCTTTGGTCGAATGCAGCAAATGTGATTGTTACGGATAAGGATAATCTGATACTTGATTGTATGCGGCGGAGTCCGAAGCGTGGGGAAATAACAGGGAAAGTATTAACCGCGAACGACGCGAACCACGCGAACAATTTTGATAAGTATCAGGTTCGTGAGTATCCTGCCGGTGGTTCTTTTAATCAGTTTGTTGATAAGTGGTATAGTGAACAGGGGAATGCGCTTTCTTTGGATAGTCTTCGGGATAGTGCACGAAAGCTGTTGGGTAATAAGATTGGGCGGCTGGATAAGATGCTCGAAAGGCTGCTTGCAAAGGAGGCCGGTTTTGAAAAGGCTGATGAGTTAAAAACAGAGGCTGATGAACTTTTGTCTTCTGGTGAAATAAAAAAAGCACAGGATTTGTATGCCCGTTACAAAAAGGCAAAGAGCGGCATTGAGGGGCTGAAACAGGAGATAGAAGATACAAAGGCCGAGATTGATGCTCTTGAAAAAAAGCTCGAAGAACTGCTTACAATTGATGACCCGCTTGTGCTTAATAAGGCCTTGCGAAAAGAATCTGCGAAAGGCAGCGGGGGAAGGGAGCAGGGGAAGGAGGCTTCGCATGCAGGTCTTGCCTTTGCCGTGAATGGCTGGACGGTGCTGGTAGGACGGAATGCAAAGGAAAATGACGAATTGCTTCGGCGTAAAGCACGGGGAAACGACTTGTGGATGCATGTGCGCGATTATGCAGGCGGTTTTGTTTTTATCAAATACAAAAATGGCAAGTCCTTTCCTTTAGAAATTATGCTTAATGCAGGGAACCTTGCCCTGTTTTATTCAAAGGCACGCAACAATGGTGAGGCAGACCTTTTCTACACACAGGTGAAGTATCTGAGGCGATTAAAGTCTATGAAAAATGGGCGGACCGTTTTAGGCAAGGTGATACCTACACAGGAAAAAAACCTGCACATAAAACAAGATACAAAAAGACTGCACGATATGGAAAAGTGCCGTGTATAATAAAGTGCTCTGTATAATTTGGAATTAGCCATTGGCCGCTTTTAGGCGTTGGCTTAGATTGGCAATTATTAAATGTGCTGTGCTGCTGCTTGCCTCTAATACCTGTTCAAAAATATTGCTGGGAAGGGCCAGGGTTTTTAATTCGCTGGAAGCGACTATTGTTGCCGTTCGTTTTTCGTTTAAAAGATAGGCCATCTCGCCAAAGAAGTTGCCCTCGTCTATTTCAAAGACAGTGTTGCCGGCATTGACCATGGCCTTACCTTTAAGTATGTAATGCACATCGGTGCCTTCATCGCCTGCAGAAAGGATAATGTCGCCGGGTTTGTATATACGGAGGTATTTATTTAAGCGTCCGTCTGTTGAAGAAAAAAGTTTTTTCTCTAATTTTATTGTGCTATTGTTTATGTCTTGCAGGCGTGCGAATAAGGCTGCATCAAAATTGCCGGCAATAGCGGCTAATTGTGCGCCGAAAAAGTAAAAATTAAAAAAGAAATAGATATTAATAAGTGTAGTAATAATAGTGCCTAATGTGCCATAGATATAATTATAGCGGTTAGGATTAAGTACATAATTAAACACTGCGAAGATGATTATAAATGGTATCATACAAGCAAATGTGCCATATATTGCAGAGAGTGTTTTTGGCGGGTTTGCAGGAATCAGTGTGTAGCTTGCAAGGATAACAAGAAACAAAATGGCAAAGGGGGCAAACCATGAATTGTAAAGAGCGCCGCCAAAGGTCAGGGCATTTTCCCAGAGGCCCATGTTATGCAGCACTGCCCGTGCCGCATCGGAAAAAAACACAAGCCCTGCTGCTGCAATCACCACACCAAATTCAACAAGGATGATGATAAGGTTTTCTGTAATAGGGTTCTGTTTTTTAGGGCCGGTAAAGACAACCTTTAAGCCACGAAATAAATCCAATGCAAAAATACGACCGGCCCAGATGATGCCGGCAAAAGAAACAAGGCCGGGAAGAGTCCAGGTTTTAAGGGAAAGAAAAAAGCTGATTACCAAAAGGGTAGGGGTAGCGGAAAGCAAAAAACCATAAGCACCTGCGGCGCCGTGATTTCCCAGGCCGTTCTTTCCAAAGAGGTCGAAACTCATATACAGTAATTGAAGAAAACTTTTTTTCATCAGGCGAGTTCTCTTTCATATGGCACTGAATCCATTGCACCCGGACGGGATACGGCAATGGATGCCGCCTTGCTTGCAAGTGTTAGACATTCTGCAGGGCCAAGCCCCTTAGTCATGCCTGCAAGAAAGTAACCGGAAAAGGTGTCGCCTGCACCGGTTGTATCAACAACAGGAACTTCGACAATGCCGCAGTGCTCTGTATGCATCCCTTCGGCGGTTTTGTGCGCATAAAAGGCTCCCTCTTCCCCTGCGGTAAGAACTATCTCGCTATTGGGAAATTGTGCTGCCAACATTTCTGCCAGGCTACTCCTCCCCCTTTGGGGGAGGTTGGGTGGGGGAATCATCATTCCCGCCAGCGAGGCCGCCTCAATTTCATTGACAAAGAATATATCCACCAGTTCCAAAGGAAGGCTCTTGATGCCTTCATCGAAAGGGGAGGGGTTCAAATAAATACGAAGGCCCTGTTCTTTTGCCGCAAGCATTATTTCTTTTGTATGGACAATCTCGTTTTGCAAAAGGACGGCGTCGCCGATACTAAAATATTTTAGTGTCTTTTTTATCTCATCTATAGTAATACGGTAATTTCCGCCAGCATTTAGCACAATTGAATTTTGTCCTTTTTTATCAACCTGAATGAGCGCCTGTCCGGTGCTGCCCTCATCAATAATGACATTGTTTGTGTTCACCCCATAGGATTTAAGGAGGTCAATTAAAAAAAGGCCGTCCTGCCCGATTTTACCGGCAAGATAGACTTCCATTCCGGCTTTTGCCAATGCAGCCGATTGATTGGCCCCCTTACCGCCTGCACTCCGCTTAAATGCGGAAGAAGAAATAGTCTCGCCCGGCCGGACAATATGGTCAACAGAAAAGATTAAATCGACATTTAATGAACCATAAACCAGTATCTTCATATGTACCTCACGCTGTCACGGGAAATGAGGTTCCCGGAGACTAGAATTTTTTCCGCTTTGTTTGTTGATAAATCAATACGCTGCAGCAGTTTTTCCAAAGCCCGCTGCCCTATTTGTTGATTTGATACCCTGATTGAAGTTAAAGGCGGTTCGGAAAGATTGCTTGAGGGTAAATCATCAAAACCGATGATGCTTATATCTTCCGGTATTTTTATTCCATTTTCCCTCAGCGCCTTCATACAGGCATACGCGATAATATCGTTCATGCAAAAGAAAGCAGTGGGAAGTTTTTGTCCGCCTGCAAGGTGTTTATTCATATCGACAGTGGCTTGTTCATAGGCTGAATCGACATCCAGAATGAATTGTTCCTGCACGGGCAGATTAAAATATTTCATTGATTCTCTGAAACTAAATTCCCGCATTTGAAAATTCCGCGTTTCAAATTTGCTTTTTATTAAACCAATACTCCGGTGGCCGTTTTCATAGAAGTGTTCCAGCGCTTTAAAAACACCATCAGAATTATCGATATCAATACAATCAAAAGAAGCCAGAGGAAAATAGGTGTCGATAAATACTACCGGCGTTTTGAGCTTTGCAAAATGGCGTGGTTCATAGGCATTCAATTCCGTGCCCAGAACGATAAGGCCGTCTGCATCAGTATTTTCCTGGGATTGGACAATATCTTCTATTTCTTTATGTTCAAAAAAAGCAACTTCTACTTTGCAGTTCTTTTTGCTCGCTTCCATTTCGATGCCTTCCAGATATTCCGTGATAAAGGGATTGTGTCGTTCATTGACAATGTGCCCGTGCTTTGCAATTTTTAGAAAGCGCACCCGCAGTTCCCTCATTTCCTTGCCAGGATCAGTTTCCTGAAGCCGCTTGAAATCCCGGTAATCAAGCTCTGCTGCTATTGCTAAAATTTTTGAGCGTAATGCATCGCTGACCCCTCGTTTGTTGTTCAGAGCCAGAGAAACCGCCGAAACAGAAACTCCTGCCTCCCGTGCTATATCTGTTATTTTAGCTACCATGCTTGTATTTTAGTATTTTTTAGTAAATTTGTCAATAACCAGTGGCGAAAAATATCTTTTTTCGAAAAAAAATTTTTTTTCATAAAAACACTTGACAAAAAAATAAAGATATGCTAAAATATATTAGTTAATAACTAAAATAATTTTAGTTCGTGATACAAATAAGGAGGATAGCCGGTGAAAAATATTGTTTTACAAACTCATGCCATCAGCAAGCATTTTGAATCAACCAGGGCTCTGGTAGAAGTGAGCATCGAGCTTTATAAGGGGGAAGTGCTGGGGCTTATCGGAGAGAATGGTTCCGGTAAATCAACATTATCTTCCATTATAGCGGGGGTGCAGAAGGCGGACAGCGGAGGAATGTTTCTGCACGGCAAACCCTACAGCCCGGCGTCAATCACCGATGCGGGCAAAAAAGGGATAAGCATGATTGTGCAGGAACAGGGCACGCTTAACGGCATCTCTGTAGCGGCCAATATTTTTGCCGGCAAGGAAGGACTTTTTTCCCGGCTGGGAATTCTGGACATAAAAAAGATGAACCGGGAAGCAAAAAAGCTCCTTGCCTCTATCGGTGTGGCCTCCATTGAACCATCTCTTCCTGTTGATAAACTTTCTTTTGAAGAACGGAAACTGCTTGAGGTTGCCCGCTCTGAATTCAACAAACCGGAAATTCTTATCGTAGATGAAACAACGACGGCTCTGGGAAAAGAAGGCCGGGGCGTCATGTATCAGATGATAAAACGGATGAGGGACGAAGGAAAAAGTGTGATTTTTATTTCCCATGATATACAGGAACTTCTGGATATTTGCAGCAGAGTGACGGTTCTCCGGGATGGCCGGGTGATTGGCAGCCTTTCCGGAAATGAAATGCAGGCGCCTGCAATGAAAAAGATGATGGTAGGCCGCGATATTGCAGAAAATATGTTTCGAAATGATTATATAGATGTTATCGATAATAACGATGATATCTCAAAAGAAACACTTCTTTCCGCTGAACATATCACAAATGCCCTGCTTGATGCTATTTCACTGCAAGTAAAACGCGGTGAAATTCTGGGGATAGGCGGGCTCACCGATTGCGGTATGCATGAGTTGGGGAAAGTTCTTTTTGGCCTGAGTATTCCCGATATAGGAACCGTTTGGGTGAACAACAAATCGGGAAAAATTGTATCGGCACAAATGGCAATAAAAAATCGTATGGCCTATGTTTCCAAAAACCGCGATACCGAAGCCCTTATGGCAGCATGCAGTATAAAAGACAATATGTGCCTTCCCCTCTGGCCGCGCTTAAAACATTTTGGACTGGTGCCGCCAAAAAAAGAAATGAACATTGTTAAGAAATGGGGAGAAAAACTATCGATAAAAATGCAAAACCCGAAACAATATGTCATGCAACTTTCCGGCGGAAACAAACAAAAGGTAAGTATTGCCAAATGGCTTGCAAGCGAGGCCGACATTTTTATCTTTGATTGCCCCACAAGGGGAATCGACATTGGCGTAAAAAACGATATTTATCATCTGCTTGATAATTTACGGAAAGAAGGCAAGGCAATTTTGATGATTTCAGAGGAACTGCCTGAATTAATCGGAATGAGCGACCGTATTCTGATTTTGAAAAACGGTAAAATTAATGGTGAATTTCAGCGGAAAAGGAGCCTTTCTGAGGCTGATTTAATCAATTATATGATTTAAAAGGAAAATAAATATGAAGATAAAAGATATTAAATTAATCGGTTTTCTTCCTTTTTTGGGTTTGCTTATTGTGATAGTGTTTTTTCAGATTGCTACCGGGGGAAGATTTTTGCGTCCGGGGAATTTTCCGGTGTTTATCAACAATGCCTTTGCCATAATTGTTGCTTCCTGCGGTATGTCTTTTCTGATGGCACAGGGGAACCTGGATTTTTCAATGGCAGGCAATGTTTGTGTCAGCGCTGTGTTTACCGCCTTTGCTTCCCGCATTTCCATTCCGTTTGCCATTATTACCGCAATATGCAGCGGTTCACTTCTGGGTTGTGTTAATGGTTTTGCGCACATTGTGCTGGGGCTGCCTGCATTCATTGCCACACTTGCTACCAGTTTTATCTTTATGGGAATTGCAAATACTCTTTTAGGCGGAGGCAGCATTCCCGCAGACTATGCAATGAAAACACTTGACAATCTGCCGCTGAAATTAAGTGTTTTAATAGCAATTTGTATCATTACTTTTTTGGTGCTCGAATATTCACCTTTTGGAAAACAATGTAAAGCAATCGGTTCACGGGAAGAAGTGGCACGGCAGGGCGGTGTGAATATCAAAGTAAAAAAATGGCTGCCCTTTATTGTTTCAGGTTTATCCTGCGGCCTGGTGGCGGTGTTTTCTATTTTGCGCACCTGCACTGCTTCCACCATGACCGGTGCAAACACCCAGATGAATGCAATGCTGGCCTTGCTGCTCGGCGGGCTTCCCTTTTCAGGCGGATGGGCTTCCCGTTTCCGTTGTGTCATAATTGGGAGCCTTTTGATGGCTGTTGTTGCCAATGGCCTCTTGGTAATGGGCATAGACATAAGCGCCCAGCAGGTTATAAAAGGAATTCTTTTTGTTGCCGCTGTTGCTATTTCCTTCGACAGGAAAAACGCAACGGTAATAAAATGAAAATATTTTTTAAGGAGGGTCTTTTATGAAAAAGACAATCACTTTATTACTTGTAGCAATCATTGCTATAAGCACGGTATTCGCAAGCGGAAAAAATGAATCTGCTGCATCGTCAGGGCAGGGAACGGGAAAACTCCGTGTCGGCCTTATCCCCCTGGGGGACGAAACAACTGCTTCCGGCAGGGCACAACTTCTGGCACAAAAAACTATTGCCGAAGCTGCGGGCATTGAACTGGTTCCGGTTCAATTGGGCGGTTATGACGATGAAAGTTTTATGACCGCCTATGAGTCGATGATCAATCAGGGGGTAGATGCGGTTCTCTGTTTTACCCTTTCTGAAACGGTGCTGCCGCTGCTGAAAAACCTTTTTGAACAGAACAATGTCAAGTTTGCACTGTTCAACCGTCAGGTTTTTGACCAGAAAATCAAGCAGGATTTGTTTGGGAGCCCGATGTTTATCGGCAACGAACACTCGGAAGAAACACAAAACGCCTACGACATGGTCAAATGGATGCATGATACCTACAGTGTCAAAAACATGGCGGTTATCGGTTTGACCAAAGGCGATATTAACGGCGATTACCGTGACAGCGGTATCGAAAGCGCCTGCAAAGATTTGGGTATTAATCTGCTGAGCGAAACACGGGGTATCAGCACCACAGAAGATATTACCAAGGCAACGGAAAGTTTGATCGCATCGTATCCTGAAATGGACAGTATCTTTATTGTTGGCGGCACCGTTACTACCGGGGCTTTGGCCGGAGTTAATCAATCTTTGGTCAATCACAATCTGGCCGACAAAGTTCGAATCTGCATGGTGGATATAGCCACGGGAATGTTGCAATATATGGACAATGGCCCGCTGAAACTGGTGGCAGGGGGAAACCTGATTGCGGACACGATGCTTTCTCTGGTGCTTGCAGCAAACGCATTGCACGGAACGCCCCTTGGCGAGAAACCTGAAATGACCGTTCCCATGTTCTGGATTACCAACAGCACAGACGCAGGAAATTATGACACTTACATCGAAGGAAGCATTCCGCCTTTTTCCGCAGATTATTATAAACAAAACATGTTTAAATGGTTGAATCCGCAAGTAACGCAGGAATCGGTGCAGAAAATATTTACCGATTATTCCATTCAATCGGTTATGGAGCGCAATAAATGAAAACAATTGGAAAGTCTGTAATAAACTTGCTCAAGGCGCTGGTGCTGCCGGGAGTTTTGTATCTTATTTTAATACTCTTGATACCTGAACGGATAGCAAATTGGCAGAGTTTTACTATTATAATAAACATGTCAATTATTCCCAGTATTATCGCCTGTGGTATGTCTTTCGGCTGGATATGCGGTATTATAGACTTTTCAATTGGCTCCTGCATCATTTTTGCAAGTCTTGTCGGTGCTGCTGCGGGAAACCTTTTTGGCATTCCCGGTTTGTTCCTTGGCGCTATTGCAGCAGCTCTTTTAATAGAAGCAATCATAAGCGGCGTATTCCGGCTTTTGCGCATCCCATCATTGGTTATCACCCTTGGTATGCTGATGATATTTGAAATTGCCGGGAACAGGTTTGCCGCTTTAGTCGGAAGGCTCTGGCCTGAAATGTCCACCGGTTATTACATCAGGCTGAATCAAAATATCACCTTTCTTGGCACTCCTCTGTGGATGCTGATTGTGTTGCTTATCACGCTGAGCATTTATACGCTCGTCTTTTACCGGACCAAAATGGCAAACCAGGCACGGGTGGTCGGCAGCGATGAACTGATTGCAAAGAATGTCGGCATACAGCCCATGCAGGTAAAGTTTAAAGCATGGCTTGCAGGCGGTTTCTTTCTGGGGATTGCCGCAGCGCTCACCGCCGCCTATTCAGGTTCGGCCACACCGCAAACCAACATGACCACCTTAAGCGCAGTGTTCCGCCCGATGATGTGTGTGGTTATCGCCTTGTCTTTGCAATCTTTGGTTCCGGTGCCGGTGGGTATATTCATTGGCGCTTTTTCAATGAACATTATTTTCACCGGTATTATTGCGCTGGGTATAAGCGATAATATGCAGAATGTAATGCTCGGAATCTTTTTGATTATCGTTGTTGCTTCACCAAAAGTAGCAAACGATATAAAACTTATCCGCCGGAGGAAAACGGCACAAAAATTATTTTTACAGGAGGATACTAATTATGGACTTTGATAAAATTAATCATGCAGTTTTAAAAGAGAAACTGCAATACCCGAACGGCAAACTGCGTCTTGTTATTGATACTGATGCATACAATGAAGTTGATGACCAGTTTGCCATTTCTTGGGCCTGTGCCTCCCCTGAGCGTTTTACACTTGAGGCTGTATATGCCGCACCGTATTGCAGCAAGGCATTGCTGAAGGCAATACCGGTAGACGAAGAAACGCTGAAGCGTCTGCTGCATTGGGCAGGAACAGCGGAAGAGGGCATGGAAAAAAGCTACAAGGAAATACTGCATTTGCTTTCATTGATGAACATCAACACAGAAAACAAAGTGTTTCGCGGTTCTACGCAGTATCTGGAAAGCCTTGATAAACCAATTGAAAGCCCTGCTGCACAAGACCTGGTGAAAAGAGCAATGGCGGGCACGGAACCCTTGTATGTAATTGCCATTGGCTGCCCCACGAATGTTGCATCGGCGCTTTTAATGGAACCGAAAATCCGTGATAAAATAGTAGTAGTGTGGCTTGGCGGACAGCCGCCGCATTGGAGCCATGCGGTAGAATTCAATTTGATGCAGGATATTCTTGCTTCCCAGGTTTTACTCGATAGCGGCGTCCCCCTGGTGCTCATCCCCTGCATCACCTGCGCATCGCAACTGACGGTAACAAAGGAAGAAATGGAAGGAAGGCTTATCGGTAAAAGTAAAATTGGTGATTACCTTGCACAGATTGTTCTGGAAAATTTCAAGGATAAATCAATTGCCGGCTCCGACCTGTTTTTAAAAATGGCCTACATTCGTGACATGGACGATATTCCAATGGATATTGCACAGAAATATACGATACAGGATATTTCCTGGTCGCGTATCATTTGGGATATTTCTACTGTTGGTTTCTTGATGAACCCCAACTGGACTGCGTCAAAGATTAGCCCTGCGCCAATTTTAACTGATGATATTCGCTGGGAACACGATGAAAATCGCCACCCGATACGGCTTGTGCACTATGTCAGCCGGGACCATATCTTTGGGGATTTGTTCGGGAAACTTAGTAGGCTTACGAAAACTTAATTTCTGCTTTCCCTTTAGCCCACCTGAATACATCGGCAATATTGATGGAACCGTAGACTAAAACTTTCATAATCTTTAGTATAACTTAATTATTTTAAGTTGTCAAGGCTATTATTCTCAGTGTAAAGACATTTGTTTTTCATACAACCACGAATAGCACGAATCGGCCAGGCCGACCCGAATAATCTGCGATAAGTAAGCGAAAAGTCGTGGGATTTGCCGTAGGCAATATCATTCGTGTTATTCGTGGTTGTCTTGGGTGCACTTTCTTTTTGGGGGTAAATCAGGCAGCCATGAGCAGGGGATGAATATAAGAATCCCATAAGCCGCTTTCTTCCCTGGCCCTTAAGCTCAAGACATACTGTGCCGTAGGCA
>JAISIL010000058.1 GCA_031262035.1 Spirochaetaceae bacterium | reverse complement strand
TTGGTCGCCTTCTATGCAATTTGCATCAGGGGACGCTGTTTTTGATTTGACTTTCCAATTAGGTGGAGTATTCCTTGGTTTTGATTGGTTTGCCTTCCGGGAAAAATGGGGGAATATTGGTTTTGGCCTTTACGGAAATTATAATTATTTAAGCAGCAGCAAGCGAGGACAGACGGCAAATGCACAGATGGTAAACGGAGAAGTCCGTGCTTTTTATGAATTTCCCCTTCTTGCTAATCTCTTTGCACCCCGCATTGTTGCCGGCTTTGGCGCTGCCTGGATTAGTGATATAGAAATACAGAAAGGTGATAGTTCCGAGACTTATAGCCTCGTTTCAAATTAAAATTTCCGTGCCACATTGGGGCTGGGTTTCGATATCTATATCCTTCCTCAATTCTGCATAAAATTAGGCGCTGCAGCCTCATGGTGCTTTCCCTGGTACAAGTTTGTATATGGAAGCATGGATATTGGCATGGGGTTTAAGTTTTAGCGCCTTAAAACACCATGCACACTGGCTTGGGAACAGAAATATCATGGCTGTAGCTTAATGTACCGCTTGTAATGTCTCTATCGAATATTGCAATGGTATCGCTGTATTGCTGTGCTGCATAGAGGAGTGCATTATTGGGGCTAAGGCAAATATCACGGGGGCCTTGTCCATGGCTTTTTGTCCATTGCGGCCGGGAAAGCATGCCAGTGTTTGTATCTACTGTGCAGCAGACCAAAAGGCCTTCTTCGCCTTCTATGCGAATTGATGCATAAAGATAATTGCCATCGCCTGAAAGTTTTATTGCCGCCCCGGTGCTTTTTGCCCGTGTTTCATCGCTGGTGCCTTTTGGCAGGGCATCAATCTGCTGCAGCGGGGTAAGGCTGCCATCGTCGGGCTTGTAGCGAAAGGCGTCAATGGTATTGCCCATTTCGTTTATCACATAAAAGAAGGAGCCCTCAGCGGAAAAAACACCGTGGCGCGGGCCTGAACCGGGGAGGACCTTTATTTTATGCTTTTCTTCCAGCTTTATTCCCTGTGCCGTCGGCTTTGCAGCAAAACAGACTATTTCATCTGTTCCCAGGTTGCAGAGGTAGAGATACTGCATATCAGGTGAGGCCCAAATGGAATGCGCATGGGGGCCTTCCTGCCGTTCCTTGTTCGGCCCGCTGCCCTGAAGCTGAACTGTCTGAAAGGCTTCCTCAAGCGAGCCATCATCTTTTATATGATAGGCTGCAAGGTTTCCGCTGCCATAATTCGTTGCAAAGAGCCTGCCGGCAAGCGGCCCCTTTCCCAAAAAAAGGTGGCAGGGGTAGGCGCCCATTGATGAAACAGAGTTTAACAATTCCAGTGTATTATCGCTCTTGACTCTAAAAGCCGACACCGTGCCGGCTTCCAACTCGTTGGCTGCATACAAAAACTGCCTTTCGGTATCAAGCGCCAGATATGAGGGGTTTGCAGTAGGGGTAGAAGGCAGGGTATCACTTTGAAGACTGCCATCAAGTGCATAAATAGCATCGGCATAGGTGCCAATAAAAAAGGAAAATAGTTCGTTTGCCATAAAAAGAATATAGCAGTCCTTGTCATTATTTGCAAGATATGTTATACTAAAGTATATGAATGACATCGACCCGCAGAGCGGGAAAAATACCGGCGAGCAGAATCAGAATAATCCGAACAAGGACCCTGATAGATGGCGAAAATGGCGCACTCCACTTCTCTATATTGCTATTATCGTGTTGGGGATGAGTATTTTCAACTCAATTTTCCTCGACAGAATGAATCCGACTATTCCCTATTCGGAGTTTAAGGCGCGAATTGAATCCGGCGAAATCAAGCGAGTCGAGCTCAGCGACTCTTACTTTACCGGCTATTCTACGCAGGCTCAGCTGACGCAGAGCCCGATGTCTCTTCCTTCAACAAGGTCGAGGTCGCAGGCCGGGGTGTATCGTGCCGTGCCGGTTAATGACCCTGAATTGATTCCCCTGATGGACAGCAAGGGTATCGATTATTCGGCGGTTTCCCGTCAGAACAGCTTTTTCCTCAATCTGCTCTTTACCTGGATATTGCCAATCGGTATTTTCTTTTTGATATGGTATGTGATTTCCCGGCGGATGGGCGGTATGGGCGCAGGAATCCTCTCGATTGGGCAGAACAAGGCGGCTATTGTTGCAGAAGGTGATGTCCGAACACGCTTTAGCGATGTAGCTGGCGTAGACGAGGCAAAAGAAGAGCTGGTTGAAGTTGTAGATTTTTTGAAGAAGCCCGATAAATATACGGCAATTGGTGGAAAGATACCCAAGGGGGTTCTCTTGATTGGCCCACCAGGAACGGGGAAAACCCTTTTGGCACGAGCTGTTGCCGGAGAGGCCGGTGTTGCCTTCTTTCGGATAAGCGGCTCGGAATTTGTCGAAATGTTTGTCGGCGTTGGTGCAAGCCGTGTTCGCGACCTTTTTAAACAGGCCCGCGAAAAAAAGCGCTGTATCATTTTTATTGATGAGCTTGACGCCATTGGAAAGAGCCGCATCAACAGTGTTATGGGTGGAAACGACGAACGCGAGCAAACCTTGAACCAGCTCCTTGTCGAAATGGACGGTTTTGATGCAGCAGGCGGCCTTATTGTGCTTGCCGCCACCAACCGCCCCGATGTGCTTGACCCTGCCTTGCTCCGGCCCGGCCGCTTTGACCGGCAGGTGCTGGTCGATAAGCCCGACCTTAAAGGCCGTGCTGAAATCCTTCGAATTCATTCCCGTAATGTAAAACTAAGCCCCGCGGTAGACCTTGAAGCCCTGGCTCGTGGCACATCCGGTTTTGCCGGCGCCGATTTGGCAAACATTGTAAACGAGGCGGCCTTATTGGCAGTGCGTGCAGGCCGTCAATTGGTAGAACAGGTTGATTTTCAGGAGGCAATAGAAAAAACCATTGCCGGCCTGCAAAAAAAGACCCGGGTATTAAAGGAAGAAGAACGGGTTCTAACCGCCTGGCACGAGGGAGGGCATGCAATGGTTGCAGCCTTTACCAAGAACTCCGACCCCGTAACAAAAATTTCGATTATTCCCCGTGGTTATGCACTGGGTTATACTATGCAGATGCCCACCGAAGACCGTTACACCATTACCGAAAAGGACCTCTTAGGCCGTATCGATGTGCTCCTTGGCGGCCGTATTGCCGAAGAAATGATTACCGGTCAATTTTCCACCGGCGCCTCGAACGATTTAACAAAGGCAACAGACATTGCCCGAAAAATGATAACCGATTACGGCATGAGCGAACGTTTTCGCAATGTGGCCCTTACCACAAGAGGCATGGGAAACATGCTTGGCGAACAAGCCCAGGAACCGCAGTTCCAGCGCGAGTATGCAGAAAGCACCCAGCAATACATTGACGAAGAAATTGCCCGCATCGTAAATAGCGAATACGCCAAAACACAGAAGCTCCTAAAAGCAAAAAAGCCCCTCCTCGAAAAACTTGCCAACGAACTGCTGGAAAAAGAAACCCTGGACGAGAAGGAGTTCAAGGCGCTGATTGCGGAGGATTGATTCGCACCCCTCCCCCAACCCCTCCCGCAAGGGGAGGGGAGTTAAAGAATTTAGTAGTCCCCTCCTTTTTTTGCGGGGGAGTTACGGAATTTAGTAGTCCCTCCCCCCTTGCGGGGGAGGTTAGGTGGGGGGTCAGGCGCTTTCTAAATACGACCTTATCAATTGCAATTTCAATTCCCGCAATTCCTCGGTAATAGACACCTTGTAAATATGGGGGTTCAGTATTCGTTTGTAGCTTGTGTCAAGTGAATCAATCTCTTTAGTGACTCTTGCCTGAATATCTTGTAGGGAGGGATAGTTTGTTGAGAGCAGCTTGCCGTCTTGGACAAATTGCTTAATCAGAGGCTCCGGTTCTTCTTCCAGGGTGGTGGTAAAGCGGCGGTAATCGGCGCTGGGGTGCCAAAAGCGCACGGTGTCCCCGGTATGGAAGGGCGCTGTAGCGCACCCCTCCCCCAACCCCTCCCCAAAGGGGCGGGGAGATACCTTATCTCCTCCCCCTCTGGGGGAGGTTGGGTGGGGGTCTAGCGCCATAATGTCTGCTTGATACATTCCCTGGGCATCTTTAAGGCGCCAGACTTGCTTAATGCCTGGTGTTGTTGTTTTGTCGGGATTATCCGAGAGCTTCATGGTCGGCTGCATCTTGCCATCGCATTCTTTTGCCATAAGCTTGTAGACGCCGGTAAAGGCGGCTGTTGAAATCGCTGAGCCGTATCCTCCGGTAACCATCTGCGTGCCTACACCCCAGGAATCTATCGGGCTGTCTGCATCGCGAAGCGCCTGGATAATGCTTTCATCAAGGTCGTTGGATACGGTAATGAAGGCCTCTTTCAGGCCGGCATCGTCAAGGCCCCTTCGAACCTGCCTGGTTAAATAGGCCATATCCCCGGAATCAAGACGGACGCCAAAGGTTTTTCCCTTTTGTTGCAGCTCCTTACCTACAATGATTGCATTCTTGAGGCCGCTTTTCAGGGTATCGTAGGTATCAATCAAAAAGATAGTGTTATCGGGGTAGAGTTCCGCATAGGCACGGAAGGCATCGAGCTCGCTGGGAAAGGACATGACCCAGGCGTGGGCCATGGTGCCCAGGGGCGGAATGCCGAACTTTTTTGCCGCAAGGACATTGCTTGTTCCGCCTGCCCCGCCGATAAAAGCGGCACGGCTTGCAGACAAACCGCCATCAGGGCCCTGGGCGCGCCGCAAACCGAATTCCATAAGGGGCTGCATGCCTGTTGCAATATGAACACGGGCTGCTTTTGTGGCAATTAGGGTCTGAAAATTGACCATATTAAGGAGCATTGCCTCAAGAATCTGACATTCCACGAGACCGCCTTCAATACGGATAAGAGGCTCCTGAGGAAAAACAACCCGGCCTTCGTCCATGGCATAAATGCTGCCGGTAAAACGAAAACCTTCGAGGAAGTCGAGAAAAGCGCTCTCGAAAAAGTTGAGGGAATGGAGGTAGGCGATGTCATCTTTTGAAAAGCCGTAATTCGGTTTACCGTCTTTGTCAAAAAGCGCTTCGAGGAGGCTGCCTAAGCCGGCAAAAACGGAAAAGCCGCTGCCAAAAGGCTGCTTCCGAAAAAACATTTCGAAGGCAGCCCGGCCAAAGCCTTTCGGGTTTTTCAAGCTGTTCTTCCAATAGCCCTGCGCCATAGTCAGGGCATAAAAGTCCGTGAATAATGCACTTGTCATACTGTATCCTTATTACATTTTGCCGCGAATTACGCTAATTAACGCTAATATTATTCGCGCACATTCGCGTAATTCGTGGCTATTTATCCTATCTCATCTGAATTTACAATCTCTATTCCGGCTTCTTTCATCTGTTTCCAGGCGTTTTCTTCTGATTCTTCACCGGATCCTACGGCACGGCAGGCGTCTTTCAGAACGATTGTTCTAAAGCCGATTTTTTTTGCATCAAGGGCAGTGTATAAAACACAGTAGTCTGTTGCAAGGCCGCCAATAAGGATGGTGCTTATCAAAAGGCCTTTCAGATAGCCTTCAAGGCCGGTTGCAGTTGTTCTATCGTTTTCAAAAAAGGCCGAATAGGAATCGAGGCCTTGCCTGAAACCCTTGTGCAAAACCAGGTGTAAAGGCCGGTGGTCCAGCCCATGATGAAAGGCTGCACCCATAGTCCCCTGCACACAATGCGGCGGCCACAGGCCTTCTTCCCCGGCCTCGTTCACTTGCCCCTTAAAGGAGCAATGGGATGCAGGATGCCAATCGGCAGTTGCTATAACCCGGCCCCCGTTCTCGGACACAATCCGTGCAATTCTGTTCAAAGGCTCTGTTACCGCACAGCCTTCAAAAACAGCCAGCGCCCCGTTAGGACAGAAATCATTCTGTACATCAATTTCCAGCAGGGCTGTTGTTTTAAAATCAATATTCATACTTTCTATTATAGTGCATCAAATGCCTCATTTGCAATATCTAGTGTTATTTTTATATCCTCATCGCTCAAACTGGCATTGATAAAATGATTATGATGGCTGGTAAGGTAGACCCCCCGCTTAACCATTTCGGCAATCCATTTCTGGTGCAGGAAGAGGCTGGGAGTCCCCTTGATATCGTCATTAGCAAGGCGCAGGTAGAAAAGGGAAGGGGCGCCGGTGGCGTGTAAGTCATAGCCCTTGTTTTTTGCTATTTCCACGAGGCCGTCACAGAGTTGCTTGCCCTTTTCGTTAAGCACCTTGGGCAGGCCGAGGCGCTTCATCTTGTTGATGCAGGCAATACCTGCGGCAAAGGGGACGGCGCTCATCCAATAGGAGCCGGTGTAAGAAAGGCTGGACATGGCATTCTTGTATTTTTCCTGTCCGCAAATGGCACTGACATTATAGCCATTGGCAAGGGCCTTACAGAAGCATATCATATCGGCCTTAAAACCAAAATAATGGTCGCTGCCGGCAAGGTCGAGCCGCCAACCGGTGCGGACATCGTCTATAATAAGGGCTGCCTCATTCTCGTCGCATAATTTCCTCACCTTCTGCCAAAAGCCTTCTTTGGGGAGCACATTGTCGGCAAAGTTCCCGTGCCAATAGGGCTGGCCGATAACCGCCGCCACCTTTCCCTTGTTCTTTCGAAAGGCTTCTTCCAAAGCGGCCTCGTCGTTCCAGGGCACATAGACGCTTCCGGCCACATCACCGGGAACAATGCCCGGGTAATCAATCTTTTGCGACCAGGGGTGAACGCCATGGTAATAGCCCTTAAAAAAGATGATTTTTTCCTTGTGTGTGTGGGAACGGGCGGCCATTACCGCCCCGGTGGTGGCATCACTGCCATTTTTGCAGAAGAAGGCCCAATCGGCGCAGGCAACCGTGTCGACCAAAAGCTCGGCAAAATCGACCATGATTTTATGGGGCGCCGTTACACAGTTTTCTTTTTTCAGTTGCTCCATTGCCGCTGCATCTACATCTGCATCATTGTAGCCGAGAATATTCGGCCCATAGGCACACATGTAATCAATATATTTGTTGCCGTCTACATCCCAAAAATAAGACCCTTGAGCCTTTTCAGTAAAGGCCGGCCATTCTTCAACCGGCATCCAGCACCCCTCCGCCGGCCCCTGATGGCCATACAAACCCGAAGGAATAACCTTTAATGCCCGCTCAAAAATTTCCCGTGATTTTTCGTGTGTATAAATCGGATACATAATAACCTCCTATCATAAAAGCTCACGCGGAGGCGCGGAGACGCAGAGGATTGGCGATGATTGTCAACCAAAACCCCGCGTTCCCCGCGTCTCCGCGTGAGAATTTTTCATCCCAGATACTCCGACACTCTATCCAGTAAGCGATTCACATTGTCCAAAAGCCCCGCGTTGCCTGACATTCGAATATCACCACGCCCGACACAGGCCAGTGCGTTGGTGCTACCGGTGAAAAGGGCATGGGCCAATTTCATGTTGGCAAATTCCATCTTTGCATGCACATCAGCAGGAATCTTATCCCCAATAAGTGCCGTTGCATGATGATTGACAAAAGATATCGCAGCAGCAACAGGCTGTTCGCGTGGTTCGCGTGGTTCGCGGTTAATCCCTATTAATACCACCCCATCAGCAATATTCCCCGCAGTGAACTTCCCCACTGGATCGCTGTTTGCTATCTGAGCCATTGCTCGTGCTATCATATAGAGAGTCATTGTAGTGCTCTTATTGAAAAAAGCCTCGTCCGACAAATCTGTATCGGAAGGCATCAGACAACGAAGGATTTCACCAATCCCCTTCTTGCCGCCATAGCGCTTCAAATCGCCTAAACCCCCCGGAATACCGGAAAGATATATCCGTAATAGTGTTGATATGCTTTTCATAATAGGTATTATAGCATGCTTACAGAAATCTTGCAAGGGCAAAACATTTAATCGAAACAACCACGAATAACACGAATCGGCTTCGCCGACACGAATAATGGCTTCATTCAAGTAGTAAGAGATAAGCGATGATATTATACCCGGCGTGGGCCAGGGCTATGCCGTGGATGCAGCGGTAGCGGATGAAGATGAAGGACAGTATCGTAGCGGATACAGCGGCGTTGACCATTCCGTGAAGGCCTTCGTAGGCATGGCAAGCGGTGAAAAGGACTACTGAAATAAGCAGGGCGGCAATGGTATTGTTCAGCGCTTTACCAAGACGGCCCACCAGATAGAAACGGAAAAACATCTCTTCAAAATAGGCGCCGCCGATGCAGCTGAGACAGAGGATAATAATAGACTGCATATCATCACGGGCGACTATAGTATCGGGCCTCGGGGCATCAAAAGGAATGCTGGAGACGAGAATGCCAGAGAGCACCAGAGCGGGCAGGGCAATAAGAAAGGAGAGAAGATCGTTCCGCTGGGGCAGGGCAAGGAGCTTGTCCTTATAACCATGATAGTAGGCAATCAGAATAAGGAGGGCCATGGAAGGCACAATATGGACAGTAAGATAGGAGAGATTCCAGAGCGGCCAGCTCGAGCCACTCAGCCCCGGTAGAAAAATAACTGCATATAAAATAAGGGCCTCAAGGAGCGTAATAAATTTTCTGTCCACGCCTTCATTATAAAGAAAGCAATAGAAAAATAAAAGCCATAGACTAGGTGTGAACACTTTTTGTTTTCCCTTATATGCTGTCATTGCTGCAGCGATTGCCTTTTACAGTCCCCTTTCGCGGCCTGGCCAGCTTGTCTTTTTGTTGGCCTTGGTCGTAGGGCTTTCTTTTTGCCGAAGCCTCTCTGCACTACAGTTCCCTGCAATGCAAAAGGGGCAGAACCCGGCCGGCCGCTATGGGCAAATTGCCTTTAGCGCTGCTGCATTGGGTTGTGCCCTCGGTTTTTCCTGCACACTGGGCCTGGAAAAAACGGCTTTTGGTCTCGAGACCACTTCCATTGCTGCCATCGAAGGCCGCCTGTGCGAAGACCTGCGATTGAATGGCTACGGTGGCGGCTCGGTGTCCATTGAACTGGATTCTGTGTATTCCAAGCCGGATTACCATGGCCGTTCTGTCAAGGCCGATGCCGCCGGCAAGCTTTTTGTGTCGTATAATAAGAAGACGCTGCCCCTTGCAAAGGAGGTCGGGCGTGGAACACAGGTAAAAATGACCGGCCTTTGCAGCAACGGGAATGGGAGCCTGCGTTTTCGGGCAGATACATTGCACATTGTGGAGGAGGCGCCTCGTATTGAGCGCCTTCGAAGCGGGTTTCGGATGGGGCTTTCCCGCTTTTTTGCCGATTACCAATGGGGCGGCCTCTCGCTTGCCCTGCTTGTCGGCTCCCGCGATTTGCTCGAGGGCGAGCTCTCCGCAGCCTACCGGGAAGCGGGTTGTTCCCATGTGCTTGCTCTTTCGGGAATGCACCTTGCCATTATCTCTGCAATAATTGCCTTTCTGCTGAGAAAGCCCTTGGGGCTCAAGCCTGCTTCGGTGGCCGGCGCCCTGCTGATTGCCGCTTATGTGTATCTTTCAGGCGGCCAGCCCTCCCTTGTGCGGGCCATGCTGATGTATTTTATTGGCACACTTGCCCTTCTTGCCGGCTTTAAAGGCGGGGGAATACCGGCCTTGTGTGCAGCATTTTTGTTGCAGCTTGCCATTGGGCCCGCCGATGCGGGTAGTGCAGGCTTTATTTTGTCCTATCTTGCCCTTGCAGGCATCCTCTTTTTTGCAGAAGATATTGATTATCTTCTTCGCGGCCTTCTTCCCCGCTTTCTTTCCGGGGGTTTTGCCGCTTCAATAGGGGCGATGCTTGCCACAGCGGCTATCAGTGCAGGGCTTTTCGGTAAAATCTACCCGATTGGGATTGTCTCATCGCTTATCCTGACGCCCCTGACCACCATTTTTATGGTTCTCTCTATCTTTTTCCCTCTTTTGATGCTGATTGCACCCCCGCTTGCCTTCATTTTTGATGTAGTGATGAGCTTTCTCTATACTGTATTGAAAATGCTTGCCGAAATATGCAGTCTTGTACCGGGTATCGAGTGTAGTCCGCTGTCCGCGCTGCTTGTATCTTTCCTGCTCATTGCACTGCTTCTTATTGCAAAAAAACGGGCAATGCAGTATTATAATAGAATAGATGCCTTCGATACAGACAAGCTTCAATTATAACTCCCCCACAGAAATCCGCCGCCTGCTCGACCAAGAGGGCTTAGGCATGCGCAAGAAATTCGGACAAAACTTCCTGATAGACGCACGGGCAAGAGATATTTTGATAGATGCGCTGCCCAAGGAGGCTGGGTGGGGGGTCTGGGAAATAGGCCCTGGTATAGGCGCCATGACGAGCGGCCTTCTTGAAAGAGGCTGCCAGGTAACTGCCTTCGAGATTGATGAAGGTTTCTGCAAGATACTCCACGATTTCTTCGATACAAATCCGAATTTCACCCTGATAGAGGGAGATGTGATGAAGACATGGAAAGAGGGCAGGGCACGCCCTGCCCCTACGGGCACCCCGGGGGGGGCGCCCGTATCTTGCTATCTCCTGGGCAACCTCCCCTACACGATAGGCGCCGCCCTCATCGCGGACTTCATCGAAAACCAGCAATTCTTTCAACGGCAGGTGGTGATGCTGCAAAAAGAAACAGCCGACCGGATGCTTGCAAAACCGGGCAGCAAAAATTATTCATCATTCTCGGTGCTCTGCCAATCAGTCTATACGATAGAACCGCTTCTCAGGCTGAAAGGCGCTTCCTTCTACCCCGAGCCCCATGTAGAATCGGCAGCAGTAACAATGACCCTGAAAAAAGACATCAACCTGCCCGCCTCTTTCTACCCGCTGGTCCGAGGCCTCTTTGCACAGAGAAGAAAAACCGTGCGAAATAATCTGAATAATTTTTTAAAAAGAACCACAGAGGGCACAGAGAACCCAGAGTTTTTATTGGAAAAAGCAGGCCTTGACGGTAAGTTAAGAGCAGAAGATTTAAGTCTAGAAGATTTTACCGCCCTTGCAAAGATTGTAGAGAAAGATTATAATAGTAGGTAATACATGACCTGCCATGCCCTGTAGGTTGAGAACGATTGCAATAGTATGTAGCGGCATGGTTTGCCATGCCCTGTAGGTGCGGAATATTTTCCGCCCGACAGTGTGTTATATGTATGGGATACAGTAATGAGTATAAAAGATAACCTAAATGCAATAAAAGAACGCATTGCCAAGGCGGCAAGTGATGCAGGCAGGGCAGAGACGGATATTCGTTTGATGGCTGTGTCAAAGTTTCATCCGATAGAGGCGGTGATTGCGGCCTATGATGCAGGCCAGACCTTGTTTGGCGAGAATAGAGTTCAGGAAATAAAAGAAAAGTTTGTTTCGATAGAGGCACGAAAAGAAAAATTCCCCGGCATGGAGCTCCACATGATAGGTTCTTTACAAAAAAACAAGGCCGGGCAGGTTGTGCAGTTGGTTGATTGTATAGAATCTGTAGACAGGGACGAATTGATTGAAGCCCTTGCAAAAGAGGCCGGGAAACGAGGCTGCACAGTGCCGCTTCTCCTTGAACTGAAAACCGGTGAAGACAGCAAAAGCGGCTATGCCGATGCAGATGCCTTATGCCGGGCCGTGGAAAAAATGCTGCAATACCCCTGCCTGCAAGCCCGTGGCCTTATGACAATGGCTCCATTTGTGAATGACGATGCAGCTATACGGGGCGCCTTTATCAAAACACGCAAGGCCTTTGAGCTTTTAAAACAAAAATTCCCCGACTGCTCCTGGGAAACCTTATCAATGGGCATGTCAGGCGACTTCGAAATTGCCATTCAGGAAGGCTCAAACCTCGTCCGTATCGGCACAGCCATCTTCGGGGAGCGAACATGATGAGAAATAGCCACGAACGACACGAACAACACAAACAGTATTTACTTTGGGTCCTTTGCATCCTTTGTGGTTTGTTTTTTACTGCTTGTGCAACAACTGATGCTAATACTGCAGGCGTTCCTGCTGTTGAATCAGATACTGCTACTAGCGAGGAGCCGCAAACAAGTCCTTTTTTAAAAGGCCTCAGACGTGGCGAGATTATTTTTTTTGGTTCTCTGCCCTTTGCTCAAATTATTTCCGGTTTGTCGGTTGATCTGTATCGCATGGGAACACATGACTGGGATTCAGCTTATGCACCGATTGTAGGCTCGGTAAGCCACACAACAAAGGAGAACATGGCCAGTATTGGTATAGGGGCCGGTATTTCGCTGGTTGTTGCAGTAGTCGATTTTTTTATTCATGATGCTAAAACAAAAAAAGCAAATTCAGAATAACTGGGAAGGCAGGGCAGGGGAAGATGCAGAGGGCATGCGGCTCGATGTGTATATTGCCGATACATTGCAGCTTCTTTCCCGCAGCCAGGTGAAGGCACGAAACCTTTCCGCCCTGCTCAATGGCAAGGCCGTTAAGGTTTCCCGTTTATTAAAAGCCGGTGACGCCCTGGAACTCCATTGGGACGATGCAGCCCCTGAGCATATAATTCCTGAACCTATTCCCCTGGATATAGTTTATGAAGATGATGCAGTAGTTGTCATTAACAAAGCACAGGGAATGGTGACCCACCCCGCTGCCGGTAACTGGAGCGGCACACTTGCCAATGCACTCCTTTATAAGATGCAACAGATGCAACAGAAGGAGCAGAATGATACAGACCATTCGCCTGTGTGTCATGGCCTTAGGCCCGGCATTGTGCACCGGCTTGACAAAGATACATCAGGCATTATTATTATGGCAAAAAATGATAGGGCATTAGAGTTTTTAGCCAAACAGTTTAAAGAAAGACGCACACGAAAGATATACATAGCATTAGTGCATAGTAAGCCTGCAAGCGAAACAGGCGCCATTGAAGGCTTTATACAAAGAGACCCGCGAAACAGAAAGCGTTTTATACTGAACAAGAATACTACACAAGCAGGAAAATATTCAATTACCTATTATAAAACTATTTGGACAAAGGATATTCCCAAGGCAGGCAGGGTATCACTTCTGCTGCTCAGGCCAAAAACAGGGAGGACACACCAATTGCGTGTTCACTTAAAGGCAATCGGCTGCCCTATTGTGGGCGACCCAATCTACGGTATTGATGCAAAAGATAAATGCTTAAAGGGCTGCACACTAATGCTGCATGCCTGGAAATTAAGCATTACCTTACCCAATGGCGAAAAGAAAACATTCAAGGCGCCGCTGCCGGAGAGGTTTAGAAAATTTATTTGTAAGGTACATAATTAGAAATTAGAAATGATAGTAACAATAGATACAGAGTTTATAATAGCCGATAAGCCATCTCGTATGCATACCGTGCCATTAAAAAAAAGTTTGCCGAACGAAGTAAGTTTACTTGGCCTTGTTGCAAAGGAGTATCCTGAAGTCTTGCAGGTGCAGGGTAAAAACCCCTGGGAAGGCGGCGCTCTTCACCGGCTTGACTATGACACCGAGGGCTTAGTGCTTTTCGCACGAACACAGCGTTTTTATAACCACATGATAGAAGAACAAGAAGCCGGCCGTTTTATCAAGTATTACAAGGCACTGGTGCCGAACAAGCCCGGCGAAACACTGCCTGCCTCTATTTCCAGCGGATTCAGACCCTACGGAAAAGGCCGCAAAACAGTCCGTCCGGTGTTTCAGGCAGAAGAAACAGAGAAAAAGAATACTACACAGCGAGAGGCCACTACACAGCGACAGTATACCACTTATATAGAAGAAATAAACCAAAAAGGCGAAGAATTAGAGCTGACCATAAAGCTCGACAAAGGCTTCCGTCACCAAATCCGCTGCCACCTGGCCTACCTCGGCTTCCCCATCATCGGCGACCAAGTCTACGGTGGCGGCAATGCGGGTGGCAGCCTGTCAAGCAAGCTGCAGCTACGGGCAACACGGCTTGTGTTTGCTTGAATAAAGGCCGGGGCAGATTACCCCCCCCCTAATTCCCCACAATGCCTGCTGCGGGGGTGGCT
Organism: Spirochaetaceae bacterium; assembly: GCA_031262035.1. Classification (GTDB taxonomy): domain Bacteria; phylum Spirochaetota; class Spirochaetia; order Treponematales; family Breznakiellaceae; genus JAISIL01. Next base: position 5,036 of record JAISIL010000058.1, on the reverse strand, counting down.
AGGTTGGTCCAGGGGGAGTCTTGTTCCATTTCGCGGTCGATGCGCATGTAGATTTGTTTTTCGTAATTGCCGGCAGGGTAGAGGGAGGCTTGTAAATTAAGGCCTGCAAGGTTTGTGCCTGGCGATGAAGGGTCGCCGACACCGGAGCGGACCATTGTTTGCGGGTTTCTGCTGATAACATCCCAGGCGTCAGAGGATTGCACATAATAGCCACGGGCTCGTTGCCGTAATGCCGGGTTACCGGTTCTGTCGGCAAGGTTTTCCAATGCAACACCAAGATTGTTTCGGGTAATCATTACCCGTTCGGCGGTTTGCATATAATCGGAGCGGTCGTTTGCACTTGCTGTAGTAATTCTGTTTAAATCCGGTTCAAGAATCTTAAGAAGTAATTCGTAGTAGGCTTGTGCAGCATAATCATCGCCACGCAGGTAGGCCGTGTTGCCCAGTGCGTAAAGGGCTTTGCGGTTTGTTCCACGCTCTTTGCTCTGTGTGTAGGCCTCGTGGAATTTTGTTAATGCGTTTTGCCAGTCTTCTATGCGGTAATAGGCAGCGCCTGTTTTGTATTTGGTTTCCGGTGTTGAATAGCCGGATTGTTCTGCCCTATTGTAATATTCAATTGCCCTTTCCATGTTATCATTTTTTACATAGTATTCAAGGTCGCCCAGGGAGGCCCAGATTTCGCCCAATTCAGGTCCGTCTTTAAGCAAATCTCTCTGTATAGCATTTTGATACAGGCTTGCTGCACTGCTCAGTTGCGATTCTGCGGTAAAGAATTCACTGCTTGCAACAAGAACATCGGCGTAGCGTTTTTCTGCATTAATTCTATTCAAGGCATTTTGTTTTTCATCAAGCTTATAAGGGGGGATGCCTACTTTTATATCAGGGTTTTCATTGCGATAATTTTGGACTGCTCGCGCCAGAGTATCTTTTTCATCAGTTTGAGAGCCGTATTCATTATAATACAGGGCAAGATTATAATAGGGTTCGCCTTGGTCCGGCGCTGCACTCACTGCCCGTAAGAGTAAGTCTCTTGTGTTTTGTATTCTTTCGGTCCATGCATCGGGGATAAGGGTAAGGTCTTCGTTTAGGTCGGCCTGCAAACGCTTATTCAAAAGGTAAGCCGACATCTCAATAAGCGCATCACTGGAAATAGGATTACCGCTTGTTGCGCTAAAATAAGTTTGCAGGTTAATCACCTCTGCAAGATTATCTGTTCTGATAAAATAGTAGAGCATGCGTTCAATAACCGGAGGAGTCCAACCTGTCATCAATACACGAGCATACTCAAGCCTTGCATCTTCGTAGTAGCTGCTATCGAGCATTGCCCAGGAAAGGTAATTATCGCCCGATGCAATAAGCCCGTCCGGGTCGTCGGGCGAATTACTCAAAAGATTTTGCCGTAAAATGGTGTTGGCCTTATCATAATTACGCAGGTAGTTGGTTTCCATGGCGGCGTAATCAAGTGCAGCTTTTTTATCATTTGGATACCAGCCAAGTAACTGGTCATATTTTTCTTCGGCCAAAAGATACTGTCTGGAATCCCGAAAGGCTTCTGCATATTTATAGAACCAATTTTTATTTTGACGCAGTGCAAAGGCTTCATTAAAGCGTTCATTGGCCAATGAATATTCACCTGCAGGAATTATTTCCAGGCCTGATTGATAAATTGAATCTGAATGAAGCGGTATATACACATACTGATATACAATCAATGTTAAAAAGCCGATAACAATTGCAGCAAGAAAACCAATTCCTATTCGAGGAAGATACAGGTGTTTAAATTTATACTCAAAGGTTTGTTGTGAGGCCTCAAACTCAAGGCCTGTAACGCTGACAACAGGAATGTGCTCGCCAAGAATCCGGCCTGCAAGGCTTGCCGCTTCTTCTGCCGGAGCGCCACGGATAAGCAGATTGATAAGGGATGCAAGCTGGTCGGGTAAAACGGTTTGTTCTGCAATTATTTCTTCACAGGCAATCCTTAAGTTCAATGGGTAGGAATCGAGGGTTTGCTGCAACTTGATAAAATCGCCTTCTTCAATATTGATTTCATCAACACTTGCCGCTTCCTCGGGGAAAAGGTCTTCGTTAAAAGCTGCTTCTTCGCCTGCCTCTGTTGCCGCAGGCTCCTCCATATTATCAAAGGTAAAATTGTCAAAGGCTTCATCTGCCGAAAGAAAATCATTTGAAGATGCATCAGCAGAAGTGTCATTCGAAGTCAAATTGATGTCAGGGATTCCGGGGGCTTCAGGCGGAGCCGCTTCTTCTTGCGGAGCAGGCTCTCCTGCTTCTGCGGGCATCTCTGGTTCGGGACCAGGAGCGGGAGCGGTATCTCCTGAATTAGGCATATCAAAGTCGGGAAAGTCAAAATCATCACCAGGCGCTGTAGCGCCGGCTTCGGGAGGAGCAGCTTCGGGAGTTTCAGCAACTTGAGGAGCGGCAGGACTTTCCTCCGGCGGAGTTTCTTCAGCAGGAGCTTCCTCAGCAGGACTTTCTATGGGACTTGCCTCAGGCTCTGGTTGAGGCGCTGTTTCGGGTGGCGTCTCAGGCTCTGGTGGCGCTTCAGGCTCTGGTGGAGGCGCTGCCTCAGGGGGCGCCTCGGCAGTTGCCTCGGCGAGCACTTCTTCCGGGGTTGGAGCCTCTTCGGGCATACCTCCGGTAAGGTCGTCGAAATCAAAAAATTCCTCAGGACTTGCCTCTGCTTCGGGAGCCGCCTCAGCTTGTTGTTCAGGAGCAGCAGCGGGCGGGGTAAAAACGGGAAGCGGAGCGAGGTCATTGGTGTCCAGGCCTTCATTTTCGGGGAGGGCAGGGCCCTCAGCGGGCTTCCCCTGCGCTTTTCGAATAGCGTCTTCCTGACCAATCGTGAGGAAAGAATCTTTAAACGATTCAAGTTGCGCTAAAGAAGGCATGCTCCTATTATATCCTTATAAAAATAAATATTCAAGCCGATAATAATAACAATGAAAACAAAATATGCTATTCTATTGCCCTTATCGCTTATATTTATTATCGGCAGAATTTACGCTTTAGATACCACTTCTGTACAATTTGTTGATTTTATGTTGGGGCTCGACAGTCCTGCCGCTCCCCGCTTTTACGGGGATTCCGTGGTATTTACCAGCCCTTCGCTGAACGGGCGAAAGCAGAGCGTCGGTGTCGTTTTTGCCCATGAAGGCTTTGCGAAGATACACTATTTTGAAAAACTGATGATTCCAACAGATACCCCGGCCGAGGTTCGGGCAGAAAACAAGAAGGCTCCGGCGGTCACCTATAGCGATTCAGGCATTCTCTTTTATGCCTGGGAAATTGAGCCCGGTATAGAGGAACTTGATTACCGGCTGGTTATTGACGGCCTTTATTCAAATGATAAGCTGAACCCCAATGCAAAGCGGCTTTCTTCAGGTCTTTTGGTCTCGACTGTTTCAATTCCCGAGATTGCACAGGAACTGGTCTCGAAACCAAATCCGGCAAGGGATGCACCGGGGGCATTAAGCCTTGTGTATAAGGCAGAACCGGGCGACACAGTGTATGTTGCAGGAAGCTTTAACAACTGGGACCCCTTTATGTATAAACTGAAAGAAACAAGCCCCGGATACTTTACCTTAAAAATTCCTCTGCCGCCTGATACCTACCAATATGCATTTTACTACAAGGGTAAGCGTGTCGCCGACCCCTACAATCTTAATTGGGTCTACACAGCCCAGGGCGAGGCGCTGGCCCAGGTTGAGATTAGGTAGTATGAAGCACCGGTATAATCTTTTCGCTTAAACTGATTGATGCAGGGAAATCATCTTTTTGCAATAATACTGTTTCGCCGTCCATTTGTGCAAGAATAGGGTTGTCGCCCATAAACTCTACACGGTCGCAATTAAATAGTATACTAATCGGTAAATTGCTGTGTGTGCCTTCTTTGAATTGTCCTTTTAGTTTAACCTTCTTCAAAAGCGGCATTTGTTTTACTATACACACATTTCGTGCATCAGGGAGAATCCAGTTTTGTGAACCATAACAGCGCCGGCCACTTGCCCCCATTGCAAGGAGCAGGGCCTTTTCGTGCAGTGTTTGAAAAGGCTCTGTGCTATTGTCCTTAAAGGCTTTAATATCAAGATAACCAACATGGTAGATTTTGTCATATAGCAGGGATGCTACATCTACCCAAAGTTTATACGAATCGCCGGGGAGCTTTCCCTTCATCTTATTGGTCATGTGGGTGACAAAGGCGTCAAGCCCTACAGACAAAATATTAAATGCAGTAAAGGGGCCTTTTGCACCGGATACTGTTGTTTCCTTTGCAGTCCTTAAAATCAAGGCCGGGTTCTTTTCAATATAACTAGGATGAGTGAGCAGGCGTAGTGCAGTATCAAGAGTAAAGCCGTCGGCCCCATCGTTCCCCGTGCCAAAGGGAAGACGAAGAACAGCGAGCCTGTCGAGAATTCGTGCCGGTAGAAGATGCTCGGCTGCATCATAAATGGCGCTCTGCACCTCAAGGCTTGTCCCATCGCCACCGGCACAGATAATAAGATAGAAGACAGACGAATCATCAACCTTGATAATATCAAGAAGCCTTTGGGTTAATCGATATGAAACACCGGGCTTCTTTGTGTTTAAAACACCGTTCTCGCAGAGCGCATCGGCCTCATCAAGAGCAGGAATGCTGACGACAGCGGCATCCCGCCGGGGATTGTTCTTTTCGGCAAATGCCGCCGCCTCTTCCAGCGCTTTAAGGTTTGCCGCCCGCCTTTTGGGAATAGTCCAGCCCCCGGCACAGGGATTTGCCAGAATAATATAGCGCAAAGGGGGCGAAACATCCCCTTTTTGATGAGCTACAAGACTGTGTAAAAGTAACTTTTCAAATAATTGACCGAAATCAACATTCATACCGCCCATAGTAGCAGAAAAAATCGATTCTGTCAATAGCCGCTTTATAGTAACCACGAATACTATATGATATTTATATCAAAAGGGGTATCCTGTATTCGACGGAATACGGGAGCCGGCGCCGATTGGTAGTGCGGGGGAAGGAACGCTTTATTTGAGGT
>JAISIL010000021.1 GCA_031262035.1 Spirochaetaceae bacterium | reverse complement strand
ATACCGGTTAAGACGATGGTAGTAGGCACCGAGTTTCTCGCCATTGATGGGACCGTTTATGAACAAGGCCGCCTGCAAAAAACGGTGGGGCTTTATGAAGACTCAAACTACCGGGTGCGGGTGACCCTTGGCTCGGGCCAGTTTGAGCAGAAGGTCACCGGCAACGGCATTTCGGCGCTGCTTGAAGCACAGAAGGCAGTACAACAGACAATCGGACGCACTCTGGGCCTCATCTACAACCATGGCCTAAAGCTCGCATCGAATAGCGGCACCTACTATAACAATACCGGTTCGGCAGAAATAGAAACCATAAGCGGCGACGGCATTTTCAACGACCCCGAAGGCAGCATCCAGGTGTATGATTACAACCTTACCAGCGCCGGCACGGCAAGCAGCGATGCCTATAGCTTTTATTTTAACATGGAATACAAGCCCTTCGGCTTTGCCACAGGGGAGAGCTGGATAATCCGAAACGGTAGAAACGACACAGTGCAGGACGGCACAGACGCCTCCAAAGGCGCGATCCCCCTCTCGGTGGTTGTAGGGGCGAATAATTATTCGCCCCTACAACCCGGCGTCTACGAAGGCAACAACCCCGCGCCCCTCGACCTGACAGCCTTTGGCGCACCGGCCTTTGATGGCTCAAGCTCCACTGCTTATGAAGCAGCGCTGGACTTCTTCAACACACCGGCTGTCGCAGAGGCAGCCCAATACGGGAGCTACACCGTCGTGGTGGGTTCGGCGGCACAGACCATGCCCCAAACCTTAAGCACCCATATCAGCCTGGGAAGCAGCAGCGGGACGGCCTCGTATCCTGCAATCAAGAACATCATGCTGAACTTCCGGAGCACCGGGGCGCAAACCTGGTATAAGCTCGCTTACCAGTTGACACAGGGCACCAACCGCGTGAGCTACGGAGAGGGCATCACCGAGTTTGACATAACTCTTATTGACCTGAGCGTGAGCGACCCGAGAAGCCTGCTCCAAAGCCCTTACTACAGCTATACGGCAGAAAGCGCAGGTGGCTTCTACACGATCAACGATACCGGCACTGAGAACATCACTGTGATCAACAGCACCACCGATAAGCGCATCGAGATAGGCACAGACACAACACCCGCTGTTGCCACCATAACGCTGGATGACGCCGAGATCGACCTGAGCGCGGCGAGCGCGGTCTCCCCCATTAAAGTGACCTCAGGTTCCGCACTCACCCTTAACCTGGCAAATGGCAGCAACAACAAAGTGGTGGGCGCTATAAACTATGCGGGTATACAGACTACATATGCCGAGCTTATTATAGGCCCCCAAGGCAGCACCGGCACACTGACGGCTAGATCAACAAGCGGCGCAAACGGTAACGAAAAGTATGGTGCGGGCATCGGCGGCAGCTATATAAGCTCTGGTAACAATTACGATCGGGGCATCGGCACAATCACCATCAATGGCGGTACGGTGGCAGCCTCAGGCGAGAAGGGCGCGGCTATCGGCGCCGCCTATTCTGGCTATGACGGCACGATTACGATTGCCGGCGACGCCAAAGTGAAGGCCGTTACCACAGACACGGGCGCGGCTATCGGCAGCGGTAGTACTGGCAGACTTGGCTATAGGGATAACGGCGATAATATCGCGATTACGATTGGAGGCAGCGCGGTAGTCTATGCTCAGAATACCTCAAACGGTAACAAGCCCGCAGCCATCGGCGACGGTTATAGTGGAGGACGGAAGCACACCATAGAAATCCGCGGCACTCCCACCGTGGTGGCGATAGCGACTTATACTAGCGCTATCGGTGAAGGCTATTATGCCTCTAACGGTTGCATAGTCAACATCTCAGGCGGCACGGTGATTACCAATACAAAAATCGGCGGCAGCACGCCTTATACCCGCGTCAACATCTCAGGCGGCGTGCAGTTCGCGGAGGACATCGTCACTAAAAACGAGTCAGTGAGTGCAGGCACTAACACAGGCACGGAGATAGATGTCACCAATGGTGTGCAGGTGCTGAACACGGGCTCCTTCACCCCCGCGGCAACGGTTGTGGCGACCACTTTCCCCGCAGGCGAGATTACGATAACCAGCGCGCTCGACCTCACCGGCTACACGGTGAACATACCGAGCGACTGGTGGCCATTGCAGGGCACCGCTGTTACAAACGGCCCGGTGTCCCCCTTGCCGGCCATCACCTGGCCCGCGCCCTAAGGGGGGAAGACTACCACGAATGGCACGAATCCGCCTGGCGGCGGACACGAATAGCACTATTCATTCGTGTCGGCGTAGCCGATTCGTGTCATTCGTGGTTAATCCACTAGGGGGTTGACGATGCCGTAAGGGGGGAAGAAGAAGATTGACCGCAAACCACGCGAACGATTGTTGAGAGAGCTATGCTTTCAAACAACAAGTTCGCGAGGTCAACGCATACATGCGTAACGAGGTTCGCGGTTAATTAAATAAAGGCCTTGACTTTTTAGGGGGAATGGGGTATAGTTGAAGTGAGATGGAGCCAGTAATTGAGTTTATTGATACTGCTTTTAACCACAAGGTACCAGAGGCTGATATCCGCTGGGCTTTTGAAACCTTTGTGTTTGAAGAGCGCATAGCTGAGACAAAAGACAAGTATGTTATTGTCGGCTTTGACCGTACCGGCAATCCACTTGAAGTCATGTTTAATCAGGTTGATGAGGACACAATCGAAGTCTTCCACGCGATGAAATGCCGGGCACAGTGGAAAAAGAAGGCCGGTATATAGGAGAGTTTATGCCTAGAATGACAAAAGAAGAAGCCCAATCTTTGGATGAGCTTTGGACAAAAACAACACCTGAACTGGAGACCGGGTCTGGGGGACCTTTTACCCGGCGCCGCGATCTTCTCAAGTTACTTGATACGGTAACAGCCAATTACATTATCACCATAGCCGAAGCATACCATCAAACCCCCGCAGAGGTCATAGGCGAATGGGCACGGGAAAAAATAGCCAACCAAGACGCCAACGCCGCCCTCCGCCGCGAAATGGCCTACGCGTGAGGCTTTTTTGTGGGCTTGACTTTTCCAGGGGGATTTAGTAAACTAAAAGGGTATGTTTTATAAGGATATTGAAATTATCTTCAAGCAGTCCGCCTTTGGTCATGAACAAACTGAGGAAGATATAGCATGGGCGTTTAGGACGGCAGAATACGATGAGTATGTCGTAGGCTCTGACGACCAATTCAGGTTGCTTGGGTTTAATACTAAAGGCAATCTGATTGAAGTTATGTATAATGAAATCAATGACCATAAGATAAACGTTTTTCACGCAATGCCGTGCCAAAACCGATTTTTGGAGTTAATTATCAATAATAGGAGGAGTGTATGAGTAGAGAAATGACAGAAGAAGAAGCCGAATATTGGGATAAGTATTATACAGAAAATACCCCGCAAACAGACCCAACAAGGCCCGGTGTTTTTGCACGGCGCAAAGCCGCTCGTATGGTTGAATTGGATAATTTGTCTGCCGATTATTTACTGACAAAATTCCAAGCCACCAATAAATTGCCCACCGAGATTATCCACGACATGGTCTGTCACGAAATGGCCGCAGCATAAGCCCACGCCCTAAGGCGTCCCTTTGCGACCCTTTGCGTGAGGCTTTTTTGTGGGCAAACCCTCTTGACTTTTTTTCGAAATTTCTCTATTCTAAAAGAAAATACAGGTTGCGGAAGTGGTGAAATTGGTATACACGCCAGATTTAGGTTCTGGTGCGAAAGCGTGAGGGTTCGAGTCCCTCTTTCCGCATAAGGGAGAAATTTGTGAAGATTACCAAGAAATTCGAAAAACTGCCTAAGTCGGCGGTTAAGTTGAGCCTTACAGTGGCCAAAGACGATGTAACGGAAGCCTATGATAAAGTGCTTTCTAATTATGCCAAAACCCTGGCAATTCCCGGTTTCCGGAAGGGCCATGCCCCAAAAGATGTGCTTGAGCGGAAGTTTGGCGAGCCGCTCAAGGCCGAAGCTATGAGCAATATCATTGAATCTGCTCTGGAAGAGACCCTGGACGAAAAACTTGAGGCCGACAAGCGCCCCCTCGTCTATTCTCAGCCCAAACTCGAAGGCGACGAGGACAAATTGCAGCTCAAACTCGGCGAAAAATTTGAATTTACCGTCTCTTACGATGTCATGCCGGACTTTAAGGTCGAAAATTACAAGGCTTACGAGATAGAAATCCCCAAAGTGAGCATTGGCAAAGAGGATATTGATAGAGAAATCGAAGTTCTGCGCAAGCGGAATGCTATCGTTATCGATAAAGATGACGCCGCCAAGGCGGCAAAAGGCGATGTGCTCACCATCAATTATAGCGAGCTTGATGATGAGGGCAAGACCCTGCCCGGAAGCGAGCGTCAGGACTTTGTTTTCACCCTTGGTTCCGGTGAAAACATCTATAAGTTTGATGATGACCTTATCGGAATGAAAAAAGATCAGACAAAAACCTTCGATAAAGAGGTCGATGGGGCAAAAAAACATCTTTCTGTGACGGTGACAGCCTTAAAAACCGAACAATTACCCGACCTTGACGATGATTTTGCCCAGGATGTCGATGAAAAATATAAAACCTTTGCCGATTTAAAGGCTTCTATCAAAAAACGGCTTGAAGATACCCTTGAAGCTCAGCTAAAAAATACAAAAATCAACAAATTACTGGAAAAATTGATGGAAGCAGTGCCTGTCGAGCTCCCTGAATCGATGATTCGCATTGAACAGGAAGGCCGCTGGCGCAATCTTGCCCGGCAATTCGGCACCGATGGCGAGAGCCTCGAGAAAATGTTCCGTGGCGAAGGCGGCATGACAAAAGAAACCACCATGGCCAACTGGAGGCCGGAAATCGAAAAAGCCCTGCATTCACGGCTTATTGTCGAAAAGCTTCTGGACGACCTGAAGATTGAGGCCAGCGATGCGGACATTGAAAAGGCCATTGCCGATGATGCAGAACGGACCGGCCAGCCCATTGAGGATATCAAGAAGTATTACGAGGGCGGCCAGGCAAAGGATTACCTGAAACAGGATATTCAAGAGAAAAAACTCTTTGATATGCTTCTTGCAGAAAACACGGTGAAAGTGGGCAAGGCCCAAAAATATGAAGATTTTCTGAAAGGTGAAGCCGAATAGGCTAGACTTTTTTACAAATTTTTAGTATATTATATATATGATGAATGAACAAATGAACTCGCTCGTCCCAATGGTCCTTGAGCAAACAGGCATGGGCGAGCGTTCCTACGACATCTTTTCCCGCCTCCTTAAAGACCGTATTATCTTTCTCGATGGCGAAATTAACGACGCTACAGCAGATCTTGTTGTCGCCCAAATGCTTTTCCTCGACGGTCAGGAAATGGAAAAAGACATCAATCTTTATATCAATTCGCCGGGCGGCTCGGTTACTGCCGGGCTTGCCATCTACGATACGATGCAGTATGTTAAGTGCGATGTTCAGACTATCTGTCTGGGGCAGGCTGCAAGCATGGCGGCCTTGATTCTGGCCGGGGGTGCAAATGGTAAGCGGCTTGCCCTGCCCTCTTCCCGTGTGCTGATTCACCAGCCCTGGGGTGGCGCACAGGGGCAGGCAATGGACATTGGCATTCAGGCACGGGAAATTATCCGCCTGAAAAAGATTACCATTGATTATTTTGCCAAACATACGGCAAAAGACCCGGATATTATCGCCCACGACATGGAACGCGATTTTTATATGTCGGCCACCGACGCCGTTCAATACGGAATTTGTGATAGAATTCTGACACGCGACGAAAAGGAGGCTGCGAAAGATGGCGCGGCTTAGAAATGAAGACGGTTCGAAAAAAGGCAAGGTATGTTCCTGGTGTGGTAAGGCCGAAGACCTTGTTAAAAAGCTGATTGCCGGCCCCGACGATGTCTATATTTGCGATGAATGTATCGAAGTATGCCGGAACAACCTTTTGGCCGATGACAATCAGATAACCGAAAGCTTTACCAACAGTGTTCCTACCCCGCATGAACTGAAAGAATTCCTTGACCAATATATTATCGGGCAGGATGACGCAAAAAAGATACTTTCCGTTGCCGTTTATAACCATTATAAGCGGATAATGAATCCGAAAAAACAGATTGATGATGTAGAAATCGAAAAATCCAATGTTTTGATGATTGGCCCTACCGGCACGGGCAAGACCCTTTTGGCCAAGACCCTTGCCAAAAAGCTTAAAGTGCCTTTTGCCATGGTCGATGCGACAACCCTTACCGAAGCAGGCTATGTCGGCGAAGATGTGGAAAATATTCTTTTAAAGCTTATTTCCAATGCAGGGGGTAATTCCGGCCTTGCCGAAAGGGGCATCGTTTACATTGATGAAATTGATAAAATTGCAAAGAAGGGCGAAAATGTGTCCCTTACCCGTGATGTTTCAGGTGAAGGTGTTCAGCAGGGCCTTTTGAAGATAGTAGAAGGGACTGTTGCTGCTGTTCCCCCGCACGGTGGACGCAAGCACCCGAATTCTGAATTGATTCGTATCAATACCGAAAATATTTTGTTTATTTGCGGCGGCGCTTTTGTCGGCCTGGACAAACAGATTGCAAGGCGTGTTGTTGAACACCCCCTTGGCTTTGGCGCCGAGGGTAAATCGACCCATGAATACAAACTCAGTGAACTATACCAACACCTTCATCCGGATGATTTAGTGCATTTTGGCCTTATCCCCGAGTTCATTGGAAGGCTGCCAATCGTTGTTTGCCTTGATGAGCTGGACCGGGATGCTCTGCGGAAGATAATTACCGAGCCGAAAAATGCTATTGTGCGGCAGTATCAGGCATCGCTTGCCTTTGACAATGTGAAACTCGATTTTACCGATGATGCCATTGACGCTATTGCAGATACGGCAATAAAGCAGAAGACCGGGGCTCGTGGACTGCGTGCCATTGTAGAAAGGCTGATGACCGATGTTATGTTCGATATTCCTTCACTCGGTGGCAATAATAAGGTGCTTATTACCCGGGATGTGGTTGAACGAAGGCGTAACGCAGAAGTAGAAAAGATGGCTGCCTGACAAGGCGGACAAACAAGGCTATAAGTTCAGCACTGTATCGGCAAGAGCATCTGCATCATTTTTATCATGTGTTACAAACACTGCATTCTTCCCCCTAATTATTTCCCTGAAATCTTTTCGAAGGGATTCTTTTAATGCAGTATCAAGGCCGGAAAAAGGTTCATCAAAAAGCAAAATGTCCGGTTCTGAGGCAAGGGCTCTTGCAATGGCAACACGTTGTGCTTCGCCGCCTGAAAGCTCTGTCACCCTTCGTTCTGCAAAACCTTTTAGGCATGCTTTTTCAAGATAAGTTTCCGCCAGAGCTTTTTTATCGGCCTGTGTGGCCTGCTTGTCCTTTATTTTTAATCCGTAAGCAACATTCTTCCATACATTGAGGTGGGGAAAAAGGGTGTTTTCCTGAAAAACATAGCCGCAATGCCGTTTCCAGGGGGGAATAGCCTGTAAATTTCTGCCGTTTAATATAATGTCACCGCTATCAGGTTCGATAAAACCGGCAATCATGTTCAGGATAGTTGTTTTTCCGCTTCCCGAAGAGCCCATAAGCACAAGAATTTTGCCATCAGCGACAGTAAAATCTGCCTGGACTGCGAAATTTCCAAATGATTTTTGTATATGTTTCACTTCAAGCATATTTAACCTCTCCCTCACGCAAAGCCGCCAAGGCGCCAAGAAATTTTCTTTGCGGCTTTGCGTGAGGCCATATTTAATGTAAATAAAGTAAGGCTGGCAGCACAGAGTAAGACTACTCCGGCCAATGCGGCGGCGGCGTAGCGGTAGGAGCCTACTGCACGGTATATATACAGGGGTAGTGTTTCAAAGTTTTGCAGGCCGAGCATCATTGGCATGTTTAATTCGCCCAATGATATAAGCGCCGAAAAGGCAAAGGCTGAGCGTATTGTTCGGGCGGCAAGGGGAATCTGTATGGTTAAAAGCCGCTTCCAGGGGCCGGCACCAAGGGATGCAGCGGCATGCAGCAGCGACAAAGGACAGGAGCGAAAGCCCTCTTTGATGGAATTATAGGCAAAAGGCAAGGCCAATACTGCCTGGGCAAGGGCCACTGCAATAAGGCTGCGCGAAAAGGTCCGGCCATAGAGGGCAATGAAACCAAGGCCGAGGACTATGCCTGAGGAAAAAAGTGGGGCGTTCATAATTATATTTAAAGATGCATAGGCACCCCTCCCCCAACCCCTCCCGCAAGGGGAGGGGGGTAAAATTTCTTTTCCCCATTTAGAATCAAGCTGCGCGCATATTGCCAGTATTACAGAGAAACTAGATGCAAGCAGGGCCAGCACGATGCTTCTTCCGAGGGCGGCAAACAATGAATGTAGGGGGAATGAGGGGTTAAACTTTAGGGCGCTTTCTACAAATATGGTGAGGAAGGGGCCGCCGACAAAAAGTAAAATGAATAGGGCATAGAGAATAAGAAATGAGTTTTCTTTTTTGGCAAAGGGGTAAGTAAAATGCTTCACACTGTTTCTCTGCCCTGCAATTTGTGTTGTGCTTTTCTGTGAAAAGAAATTGTATACCAAAAAAACACTTATACAGAACACTGTTTCAATGAGGGCAAGCAATGCCGCCTGGGGAAAATGCAAGGTGATGCGGGCATAACGATAAATTTCTACGGAAAGGGTGCTTGCTGCAGGCCCGCCTCCCAGCACGAGAACAATGGCAAAACTTCCCAGGCTGTAGAGAAAGGCAAGTAGAAAGGCGGAGAACACTGCAGGCAGAATCAAAGGGAGGCAGACCCTGAAGAACAGGCCAATCGGCTTAGACCCCAGGCTGTATGCCGATGCAGAATAGGCATTGCGGACATTTTTTAAGGCATCGCCACAGAGGCGGATGAACAAAGGAAAATTGTAAAAAGCATGGGCAAGTATAATGGCAGAAGGCCGATACAAAATGTGCAGGGGCACCTCATCTGTGTGGAGGATAAGGGCTAAAGCACTGTTTAACCAGCCTGAGTTGCCGAAAAACAGTGCAAACATAAGGGCTACCAGGATGGGCGGTAAGGCAAAGGGAAGCGCACCCAGGGCATTAAGGACCTGCCGAAAAACCCTGGCAAACCTGCCCCCACCCTCCCCCGACAGAAACCAGGCCCCGGGTATACCAAGCAGCAGGGCAAGGCAGGCGCTCAAAAAGGCTTGCATCAGCGTCCAAGTGGCAATGCCTGCCACATAAGACACATTAACAGCCGTAGCGGAGAATATTGGCGCCACAGCCGCAATATAAGGCAAGCCAAAAAAGAGACAAACAACTACTACCGGTAGAATAATCAAATACTTCAAATTACTTGTTACCTGCTACCTGCCACCTGCTACCTGCTACTTGCTACCTAAAACAACTCTGCCCATTGGTCAAGTTCTTCATCTGTTAAAGGCTTTGGGTAAAGGGGCTTATCGCTTTTCGGGTTTATCGAAAAACAATCGGGCAAGGGAATATCGATTGCAGGATACATCCAATTGCCCAGGGGAATTGTTTCCTGGAAAGAAGGCTTTAACATAAAATCAAGAAAGAGCTTCGCCGCTTCTTTGTTCTTTGCAGCGGCAAGGAGGCCTGCGAATTCAATCTGAATAGGATGCCCCTCGGCAAAGATTGCCGCACGGTATCGGCTCGACCCTTCATTTTCAAGATGATAGGCAGGACTTGTGGTATAAGACAAAACGAGGGGCGCCTCGCCTGCTGTGTATAAACCATAGGCAGTATCCCAGCTATCGGCAACCGTTAAAATCGAGGGCTTTAAGCGCTGCCAATAGTCCTTCCACTGGTCTTTGTAAATCTCCTTTACCCAGGCGGCAAAACCAAGGCCGGGGCTGGAAGTTCGGGGATCTATCAGTATCAGTTTTTTTGCATACTCCGCTTTAGTCAGGTCTTCAAGACTTGCCGGAACAGCAGGACGGTTCGCTGTGCCTATCTTCTCGCTATCATAATTGATGGCAAAATAGGAATAATCAAAAGGAATTAAAGCAAAATCCTTATAGACCACAAGTTCGGGAAAGACAGCGGCGGCGTTTAGCGGTTTATATGCTTCAAAAAGGCCGCTCTCGATAGCCCGGTCGCCCATATTCTGGTCGAGCCCAATGATGATGTCGGCACCGGCCTCCGGACCTTCTAGTATAATCTTTGATAAAAGAGAGCCGGCATCGCCTGTGGATTCCCACTTTATCTCGATACCGCTCTCTTCTTTAAAGCGCCTTGCAATCTCGAGGCCCGGCCCCCACTCGGAATAAAAGGAATCATAAGTCCAGATAGTAAGATTCTTGCTGTTCACTGTTTTTGAACATCCTGCACAAGAACCAAGAACGACGAGCGCAACACAAACTGTTGCCAATAATTTTTTTTGAAGATGTGATAACATATCTCCCTCCGACGGCATTATCCGTATCAGGTTCTAAGGGTATATTCTCAGACTTCCCCCGGCAACGCCGTTAAGGAAACCACCCCAAGTTTTATTAATTACAGTATAGATAAAAGAGAAAAAAGTGTCAATAGCTACCAGACAAAACTGAAGCCCACCTCGGTATTGATATAGCCGATAGTTATTGCCCAGGTTTTCATGTTAAAGGCCATATTGAAGCCTGCACGAAGGTCTAAATACAAGAACTCATTTAAGCGAAGCCTGCCGTCAAGGCCGGCATTGGCAAGTAAGTTTATTACGTTAATAGGACTCGCTTCTTCCACACTGAAGTTAAAGATACCAAGGCCGCCTGCACCCAGGTAGATATCCCAATTAAATATATTATTCTTAGGCTGACCGATAAGAATATTCAGTGATGCCTCTGCAGTATGACCATTTATAAGATTATTGCCGGACCTGCCTGCACTTTTGAATAAATAATCATAGCCAAAAACCAGTTCTATGCCAACAATATTCCAGGAATAGCCTATTGCAACATTGCCGCCATAAGGATACAGTAATGAATCCTGGAATGCAGGTTTGCTAAGCATACCCATAAGCGGTATGACAGGCGCATAATGAAAAGATATACGCCAGGGACTATCTTTAATATCAGTCTTCCCGTCTTCAGGTTTTTCTTCTTCGGGTTTTTCTTCTTCAGGTTTCTCTTCTTCGGCTGCCTGTTGTTCTGCTGTTTCACCGGGACTTTCTTCAGGACGGGTAATAAGCGAAAGAATGTATTCAACAAAGAATGCGCCATACTCACGGGCTTCCTGTTCATTGGCATAAACCATTTCGTCAGTTGCTATCATTTCATCGCTTCCCATATTGTAGAGCCAGAGTTGCGCATGGGTTTGCTGTTCTGATGTCGAATAGAATAGCTGTGATGTTATGGCATATTGTGCTCCCATGGCCTCATTGGCAGTGGGCGGAATACCGGGGTCTTCCGGCGGGTTTCGAATGTCAGTCAAGGTATAGGGCCCCGATTCACTCCGCTGTATGGTGCTCTGCATCATTTGTGTAATGACACCAGGCATTGATTCTGTTGGCGTGCCGGTGCTTATCAGGGGAAAGAGCGCTATACTTACAGGCTGGGCATTTGCAGCAGGGGGAGTTTCCGGCGCCGGTGCATCTTGTGCAAACAGTTCAATTCCCGAAAAAGTCAAGAGGATAGTAATAGAGATGTAGAAAAGAGACTTCCTGAGTATGATCATTCTCCTCTTCTATGATTATCGGAGAATAAAAATGGGAGTTGAGACCTTGCATTACAGGGCTAAATCATTTAACTTTGAAATTATAAAAAACAACCACGAATATACACGAATCGGCTTCGCCGACACGAATATTCTATGATAAGTAAGTAAAAAATTCGTGTGGCCGAAGGCCATTCGTGTTATTCGTGGTTACTATAAAGTTAAATGATTTTGCCCTGTTTACTTATGGCTCTGTTTTTGCCCTGGACGCTGCGATCAATAGGATGATGGCAATGAGAGTTATGCCTCCCTGCAAGGCAATATTAGCCCAGAAGCCTTGATAAAGCAGGAAACTGACGGTAAGAGGCATCAGAATAAAGCCTGATAAGGTGGTCATGGAAAAACTGATAGAATAGTCTTCCTGAACACGGCTTTTGTATTCCGGGTCGGCAAGCTTGAGGAGCATAAGGCCGGTGAAAAAGACCCCGGTCATTGTTCCCCAGATGGTAAGCCCTCGTTCCAGGGGATAATCGGCCTTGCCATTGCCGGTTTTGCCGCTTTTGTCACCGCCAAATGCCCAACGTGCAATACCAAAGATGCAGAACCAAGTGCAAAGGAGACCCAGCACCGCCGTTACCAGCACAGGAAGCCAGTAGGCGATGATGCCCCGCACAGGGAGGCTTGCAATAGCGGCAAGAATAGCATAATCGGTAAAGCTGCCGGTGATGCTGTTCTTAACATCCTTGTCGATATGGCGGCTGAAGGCCCCTACCCTTTTAATCAGGGCATTCACCGGATACATGACCACAAGGCCGTAAACCCAAATGGGCAGTTGGTTAATAACCGGCACCTTATTCGATTTAACGAGATACATCAGCAGATAACCGATGCCACAGACGGCAAGGATAATAGCCAAATGAAGGGTGTAATTCATTTTTTTACTTGATACAAATAGCTCCCCTCCCCTTGCGGGAGGGGCTGGGGGAGGGGTTACCCCCCACCTAACCTCCCCCGCAAGGGGGGAGGAACTTGATTTATTGTTATGCCGCCGGACATACACATTGATTGTAACAATACCTATCAATATCCCTGCTATAAGGCCGATGGTTGCATAGGTGGCCGTTAAGCCCTGTGCTGTTTCCCAGTATGGCAGGCCCAGGTCCTTGTAGTAATTGCCTATAACCCCTGCCGTTCCATGCCCGCCTGCAAAGCCCTCGGCCATTTCATAACCAAAGGGTTTATACAGTTGCAGCTCGGGCATGGCACCATTGAATAGCTCACGGAGGATAATGCCAATGAGTATCTGCACACCGGATGCAATATAAAGAATTGCAAACATTTTTATTATGGCAGTGGTTTTTTTTACCCCGGCCTGTCCTGGCGAAGCATCAAGGCCATTACCCAATGGACTGGCCGTTACCACAGGCACCATTAAAAGCCCCGGCAATGCAGCCCATATCGTTACCCAGTCAGGCGGAATGATAAAACGCAAACAAAGCCCTGCAAAACCGCCCAAGACAGAGGCAGGGAGATAGAGCCTCCGGAATAAAGGCGCAAGGGCTGTGCCAATGAGATAAAAGACCGACAATGCACAAAATGAATACAATATTTGTGTTAATGTTGATGACAAAGGTTAATTTTCCCCCGGCAAAAATACCTGTACCTTGCCCTTCTTGTAAAGGCTCTTGGTGCTGAACCAGGCGACGGGGAGCATCAACAGGATGATAAAGCCCTGGAAGGTTGATACAATAATCGGCTGGCGAATGATGTATACAAAGAGTATATTGATAAACAATATCAGAATGCAGGGAAGAATCATACCCTTCATGCGGCCCTTTGTGGTAATGCCGCCGCCAAGGTTTGGTTGCAGAACACCTACACCAAGCACACCAAAAAGCGCAGGCAGAATATAACCGGCTGCAAGTTTCACCGTGGGAAGTTCCAGTATTGGACGCAGGGGAAGCATCAGTATCACTCCAAGTATCAGAATAGTTAAAGTGACAAGGCTTGATATTGCCACTGCAATATTGGTAACAACATCGGCGTCCTCTGTTCCCGGCTGGACATCAATTACCTTTAATACTTCGTTCGCAACAGGGAGTTTCAGGTTCGAAATATTGCCGGTAACCATAGTAAGGTAGATTGAAGAACCGAAGACCGGCGTATAGGCAATTGTTTCGGAGACTGTTACCGGAATAAATATGGCAAGCAGCCCTACCGATGCGGCCAGTATCTGAAAGAAACCGGGCATTGCATCAAAGTAAAGGCCGGCAATCACCGGAACCCCTATCATGATTAGCAGGGCAAGCACCCCATAAATGCGTCCCATACGGTGCATCTCGTTTATATGTTGTGATTCAATTTTATTTTTCATTCTATATCCCCTTTCTCATTTTGGTAAAAGATAATCCCAGAGCACCGAACTGGCCATTGCAAGAAGCATGCTCACCGCAAGGTTAAACATCTTCAGTGCGGAAATCTTAAATCTGGTAGCAATAATATTAATACCAACTGCAAGCCCGGCACTGGTAAACAGGGTGAGTAGTGTTACTAATCCCTTGTGTGAATAATCAACAAAGGCAGGTATTACAAAGACTGCACAGATAACCAAAAAGAACATGCTGGAACCAAGGGCGCCCCAGCGCTGGTCCTTACTGGTCATACTGATTGTGCCTGTTTGAATCCGTTTCGATATAAAGATGCTCAAGGTAAGTCCGCCAACAATACCGATAGACATGACAAACATCACCAGAACAAAATCCCTGGCCGTCGCCACAGACAGCTCGCCAAGGTTAAGGCCGGTAGACTGGACAGCCATGTTTGCCGCCATGGTCTCGTAGGTAACAGAACCCAGAACGGAAAGCCGCCACCAGGGCCAGGGAATCCCCAGAATGGTAGTCAGGGTAAAAAACCCGATAACAACCGCAAACGAAGGCATAATTGTCGCAGACGCAGAGGTTTTGACAATATTCCAGAGCTTATCTTTGCTATAGCCCATTACAATTGCGCGTTTCCAACTTTTTCGCAAAGAAACAATGCAGAACAAGGCAACAAAGGCTATACCGCAAATCACCATTGCATAAATAAGCGGGTGATTCGCCACTTCGTAAAAAGACATGTGTTCCTCCTTATGTCTTAATCTTATTGGATATCAGCAGTAATTGCAAGGGTGTTTTGTTGAAATGCTGGAATTTATCATTATAACCTGTGGTCTCGACAAGCTCGACCACCGGAGATTGAGATCGACCACCGGAGGAGTCGGAGGTTGAGCTTGTCGAAACCTCACTTCAATATCCCAGCGCCTGTGCCTTCTGCGCTCCTTCAAGCCGGGTCAACTTCTTGAATTCTATTATAATGAAAATAGTGAGCGGCACACAAGCCCCGCCCCAGGCGAGGATGTTGGAAAAGCAGACGCCCTGATAACCAAAATAGCTTCCCAGTATCAGCGCGGCAAAGATACGCATCACACATTCTGCAAGGCCGGCATTGGTAGTAATCATGCTTTTTCCCAGGCCCTGCAGTGTTTGCCTTGTAGCAAAAAGCCAGGACAGCATGATATATCCTGAACCCTGCACCTTCAGCCAGAAATACGAAAGGCTGGTTACTTCGGGCACATCGCCAATAAAGAAACGGGCAAGCTCATCACCAAAAATCCAATACACGGCACACATCACCACACTGAAAATGCTCGACATGGTAAAACACTGAAACATCCCCTGCTTAATACGCTGATACTTTTTTGCTCCAAAGTTTTGTGCAGCATAAGTGGTAATGGCTGAACCAAAGGAGTTTATCGGCATGTTTGCAATGGTATCAATCTTTTGTGCGGCAGTATTTGCAGCAAGGGCGAGAGCACCAAGCCGGTTCAGGGCAAAGGTTACGGTAACAGAGCCAATGGCAATAATGCTCATCTGAAAGCCCATGGGGAAGCCGACACGAAAATGTTCCCAGAGGTCTTTTCCACTCATCTTAAAGTCATCGGCACGGACTTTGAGCATTTCGTATTTTTTTATAATCACCGGTATACAGAGCAATCCGGAAATTAATTGGGCAATCACCGTTGCATAACCTGCGCCTGCAACCCCCATCTTAAACAGCAGAATAAACACAAAGTCAAGAATGATATTGATAATGCAGGCAATCACCAAAAAATACAGCGGTGTTGTTGAATCGCCAACGGCACGCATCGCCATAGACAGTAGATTAAACAAAAAGCAGGCAGGCATTCCCCACCAGATTATAATGATGTATGCGTATGCATCATTGATAATTTCATCCGGCGTTTGCAGAATTTCAAGTAACTTACGAGTAACAAGAATACTTATCACCATCAGGACAGCGGTCACCATAAGCCCAAGGATGATACACACCGCAAAACTCTTGCGCACACCTTCCATGTCGCCTGCTCCAAAGCGCTGCGAAGTAATAATTGAAGCGCCCATGCAGAAACTCATGAGGAACCCCATTATAAGAAAATTGATGCTTCCCGTAGAACCAACAGCGGCAAGAGCATTCACCCCGATGGTCCTTCCTACAATAAAGGCATCTGCCATATTGTAGAACTGCTGAAAGAGATTACCGATTAAAAGCGGTAAGGTAAATAGTAATATCAAGAGCCAGGGTTTCCCCTGGGTTAAATTCCGCGTCATATATTATGAACTTGTTGTCTCTTGTATATAAGTATATTGAAAGATCAAAAAATTACAAGAGGGTTGTTTTCGACAGGGTTGTTTTCGAAAGCTACGCTTCAGTTTGCCGGTGAACAGCACCGGGAAAGCGTTTATTTATATTAAATACTGTCTTTTCTAGCTTCCGCAGCTTTTCCTGTTCAGGGCTGAGAAAAAGTTCCCCCTGGTGCGGCTTGTCGGCATCTTCAATAGTACCAATGCCTACACCGAGGAGCCTTATTCCCTGTCCATGACGATACTTCTTATTGAATAGAGCAAGGGCAGTTTCGCTTATTTCCTTACTGCTCTGCACCGGTATATCAAGACTTGTCTGAATACTCTCTGTGCTGAAATCTCCATAACGAATTTTAAGAAATATCATTCTGCCGCGAACATTACCCTCAAAGAGCCGCCACATCAGGGTTTCGGACATATTCCGTATCTCGGCTTCAATAATAAGCGGGTCGTAAAGGTCATACTCAAAGGTGCGCTCGGCGCTTATTGAATGTGATTTCGGGTCGCGGTCAAAGTCTTCGGCAGCCTCGCCACGCACTGCTTTATAGAGAAAGGCGCTCAGAGCCTTCCCGAATATTCTTTCAAGAAAATCCATATCGAGGTTCCTGATATCAGCGCCGGTTTTAAGGCTATGCTGCCTGAATAATTCCTGCGTCTTACTGCCCGCTCCCCAGATTTTTTCTACAGGCAGTGTCCCCATAAAATCTGCCTCGCCGCCGGGAGGAATAATAAAAAGGCCATCCGGTTTTTGCATACCCGATGCAATTTTTGCCAGGTATTTATTCGACGCCACCCCGATAGATAGGGTAAGTCCGGTGACTTCCCGAACCTTGTCCTTGATAAGAGCGGCAAGCTGAGGTGGTTCACCAAAAAGATGCCGGGTGCGGGTCATATCAAGAAATGCTTCATCAATAGACATCTGCTGCACTTCAGGGGAAAAATCATGAAAAATAGTCATTATCTGATGCGAAACTTCTGCATAACGCTGATGCCTTCCATGAAGATACACCCCCTGCGGGCAGCGCCTGTAGGCTTCGACAATAGGCATTGCAGAATGAACACCAAACTTCCGGGCCTCATAACTGGCCGTAGATACCACTGTCCGCCGTTCCCCGGGAAGCCCGCCAACAATCACCGGCTTCCCCTTCAAAGCCGGATTATCATGCTGCTCCACCGCAGCAAAAAAAGCATCCAGGTCTGCATGAAAAAAACAGTTTGTAATATTTCCCTTTTCTACCACTATTATTCACCAAAATAATCCACATATTCACCCGGCTTTATGCCTGCTTCCCTGAATATTGCCTCGCAATGTCCAATGTGGTACATGATATGTTTTAATTGTCCTGTTATATTATCAAAAATAGTATACTTGTTAAACAATGGTATTTGTAACCAATTATCATCTTTACCGGTAAAATATAATTCGGCAGTTTTTTTTGTTTCAGCAAACATCTTGCGGATATCCGTTTTTGTCAACATAATTTCCGGCTCATTCTCGAATTCAGGATAAATATTTTTTCCGTTAAAAGTTGAAAACATCGGCAATGTTTCCGGTTTATCTTCCCGAAGCCAGCCGTTTGCGCCGGAAAGGGTATGCACCAATTGCTGCCAAAAAACAAAACCGGAAACTTTTTTATTCCATAATTCATCAGGGCATATATCAATTACTTTATCCAGCATCGAAAACACCAGAAACAATTGATTTCGCAATGAATTGATAAATACAAAATTATTCATTATATTCTCCATATCATTGTTATAATTAAAAATCTATATGAAAGTCTTCAATTCTGCTTTCCATAGACTCATTTACTTATCGGCATCTCTTGCATTTTTTTGAAAAATCTATATCATATAAGGTAATTATGAATAAGATACTTTCCAAAAAGCAATTATCGGCCGATGTTTACGAGATGGTAGTGGAAGCGCCTTTGATTGCTGCAAAACGAAGGGCCGGTCAGTTTGTCATTGTAATGGCCGACAGGGATGAGGGCGAGCGTATTCCCCTTACCATTGCAGATGCAGACCAGAAGGCCGGAACAATAACCTTGGTCATTCAGGCTGTCGGGGCAAGCACTCATAAAATTGTTGCGAAAAAGGCCGGCGATTCTCTTGATGCGCTTCTCGGCCCGCTGGGAAACCCTACCCATATCGAAAAGTTCGGCACGGTTGTCTGTGTCGGCGGCGGCATCGGTGTCGCCCCACTCTATCCGATTGTCGAGGCAATGAAGGCTGCCGGCAACAAGGTGATAGTGATTATAGGAGCCAGGACAAAAGAGCTGGTGATATTTGAAGACCGTATGCGCAAGGCTGCCGACGAAGTAATTATAATGACCGATGACGGCTCCTATGGCCGCCAAGGCATGGTGACCCTTCCCCTCAAGGAACTCTGCGAAGCTCTTGTCAAACCCGATATGACCGTTGCTATAGGCCCGCCTGTAATGATGAAGTTCTGCGAAAAAACCACCGCTGAATATGAGGTGCCAATCATGGTATCCCTTAACACTATTATGATAGACGGCACCGGCATGTGCGGTGGCTGCAGGGTCAATGTTGGGGGGGAAACAAAATTTGTCTGCGTAGACGGCCCTGAGTTTGATGGCCACAAGGTAGATTTTGACAACATGATGAGCCGGATGAAGTCATACAAGAATGAGGAAGATGCTGCTCATCACAAGTGTCATCTTTTATTGGAGGTAGAAGAATGACTAATAAAGAAAGATTGGCGATAGCGGCACAGGAGATGCCGGTGCAGGCTCCCAAAGTGCGCGCTCATAATATGCAGGAAGTGGCGCTGGGTTTTAGCGAAGAACAGGCCAAGCTTGAGGCTGAACGCTGCCTTGGCTGCACAAACAAGCCCTGTATCAAAGGCTGCCCGGTGGCTGTTGATATTCCCGGCTTTATTGCAAAGATACAGGAAGGCGATTTTAAGGCAGCCCTTGAAACAATAAAAGAAACAAACCTCCTCCCCGCAGTCTGTGGAAGGGTCTGCCCGCAAGAGACACAGTGTCAGGCTCAATGCACAGTGGGTAAGGCGCTAAAAGACCCGGCAAAGGCGGTAGCGATTGGCAGACTGGAAAGGTTTGTAGCCGACCTTGATAGAGGTAGCAAGGAGCAGGTAGCAGGTAGCATGCCCTCACCTATTGATGATGATGCCAAAAAGGTTGCTGTTATTGGTTCCGGGCCGGCGGGGCTTACTGTTGCGGCGGATTGTGCAAGGGCCGGGCATAAGGTTACTATCTTCGAGGCATTGCAGAAACCCGGTGGCGTTATGATTTACGGCCTCCCCGAATTCCGCCTCCCCAAGGCCATTGTTCAGGCCGAAATTGACGGCCTCCTCAAAATGGGTGTTACTATAGAAACAAATTTTTTGGTTGGACAAACAGAGACAATTGCTGATTTTACAGAGGGAGGGTATGACGCCGTTTTCATTGGAACAGGCGCCGGTCTTCCCAAATTCCTCGGCTGCCCCGGTGAAAACCTTGTCGGTGTGCTCAGCGCCAATGAATATTTGACACGGGCCAATTTAATGAAGGCTTATGATAAAGAAAAGGCCGACACGCCTATCTACCCGGCTAAAATTGCAGCGGTTATCGGCGGGGGCAATGTCGCCATGGATGCAGCCCGAATGGCCCTTCGCCTGGGCGCCTCCGAGGTGCACATCATCTACCGCCGCACCCGCCAGGAAATGCCTGCCCGTGCCGAAGAGGTAGAGCATGCAATGGAAGAAGGCATTCGCTTTAACTTCCTCCGCAACCCTACCCGTTTCATTGGTAATGATACCGGAAAGCTTGTTTCAATGGAATTACTTGAATATGACCTAGGTGAAGCCGATGATTCAGGCCGGCGAAGCCCTGTGCCAATCAAAGGCTCGGAGTATACCTTCAACTGCGATATGGTGATTGTCGCTCTGGGTAATGAGAGTAACCCCCTCATCAGCAAAACCACCACGGGTCTTGAGGTAGACAAGAGAGGCCACATCATTGTTGATAAAGAAACACAGAAAACCTCGATAGACAAGGTCTATGCCGGCGGCGACATCGTCCTCGGCTCTGCCACGGTGATACTGGCGATGGGCGAAGGCCGCAAGGCTGCCGCGGCTATTAATGACTTATTGAAAAACAACCACGAATAACACGAATGGCCTTCGGCCACACGAATTTTCGCTTACTCATTATAGATTATTCGTGCCGGCGAAGCCGATTCGTGTGTATTCGTGGTAGTAGACAAATAATATTTTTTTCGCTACACTATTTTCATGAGTAACTACACATTCAGTAATGGCATTGCTCCCATGACGGGGAGTGCGACACGGAATATTTTTAGTTTATTGACACGGCCCGAGATTATTTCTTTTGCCGGCGGAAATCCGGCGCGGGATTGTCTTCCTACGAAAGAGATTGGCGAGTGCACTGCCGAGGTGTTTGCAGATGATGCAACAGCCAAACGCTGCCTGCAATATGGGGCAACAGAAGGCATACCGGAATTGCGGGAAGAGATTATCCGCCTGGCGAAGGATACGGGGATTGTGGCAAACGGTGACGGTAGTCCCATTGCACACAACAATGTGCAGATTTTATCCGGTGGCAGTCAGGGTTTGGACCTTTTGTTAAAGGCCTTTTGCAACCCCGGCGATGTGGTGCTTGTGGAAGACCCTACCTTTCTCGGTTTTTTGGCTACCGTGCAGTCCTATGCGGCAAAGGCCATTGGGGTAAAAATGGAAGATGATGGCTTTGACCTTGCCGACCTTGAAGATAAAATCAAAAAGCATCAGCCAAAATTGCTGTATGTGATTAGCGCCTTTTCGAACCCCACCGGCAAAACCCATTCAGCGGCAAAGCGGAAGGCGGCGGCAGAATTGGCAGGCCGTTACGGTGTAGTTGTAGCCGAAGACGACCCCTACGGCAAGCTTCGGTATTCAGGCACGGCCGTTCCGGCAATGAAAAGTTTTGATACGGCTGACTGTGTAGTATATCTGTCTTCTTTTTCCAAGACCATTTCGCCGGGTATGCGATGCGGTTTTGCTATAGGGCAAGCCGATATTATCCGCAAAATGGCAATCGGCAAACAGGGAACAGACCTTCACACCTCGAATCTTAGTATGATGGCCATCGCAAAGTATCTGCAAAAGGGCTATTTCTACCCGAACATCGAAAAGAGCATCCCCATTTACCGGCAAAGAAAGGATGCCATGGTAGCGGCCTTGCAAAAATACATGCCCGAAGAGTTTCAGTTCAATAATCCTGAAGGCGGCCTTTTCATCTGGGGTGAATTTATCGGCAAGGGTAGCAAAATAAACACTGCCGAAGTGTTCCCCAAGGCAATAGAACGGAATGTAGCTTACATACAGGGCTCAGTGTTTTATGCCGACGGTTCAGGGCCCAACACCTTACGCCTCAATTTCAGCAACGAATCGCCCGAACGAATCGACCAGGGGATTAAGGCACTGGGCGAGTTGTTTAAGGAAGAATTATAGACAAGTGGTTTCGACAGGCTCAACCACCGGTGGTCGAGCCTGTCGAGACCACATGGTAATAATCAGAGCCGCCACTCTTTTGTGCAGAGATTGTGCAGAAATACTTCATCGTGGCTGACAAGCAATAATGCGGAGCGGCAGTTTTTCAGCATATCTTCCAGCAAGAGGATAGACCGAAGGTCGAGATGATTAGTCGGCTCGTCCATGATAATCAGCACCGGCTCTTTCGTCTCCCTTGCATCAATAACCCCCATTGCCAGCATCAGTTTACGAAGTTCTCCGGGGCTGGGTGAAAGGGTTTGCAGAATTGCCGTTGGGTCGGAACCAAGCCGGGAAAAACGGGAAAGCGTTTCGCCAAGGGCCTTATCGTTCAGCATTTTCAGACTGGCCACAATCTGCCGCCCTTCATCTTCTGTTATTTCCTGGGGAATATAAAGGAAGGGAATGTCGGCAGTGGATTCACGCAAGCCCTTAACTATCTTCTTTATTAAAGTCGTTTTTCCGCTGCCATTCGGGCCGCTGAGAGCAATACGGTCATCGGGTAAAATCAGCGGGTCCTTGCAAAGAACATCACCCTGATAGCGTTCACCAAAAAGTTGGACACCAGTTTTCCGTTCGCCGGTTTTTTCGCTTGCACTCAGGGCATCGTCAAGGCGGCCGACACGGGACTGCATCTGTTTGTAACTATCGGCGGCGCCTCTGTCTTTTCCGCTTAAGCGGGCAAGATTGATTTTTCCTTTTGTATCGTGGTCTTTTGGGTCAACATGCTTTTTGGAAACACGGCTTTTACTTGCCGCAACGGAACGCTGCCTCCGGTCAAGTTCCACGGCAAGCCGGTTTTTCTCGGCCTTCAGATTTTCCCGCTGCCGTTTTGCCGACAATGCTTCCCGTTCCTCCTCGGCAAGCCCGGCACTCACGCCACCGGGACGGAGGACTGCATGACCGGCCCGGAGAAAAAGGCACTGGAAACAGAGTTTGTCCAACAATGCCCGGTCATGGCTTACAATAAGACCTACTCCCCTGAACTCGGCAAGAGTTGCGGCAATCAGATTTTTTGCATCATTATCCAGATGATTGGTCGGCTCATCAACAGCCAGTAATCCGGAGGCGCTTCCTGTTTCTATACCCCAGAGACAGAAGCCCAACTGAAAACGCTTCCGCTCCCCATGGCTCAGAGTATCCCAGCGGCTAAGCCAATCATCCTGTATCTTTAGCCTGCTAATCAGCCGCTTCGCCACACCATCGCTGGAACAAATAAAATCCTCAGCACTGAGCGACGAAGCCTCGCCTTCCAATGGCGTGTCCGTCCGCTGAGGAATATAAACACCGCCCCCGCCTGTTATGTTTCCCGCACTTGCTTCGAGAATTCCTGTGCAGAGTTTTAACAAGGTGCTTTTCCCCGCACCATTATCCCCAATGACACCCGTCCAGCCATCATAAAAATCAACACTGATATTGCTCAGCACCGGTTCTATCGAGGAAGGATAGGAAAAAGAAATATCATTTAATGAGAGCATTGCACTACTTATCGTATTATATCTTAACTTCGATAATATTGTCAATAAAGCTCACGTATCGCCTCAGGGCAAAATCATTTAACTTTGAAATCATAAAAAACAACCACGAATATACACGAATCGGCTTTGCCGACACGAAGGCCATTCGTGTTATTCGTGGTTACCTATAAAGTTAAATGATTTTGCCCTGCGCATCGCTTCAATCCGGGATGACACAAAGGCCCATTTTCGCCAGAAGCTTTCCAGTTCCGCCCTGCCCTTATCGTTCAGGCGGAAGAATTTTCGCGGTGGGCCCATGTTCGATTTTTTTTGTTCAGTGTCTACCAGTTTATTTTTTTCGAGGCGCACCAAAATGGTATACACCGTGCCGTCGACTACATCCTCAAAACCCAGGGCGTTTAGCTCCCGTGTTATTTCATAGCCGTAGGTTTCTTTTCTGCTGATAATTTCCAGCACGCAGCCTTCCAACACGCCTTTGAGCATTTCGGTAATGTTGTCACCTGCTTGTAGTATATTGTTGGTGTTTATCTTCATGTTCATTTTAGTGTTCATTTTAGTGCATCCTCCTTCGGTAAGCCCAGGCGGAAAGGGACTGGAATAAGGCCCAGAGTGCCAGGCACCACCCAAAAGCAATCGCAAGGCCGCCGGTGATAATGCCCTGCGATAAAAGGCTACGGAATGAATTGATAATCGGAGTAAGCGGCTGATATTGGGCAAACACATGCAGGCCGGGCGGCATAGTATCAAGTGGCGCAAAGGCGGAGCTGACAAAGATAAGCCCCATAATCGGGTAGGTAAAGACGCTTGCCGTTTCGCTCGAGTGTGCAATAAGGCCGAAAAACACGGCCATCCAGGAAAGGGCAATAACAAAAACCGCCATAAGGACAATGGCTATAAGCCATTCTGCAAAACTTGCCTGCGGCCTGAAACCGATAATCAGTGCAACAATCAACACCAGGGCAATCGATACAAAATTAAACACCAGACTGGTAATTACATGCCCATTTAAAATAGAGGACTTTGCAATGGGCAGCGAATGAAAGCGTTCGAAAATACCTTTACTAATATCTTCGTTCAAAAGCCATGCCGTATAGGATGTCGCCGTTGCAACACAAAAAAGCATAATCCCCGGAATGATGTAGGCCTTATAATCCATACTGCCATCTCCTGTAGACATCGCCCCACCAAGCACATACACAAAAAGAAGAAGCATCATCACCGGCATAATAATCACCGTGATAACCGTATCAGGACTGCGATACATGTGTTTCATCATTCTGCCTGTCATGGCAGCAGTGTCGTTTAGTTTATTCATTTTTTCCTCCGATATTTCCTTCTATCACCGAAAAGAATACCTCGTCCAATGTGGGCTGCTTCACTACCATTTCTGTTTTTGCTTGGGGCAGAAGTTTTTTCAGTTCGGTGGGGCTGCCTTCTACGGCAATTTTTCCCTTGTGTAATATTGCTATACTGTCGGCCAATTGGTCTGCTTCTTCCAGATACTGGGTGGTGAGCATAATTGTAGTGCCGCCATCTTTCAACTGCCTGACCATATCCCAAACGGCATTGCGGGCTTCGGGGTCAAGGCCGGTGGTCGGCTCATCGAGGAAGATAAGCGGCGGGTTGCCGGCAAGGCTCATGGCAAGGTCAAGCCGACGGCGCATACCACCTGAATAGGTAGAAACATAACGGTCCGCCGCCTCGGAAAGGCCAAAACGGGCAAGCATATCCTCGGCAACATCCTTGTAATTTTTCAGATGGCGCAAACGGCCTGCCAGTTGCAGATTTTCACGGCCTGTCAGAATATCATCAACCGCAGTAAATTGCCCGGTCAGGCTGATGTTCTCCCGCACCTTGCTTGCGTTTTTCTGCACATCAAAGCCGCAGACAGTCACAGTGCCGCTATCCGGTTTCAGCAGGGTTGTCAAAATCTTGATGGTAGTGGTCTTCCCCGCACCATTTGAACCAAGCAGGGCAAAGATTGTCCCCTTTGGCACAGTGAAACTCAAGCCCTCCAACACAGAAAGGCGTTCCCTGTGTTTTTTCTTGAAGGATTTGTGTAAATCCTTTACTTCAATTGCATTGTTCATAGTTATACTCCTCTTTTAACAACTGACATCACAGACATGTGGTCTCGACAGGCTCGACCACCGGGGAAGGGCATCTACCACCGGTCCCTTGGTGCCAGGCACCATTTTTTATTGGTAACCCCTCCCCCAACCCCTCCCGCAAGGGGAGGGGAGGAACTATTTATTCTTCAGTTTTTCACGAATGGATTCATTCAGTTTCACCCGCCACTTATCCGTCCAGGTGTCTGCGTTACGGATAAGGTCGTCGCAGAAGGCTGCGGGGTCGCTACCAATGACGGCGGCCACCGGCTTGCCCTCGGCAATGGCCCCTTCAAAGAGGTCGACAAGGCCGATGCAGAGGTCGACAATGTCCATACCGTCACCACCTGCATAATACATCATGTAGGTTTCCATCTTTTTATAGACAAAACGGTAATCGGGCGGCAGCGCCGCGGCCTTTTTTTGCAGGGAACGCCAAATCCTTTTGTCTTCCCTTGCTCCAATGATAAGGTCAATCAGATTTTTCATACACTTTCTCTCCTTTTATCAGTATATTGTATTACTGGTATCTATTTATACTGGTATCAAGTATTACTTGTAATAAGTATAACATAATAGTGATTTTTAGTCAAGAGGTTTTGAGAAAAAAATAAAAAAAAATTAATCACGGACAATACGGACTTCACGGACAAGTGGTTTCGACAGGCTCAACCACCGGTGGTCGAGTTTATCGAGACCACTTGTCTATGTGGTCATCTTCAAAAACGCATCTTCGTCTATCACCTGAATGCCCAATTCCCTGGCCTTTTTGTTTTTGCCGCTGTTGGAAGCGGGGTCGTTGGTGACTAAATAGCTTAGGTCTTTTGTAACGGAGGATTTAGCCGAGCCGCCAAGGGCTTTTACCCTTGCCTCTGCCTCATTCCGTTTCATGCTGTGGAGTTCGCCGGTAAAGCAGAAACTGACGCCGCTTAGAGGGAGGTCGCCGCTTGGCGGGGCTGCTATACTGATAATGCCCTTATTCAA